>NZ_JQFL01000010.1:0-28041 GCF_000764215.1 Pseudoalteromonas sp. ND6B
AGAACGCGCGGTAAAACCGTTTGTGATAGGCCGAAAGAATTGGTTATTTAGCCAAACGGCTAACGGTGCCCATGCTAGTGCCACCCTTTACAGCATTGTGGAAACCGCCAAGATAAATGGTCTAATCCCATTTAATTACATCTGTGCTTGCCTTGATGAACTGTGCCAGCCTGAGCCCGATATCGACAGCTTGTTACCCTGGAATTTTAAAACATAGGTGTAGTTCGCTAGACGCTCACGTTATATCTTTGCATGTACGCAACATATTTTTGGTGTTAGGGGTTATATCTTTGCATGTACGCAACATATTTTTGGTGTTGAGAGCTTGTACCTTTGTATGTACATAACATATTCTTGGTGTTTTATTTATTTGTAGGGCTATATTCGTCGTATTTTATGGGAAGTTATTAAAAATAGGTCTACATTACATATTTTTGGTGTTATTGAGAGCACATACCAAAAATATGTAATATGCTTTTTAATATGGAATATCTAAATTATCTATAGTCAGTTTATTCGCAATATCTATTTCTTCTTTGCTGGATGCTTGTTCTGCGCGGTTATTACGCCTTTCAATCAAGGTTGTAGCTATTTTATTAGATAGCTTCTCATTACCAGTGTAATTGTATGCAGAAAGTAACAGTTTAAGTTCTGCAGTTGATAATTTTTTACCATTGCCTTCAGACTTTAATTGCTGCCTTTTAAGCTCTAGCTTTTTAATAGTTGTAATAGCATCGCGTTCATTAAATTCCTCAATATTGCCTTTTGTTATCCAACTCATAAGGAATTTGATAGCTATATACATTCTAATAACATTTACACTTCATAAGCTCAAGTGCTGAATAAATACACCAGCCCATATTAAAGTTGCGATGATAACGCTCACCATCACAGCCAAAGAGCCTAAGTCTTTCGCTAAACCTGACAGCGGATGAATTTCCGCGCCAATTCTATCGACTACTGCCTCAATAGCGGTATTGAAGATTTCTGCCAACAATACGAATAATAAAGCGCACCAAAGAAACACGTACTCAAAAAGTGAAAATGGAAAGAATAAACAGCCCACAACGAGAAGAACTGACAGCCAGAATTCTTGTTTAAACGCTGCTTCATTTGCTATCAGCCATTTAAACGCTCTGAGTGAATGCCCCGCTGCTAGGTATATTCGTTTTATTCCCGTCGGCTTTTGCTTAGTACCCATTGATTGGCTCCTGTTGGCTATTCTTAGCATTAGGTTTGGAATTAGGAAAGTGTAAGGTACGAAACACTACCGCGGCTATCAAACAAATGATTAACCATGACAACGTCATCGTTGTTAGTGTGTGACTTAAAAAATGGTCACCTATCGCCATCTTATAACTCCCCATAATCCAGCCAGTAGAAACAGCAAACGCTATCGCAATACATTGGTATTTCGGACGATAAAACAAAAAGAATAATGACATTAAGGCAAAACCACCGCTGGCATGACCCGCAGGAAAGCACTTGTACTTTTTAGTTGACTCAAACGATTCAGGCATTAATTCAAACGCCTTAACATAAGGGACATCGCCGCCATATAGTTCAAGCTGCGCAGGACAAGCACCATTGGTTGTTGCTTTTAAACCGCCGATGACTGACGGCACTAACATCAAAGAGAAAATAACCACTAATAATCGCTTTTGAAAGTGCTTAGAGTACTTGCGTCTACAAGCGATAACGTAAAAAGCAATGAGCGACAGTGCCAACAAAATAATGCTGTATTTAGGCAACAAGTAAAAAATAAAACGATAAGGCTCTTCATATTTATCAATTAACCACGTTTGGTTGGATGCATTGAATAACAAATTTTGAAGCCAAATATCGCTATTTGTTGTTTCAAATAAAAAAGCAATAAGCGTTAATGCATACATTGAATAAAGCAGGTGTTTACTCAAGTTCAAAACAATTCTCCATTTGCAAGGTGTTCCCTACTACCACTTCTATGGTCGAGTGGTGAATACCGTATTGAGCTGCGAGCAAATCTTTAATTGGCTTAAGATCTTGGAATTGTTCCATCGTTTTTAAGTTAACACTGGTTTCTAAATACACTTCGCTATCATCTAATTGCCACACATGAATGTGTCTTACTTTTTCAACATTCTCCATTGATTCGATATCCTTACAAATCTTATCGATATCGATATCAACGGGGACCGCTTGCATTAAAATACGAATACTTTGCTTAGCTAAAATAATACCGTGGTACACCACATAAACCGAGATAAGTATGGTTGCCAATAAATCGACAACATACCATTGATATAAAATGATCAAACTACCCGCAACAATGACAACGACAGAAGCAAAGGCATCAGATAAATTATGAATAAATGCCGCTCTGAGATTCAAGTTATTCTTCGCGCCTGCTTGATAAGTCAACCACGCGGTTATGGAATCAATCACTAAGGCTATTGTCGCAATCCAAACAACAATCCAACCATCAATAGGTTGAGGGTTAAAGTACTTCTCAACTGCGGCATAAATGAGATATATACCAAGAATAATAAGGGTAGTACTGTTGATTAATGCCCCGATAATTTCAGCCCGTTTAAAACCAAAAGTCATTTGGCTATTAGCGGGTTTTCTTGCAATTTTTCTCGCAACAATCGCAATAACGATAGCGCCTGCATCACTGAGGTTATGAAGCGCATCAGCAATCAAGGATAAACTACCTGATAAAACCCCGCCGATAACTTGGGCCACAGTAAGTAAAATATTGATAAATACTGCCATGCTTAATTTTCCGTCATGGTTATGTGCATGGCTGTGCGTATGGTTATTATTTGACATTTACTCTTCCTCTTGCATAACAAATAGTGGTGATGGCGCTTTTTCAGGCAATGACATATCTGTGCTGATATTTAACGCATGTAGTAAAGAAAAAGAAAAAGCATCGTGAGAACTTTCTTTTTTACTTTGTTTGACCGTACTTTCCATATCAACGTGTGATGAAGAGCCGAACCAAGCAATTAAAGGTACATGAGTCTGTTCTTCAGGCGCCAGCATGTAAGGCATACCATGTAAGTAGAGTCCGTTCTTACCTAACGATTCACCATGATCGCCAATATAAAACATGGCAGTTTCAAAGTTGGTATTGTTCTCTTCTAATAAATTAATGGTTTCATTGATAAAGTAATCGGTATAGAGAATGGCATTATCATACGCATTAACAATTTCGCTAGTTTCACAGGCGGAGAGTTCGCTTGTTTGACAGGCAGGAGTGAACTTCTCAAAGTCTTTGGGGTATCGTTTGTAATATGCCGGGCCGTGGTTGCCCATTTGATGAAGCACTATGAGTACACTACCTTCTTGATCATCAATATACCCCTGTAAACCGTCTAACATACCAATGTCACGACACTCTATATCGCACACTGAATTTAGCTCAGGTGATTTGAAATTTTGGTATTCGACACGATCTGCGACGCCTTTTGAACTAGAGTTATTGTCTCGCCAAAGGACACTTACCCCGGCTTTGGAAATAACATCTAATACGTTTTGTGTTCGCCGTGCTTTTTTATTATCAAATGACTCTCGGTTATCGAATGAAAACATACAAGGGACCGAAATCGCGGTTGATGTGCCACAAGCATAGAATTTATCAAAACTAATTAAATCATCTCTTTGAGCTAATAATGGTGTAGTTTCTCGTTTATAGCCATTTATAGAAAGATTACCCGCATGGACAGTTTCACCGACAATGACAATGTAGAGTTTTTTATGCGACTCTTTATCAATATCATTGGCAGAGTTTACTACCATTAAAAATTCGTTATTTTCTTGCTGTTCAAGCACGTCCTTGAGGAAAAATCCCGTAGAGTAAATGGGATAGATAGGATTTAAGTAAAATCTTAATGGCTTGTGTTCTCTAAAGAAATTAGTGAATTGAGCACTAAAAATATAAAGTGAAACAGTAATTACACCAAGTGCCATGATGGTATTACTTATTTGTAGCCAACAGTTTTTTGTCCATGACGATTTATCTATTTTGACCATAAAAAGGCAAGCTATAGGTACTATGGCTAACAACAAAACAGTTAAAAAATACTCAAATGACAGTAAGTCAGTTGCTTCATCGATATTCGTTTCAGCAATGTTTTGAATCATTACATTATCAATGATGGTGCCAAAGCTATCGGTATAATAACCAGCCATGGCAGATAAGAGTAAAAGACTGCTCAGTACTATTCGAACGGGAATGATAATACTGAAAAATGACACAATAATGGTTAATACACTCATTACCACAAGAGTCAGCGCGATAATAAAACCTTGATTATCTTGCCACGGGTATACCGAATTAACTTGTTCAAAAAATGTAGAATTGCCCGTCACTATAATAAATAGCACGGTGGCGATAATAAGGAGGTTTGGCGAATAATTGAAAAACGACAGCTTTTTCATCATTATTCCCTAAATTTAGGATGCAAAAATTCGAAGCTAATAAAAGCCTACTATTGAATCTCTGCATCGAGTGAAAATGACTGGCTAAGCCCTGCTTTTGACAAGAGCTTAGCTAGTAGCGATTTATAGTGCTATCAAATTAGTTACTTACTTTATTAATTTGTAAGTTAATGAGTAAGTCACTAAGTTATCTAGCGCGTTAGTCTCTAAGATCTTTGATTTTGGCTTTTGAGAACCAAGCATATAAAACCGGTAACACAAACAAGGTGAGTAACGTTGCAGTAACCAAACCGCCAACAATAACACTCGCCAGTGGTCGTTGAATTTCAGCGCCAACTCCATTGGACATCAGCATTGGAATTAAACCTAACGCAGAAGTAATGGCGGTCATTAATACTGGACGTAAACGAGATACTGCCCCATCAAAAACAGCTTTTGAGGTGTCTATACCATCTTTTACCAGCTGGTTAATGCTTTCTACCATGACTACACCATTAAGCACGGCGACACCAAACAAAGTGATAAAGCCGACTGAACTTGGCACTGACAAGTATTGACCTGAAATATACAGTGAGAAAATACCACCTATAACGGCCAAGGGTACATTCACTAAAATAAGCATCGCTTGACCAACAGAGCCAAAGGCGAAATAAAGTAGCAAGGCAATTAGTGCCAATGATAGAGGCACTACCACTGATAGTCGCTGCTGCGCACGTTGTTGGTTTTCAAATTGACCACCAATCACTACAGAATAACCTGCAGGTAAATCTACTTTGCTATCAATAACTGCACGAATGTCGCTAACAACACTTCCCATGTCTCGACCTTGAACATTGGCTTGAATTACCACGCGTCGCTGTACATCATCACGTCGCACTTGTGGTGGGCCAGATTCAAAACTGACGGTAGCAATATCGCCTAAACGTACCCAAGCACCCGTAGGTGATTGTATTCTCAGATCTGCAATAGCTTCTTGGTTATCACGGTATTTTTCTTCAATGCGAACATAAATATCATAACGTTCATTACCATTGATTATTTGGCCAGCGCTAACGCCACCGATACCGTTTTTAACCACTTCCATGACATCGCCAACTGACAAACCAAAACGTGACAATTGCTGTCTTTTCGGTTTAATCACTAACTGTGCTTCACCAGCGATTTGCTCTAAGGCTACATCTCTTGCGCCATCAATTTGTTTGATTGCCGCTTCAATTTCTTGACCTTTGCTCGCCAACATATCTAATTCTGGTCCAAACAATTTAATGGCAAGTTGCGCTTTAACTCCTGACAGTAATTCATCTACACGAGTCGCTATGGGCTGTGAAAAGTTAAGTAATAACCCTGGGAATTGCTCAAGTTTCTCTTCCATTAAACCTTGTAATTCAACGCGATTTTTGGCACTTGTCCATTCTGAAACAGGTTTTAAGCCAATGTAAATTTCGATGTTATTAACTGGTTCAGGATCACCGCCGATTTCAGCACGTCCAATTCGACTTAGGGTATATTCAACTTCGGGGAACTCCATTAACTTTTCTTCAAGAATTGGAGCAACCGACAAGGCTGTTTCTAAACTTGCTGATGGCGCTAATGTTGCTCTTAGGTTAATGGTACCCTCTTCTAATTCTGGTACAAATTCAGTCCCTATTTGAGGTATTAAAGATGCTGCACCCACAAGTAACAATAATGAAGCAATAATAACTACTTTCGTGTGTTTCATCGCGGCTTTGAGGCCTTTTCGATAAAGCTTATCTAATGGTTTTAAGACAAAACTTTCTCTTTCTTTAACGCCTTTATTAAACATAAAGGTTGCTAAGGCTGGAACCACAAACAGTGCCACTAAAATAGCCGAAATAACCGCTAAAATAATACTGATAGCCATCGGCTGGAACAATTTAGCTTCCACTCCTTCAAAGCTAAATAACGGTGTAAATACCACTAAAATAATAGAGGCAGCAAAAAATACCGGGCGTGCAACTTCTTTTCCTGCTTCTTTTAATCGTAGAGGAATGCCTTCTTTATCATGTTCTACATCGTGGGGATCAGCATCTGTGCCTAACGTTCTCGCTTGCGCATTTTTGTAATGTGTTGAATCAGGTCTATTAAGGTGTTTGAACATGTTTTCAACCATCACAACAGAGCCATCAACCAACATACCAATAGCAACAGCGATACCACCTAACGACATTAAGTTTGCCGATAAACCTATCCAAGACATCACCATTAAGGCGATAGCGATTGAAATAGGAATTGAAATTAACACTAAAAAGGTTGCGCGTAAGTTCATTAAAAACAGAGCAAGTACGATAGCGATAAATATAAATGCCAGCGCTAATGCTTGCACTACAGTATCAACTGCTTTAGTAATTAAATCTGCCTGATCGTAGAAAGGTTCAAAACGTACGCCTTCAGGTAGTGCTTGGTTGATCATTGGAATACGTGCACTTATACCGTCGATTGTCGCTTTAGTATTTGCGCCCATACGTTTCAATACGATACCTGAAACCACTTCACCTAAGTTTTCAATGTTACCCTGTGCATCTCTGCGCGTCATAGTAACTGCGCCTTGGCGTATTTCACTACCCAGCGAAACCTTGGCTACATCTTCGATAGTCACCACAGTACCATCAACCGTTTTAACCGGTACTTGTCTAATATCAGCTAAACCTGCTTCGCCACTATTAAACCAACCTGTGCCACGAATAACTAATTGCTCTTGTCCACGGTTCATGTACCAACCGCCAACATTGGCATTGTTGTTATCGAGTGCAGTAACAATATCGTCTTGCGTTAACTCATATGATAATAATTTACTTGGCTCAATGTTGACTTGATACTGTCTGACGTTGCCGCCAAAAGATAAGACGTCGGTAACACCATCTACCGGCATAACCAATAACTTTACTATCCAATCGTTCAAGCTCCTTAAGGTCATAGAATCATAACCAGAATCTTTATCTGCAATTAACAAATACTGAAAAACTTGACCCAAACCTGAGGTGTTAGGTCCCATTGCTGGTGTGCCCACGCCTTGCGGAATTAACTCTTTTGCCGCTTGTAAACGCTCAAATACTAACTGGCGAGCAAAGTAGATGTCTGTGCCTCCTTTAAAGACAACAGTAACACCCGATAAACCCGTTTTTGAAATAGAGCGTACTTGCTCTACATCAGGCAACGCATACATTACTGCTTCAATGGGATAGGTTATTAACTGCTCTACTTCTTCAGCGGCTAAGCCCGGTGCTTCAGTATTAACCGCTACCTGAACATTGGTTACATCAGGAAAAGCATCTAAATTTAGTTTTGGGATCACCATAACAGAGCCTGCCATAGTAGCAATTAGGGCGATAATTACTAAGAGTCGATTATTGATCGACCAATCAATCATTTTATTAAACATAATCTTATTCCCCTAGTGGCCGTGCGGATCAAATCCGCCTTTTGCTATTTCTGACGCAACAAAAAAGGCACCTTTTGTTACCAAACGGGTATTAGGCTCAATACCGATAATTTGACGGTAATTGCCTAATGGCTGACCTAATTCAACTTCAACGGCTTTAAATTCACCAGAATGGTCTTCAACAAATACCGTCCAATCACCATCGGCACCACGCATTAATGCTGTTTCTGGTACTGCCATTACAGGGCTTTGCGTATCAAACTGAAAATTTACATTAACAAACATGCCTGAATGCAAACTGTCATCAGTATTTTCAACCGACAGTCTAACGATTCGGGTACGCGTACTTGGATCAATGGTATGTGCTTCTTGAATGACCTTGGCAACATGCACTTGCCCGGCAAACTCAACTTTTGCAATGGTGCCAATAGGAAGACTTAATTTTTTATTTGGCGAAACACGCGCTTCAACCCATAAGTCTTTTTCATCAGCCAATACCATGATTTTTTCACCGGCAGGCACACGTTGTCCTTGAGAGAAATCATCACTTAAAACCACACCAGAGCGCTGAGCGACTAAGGTATATTCACCAAGATTTGATGAGTTGTTTTTTACAATATCTTTAATGGCTGCTTTGGTTAAACCAAAGGCAGTTAATCGACCATAAGCTGAAATGTAATCTGTTTCACTGGCTAATAGGCGGCTTTCACTGACGGTGCCAAGGCCCAATTTTTTAGTTCGTTGCCACTCACTGTAAGCAACACGATATTGTGCTTGTGCTTCGGCCATTGATTCACTAAATAAGGTAACTAAAGACTGACCCTTAGTCACATGTTCACCTAAAATAGCATGACGACTGATCACTACCGATTCAGTACGTGAAGAGACAATGTAACTGGTATAACCGTTCGCTTTTATTTCTCCTGGTGCATAGATACTTTTAGCAAAAATTGCCGGCTTTAAGTTAGTCACTTTGATATTGGCGAGTGCCATTTTTTCTGGACTAAAACTTATGCCTTCTTCATGTTCTTCTTCAGCTGTTTCTTTACTCGCTGTTTCACTACCATGGTCATGACCGTCATCAGATTTCTCCTCCGCAGCATGGTCGTCTTTGCTTTCATCACTACCATGTTCATGACCACTTTCGTCATGCACTTCTTCACTTTCAGAGTCATGATCATGGTCAGTTTTTAATACGATGGATTGCTCTACTGCTGGCGTTTTTTCTAGAGCGGCATCGTTATATGATAATGCCGTAGTTGACACGACAGCTAAGCCAGTAAATAAACTACTTAGGGTAATGAGTTTTATTTTTTTCACTATTTTATGAGATGTTTTATCAGTTATTTTATTTTTCATTTTTAATTCCAAATTCTGTAACAATTCACGCTCATCAAGCCGCGTAAAGTGATATAATAGGTTTAGTTTAATAGCTTAGTTGCCGCATTTAATTGGCCTACATCGAGTAGCCATTGCACTTCGCTTATTTTGAACTGGGCTTGTAATTCAATGCCCGCGTATAAACCTTCCGCTCTTTGTTGTAATGCCAATAAATAATCCGAGGTATTTAAATCACCTACTTGCCATTGTTTTTGCAATAACTGCGCGCTGTGTTCGCCGCGTCCTTGCATTAACTGTTGCCAACGGCCAAGGTATTTTTTATTAGAGATTAGTGAGGCAGTACTTGCCTGTATCAAATACTTTTGCTTACGCATTACTGAACGAAAATTTGCTTCTGCGGCGATAGCTTGTTGGTTTTGTGCTTTGGCATTAGCTTGGTAATCATTACGAATATTTAACGGCATAGAAAAAGTAACTCCGACAACATTATCGACATCATTTTTTCCGGCACTAATTCCAATGGTAGGATCGGCTTTGGTTTCAAGCATGGCATATTGAGCTTTACTTTTTTGCATTTGCCACAGTGCTTGAGAGGCTAATACTTGCGGGTGCTGCGTTAACCACTGCTCAGCTACTTGAAAGTTTGTAACGCCTAAGCCCTGCTCTGGATATGCTTGTGTATCAGGACGCCAATCAGGCAACAACTCATTAACCTTGGCTTGAGCTTGTGTTAACTGTGCTTGTATTTGGGCCGTTTTATTAAGCATTTGCGACAAATTCAAGAAAGTTAACTCAGCATCAACCTGACCAAGATCGCCAGCTTTCTGCCTTTTAGTTACAATTTTAAGCAAGGTTTCTAACTGTTGCTCTTGTTCAAAAGCAAGTGACGACTTATCCATGGCAAGTTGCCAATTAATAAGTGCTTTTAAGGCTTGTGCTTTTTTCTGCTCTATCGCATAAGTGAATTGTTTACTGGCCGCCGTTAATATTTTATCGCCGATAGCAGCATTAACAGCCTGCTTATCCCACAAGTCAATCGTTTGGCTAATACCAATATTGTAATTATTTCCGTCACCTTCACGCTCGTAACCTGTCGATAGTTCTGGGTTGTAAAGTGGTAACTTACTGCCCTGTGCTTTGGAAAATTCAGCATTCATGAGTTCACGTGCTGAGACAATATCAGGGTGTTTATTGATTTGCCGATCGAGCCAGTCACTCGATAGCGTTGGCTTAGCAAAAGCGAAGCTACTAACAGATAAACTTGCTGAAAAGCCGATAAATAATGCGATTCCAGCAGATTTTGCTGAGAAAAATTTCATAATAATCTCTTAATTTAATAATAAAATGCCGCAACTAAACCAACTAGGCTACATTAAGCGCTAGTTAAGAATAAATTTGTTACGAATATAGCTTTAAAACTAAATTAAACGATTGGGGGGCGTATAGGTTCTTCAGTGAATATTTTATCTACATGATCAGCATAAAAATATTGATTTGTAATAATAAGTTTAGGGGTCTGTAGTGTAGATTTATTACTGGCAACCCACTGTGTGTGAGTGCCTTGACAGTGACCACAATGATGGCAATCTTTAATATTATGTTCAGTGTCAGATGATTCATCGAAAAGTTCAATATCATCACTATCATGGGAATGTTCTGTTTGAATATGTAGAGAGTCAATCTGATGACTTTCATTTGAATTAGCCACAGAAGCAAACGACTGCAATGCAATCGATAGTACTACTAACAAACTAATCCAAGTATTTTTCATTTTTACTCTAACATCAAAATTTTAAAAAACATTGTAGTCAAGAAACCCACTCAAGTCAATCAAATTAAGTAGTTTATACAGGACAATCCACGGCAAGATCATTATAAATTGAACTTCTAGAACAAGTAGCGATCAGATCAAGGCATTATAATCACCTTGGTCACTTAATATGAGCGCTACTTTTCTGAAACACTTTGATTCAATTACCGATCCTCGCATTGAACGCTGTAAAAAGCATGAACTTATCGATATTCTCCTCTTAGCCATTAGTGCTGTACTCTCCGGCGCAGAAGGATGGGAGGATATTGAAGATTTTGGGCATCTAAAACTTGATTGGTTAAAAAAATATGGCGCTTTCAAAGAGGGTATCCCAAGACACGACACCATTGCCCGTGTCATTTGTCGGTTAAAATCAGATGAAATAGAGCATTCATTTCAATCTTGGATATCATCACTTATTGAAACCACTGGTGCTGATATCATTGCCATTGATGGAAAAACAGCACGTCGTTCATTTACAACCAAAGATAGAAAAAGTGCCTTACATACCGTCAGCGCATGGAGCTGCCAACACCAATTAGGGGTTTTGCGCCCATCCCCTCGAAATTAACCTTAGTCTAAATTTTTAAGCTTTTTTCTAACTCTAATTACCGTACTTCGACTAACTCCAACTGCTTCAGCCGTTTTATTAATACTAAATCCAGCTTCAGTAAACGAGGCAATCCTATCATGAGCCTCTAAATCAGGCTGACGACCGTGATAAAGTCCCTTTTGCTGTGCTTTTACAATACCTTCTTTTTGCTTACGTTCACGTTCTCGATATTCTTTATATGCACTGGCCGCTAATATTTCTAACAGCATATTATTAATAGCACTAAGTATTGATCTCATAAAATCATCACTTGGAAAACTGCCAAATGTTAAATGACTGGTTGGTAGATCTAAACTAACAACACTAATTCCTTTTTCATTTATTGAGGCTACAAGAGTTTTCCAATCATCAGGGCTTAGCCTTGTTAAACGATCGATTGATTCAACTAACAAAACATCACCGGACTCTGATTCATCCAATAAACGAATTAGCTCTGGTCTATCTAAAGAATTACCAGATTTATTTTCTATATAAAAAGAAGCAATTCGTTTGCTGAAGCCAGAAACGAATTTTTTTAATGAGCTTTTTGCTCTATTTGCATCTTGCTCAGAAGTTGATGCTCGTAAATATGCTCTTATGAACATTTTTGCCTAATTAGGTCTATTTAGATGGTGTCATATCATATAGGTTTATTTAAGTGGTGTCATTACGTAATTGCCTGTGATATATTAACAGTATCTTTAGGGTGTACTCATGTAGAACTGCATGTAATAACACTAATTTGGACTTTGATAATGAAAAAGGATAAACCATACATTGTTGTGGTTTAATATTGTTGTAACAACGGTAACTTTACTTATTTAATAGAAGAAAAAACAAAATCAATTAGCGATGTTTAAACTGGTATTCATTGATGGTCACTTTAATTAGATATAAAGTAAGTAAACAAAAAGTCAGTAAGGTAATTGATAACGTGTCTAAACGAACCATAAGTATGTTGGCTAAAGAACTGAGTGTAAATGTCGAAACAATTCGCTTTTATGAACGCAAAGGCTTAATTAAACAACCACCAAAGCCTATGCAGGGCTATAGACATTACCCGAAAGAAACGGTAAATAGAATACATTTTATCAAGCGTTCTCAAGAATTAGGTTTTACGCTAAATGAGATTGAAGGGTTACTTGCGTTAAACGATAGTCCATGTAGTAAAGTACAAGAATTAGCTAATAAAAAACTGATCGCAGTACAAAAAAAGATGGCTGACTTGTTGTTGTTAGAACACGCTTTGGAAGAACATTTAGGACAATGCCAAAATAATGATGACGATAGCCACTGCCCAATAATTGATTCGTTGCAACCGAAGTAAATGATTCACTTAACTACCATTTCCCACTAAAACAGCATATCCAATTTTACTTCTGCGCCTTAATTCAAGTTAGCTTATTCCCCGTATCTGTCGTAGCAGATTATCAAAGATAAATTTTTTATAAATCACCCTTGACTCCGTACTTAGGTACATGCAATACACTTGCATTATCACTTAATGAGGTATCTATATGAATCAAAAAGAATCAAACCTTCCAATGATAGGAGGCATCATAGCAGCATTAGGCGCAGGCGTATGCTGTGTAGGTCCTTTGCTCCTGTTATTACTTGGGGTAAGTGGCTCATGGATTGGTAATTTAACTGCATTTGAACCCTATAGGCCATTATTTATCGCATTTGTAGTGTTGTTGTTTGGTTACTCAGGTTGGAAAATTTACCGTCCTGTAGAAGAGTGTGAGCCGGGAACGGCCTGTGCAATTCCTAAGAAACAGCAACAACGAAAAGTAATTTTCTGGCTGAGCGTTATAGTTGCGACAATTTTAGTGACCAGTAATTATTGGATACTTTTGTTTGCTTAATATACAGATCAAGAAATTTATAACATTTTAAAATTTGGAGCTAATTATGAAAAAATTATTATTAACCGCACTGCTTTCACTTTCTAGTTTTGGTGCTTTTGCTGAAGTAAAAACAGTTACACTGGAAGTGCCAACGATGAACTGTGCGACATGTCCAATCACAGTTAAAAAGTCATTAGAAAATGTTGATGGCGTTGAAAATGCGAAAGTTACCTACAAGCCTAAGCTAGCTGTTGTTTCTTTTGATGACACTAAAACCAACATCAATGCATTAATTGCAGCGACTACCAACGCTGGCTACCCTTCAAATTTAAAAAGTGAAAATAAGTAATGTTTAGCCCCTTAGAACTAGTTACGCGTATCGGAGATAAAGCAGGCTCTATAGGTGCACTTGTTTCGGCAATGGGATGCGCCATGTGTTTTCCCGCGATAGCTAGTCTTGGTGCGGCAATTGGGATGGGATTTCTTAGTCAGTGGGAAGGGGTATTTATCAATACGTTGTTACCACTGTTTGCAGTATTAGCGCTGGCAATGAATATCTTAGGCTGGTTTAGCCATCGTCAATGGCACCGTAGTTTTATCGGTTCAATTGGCCCCATTTTGGTTTTACTCTCTTTATACCCTTGGTTCCAGTACGGGTGGAGTTCATACGTTACTTATACGGGGCTAGGACTAATGGTTGCTGTATCAATTTGGGACATGGTTTCTCCTGCGAATAAACGCTGTGATGATGAAACTTGTACCGCTTAACTTTTTAAGAGGAATAAAATATGTCAACGAATAGTTGTTGCTCGTCAAATGACATCCAGCCAGAACAATTACATGTAGCCATTATTGGTAGTGGTTCAGGGGCCTTTGCCAGTGCGATTAAAGCAGCAGAAGGCGGAGCAAGAGTTACTATCATTGAAGGAGCCGATGTAATCGGAGGTTGCTGTGTAAATGTCGGCTGTGTTCCTTCAAAAATATTGATCCGTGCTGCGCAATTAGCGCATCAGCAACGTACTAACCCGTTTGATGGTTTAGAAAATATTCAGCCACAACTTAGCCGCTCCTTATTAGCACATCAGCAAAACGCTCGCGTCGAAGAACTACGCGATGCTAAATATCAACGTATTTTAGAGAGTAATCCCGCGCTATCTTTACTTAAAGGTTATGCACGTTTTAAAAATCAAAATACCTTGCTAGTTCACAAGTCTGATGGTAGTGAAGAAGAGCTGGTTGCAGATCGCATTTTAATTGCAACAGGCTCTACACCAAGCATTCCGCCAATTAAGGGTTTAGTTGATACACCTTATTGGACATCAACAGAAGCCTTATTTGCAGAAGAGTTACCGAGTAGTCTAGTTGTCATCGGCTCCTCCGTTGTTGCTCTGGAAATTGCGCAAGCTTATGCCCGTTTAGGTAGCCGTGTGACAATTCTAGCCAGACATACCCTTTTATATGCTGAAGATCCGTTATTAGGTGAAAAACTGGCAGAGTGCTTTGAAAAAGAAGGTATTAGGGTACTTAATAATACGCAAGCAAGTCATGTTTCTTATGATAGCAATGGTTTTTCATTGGAAACTAACGAAGGAACATTAATCGCTGAAAAATTGCTTATCTCTACGGGTCGCCATGCAAATACTGGAAAGCTTGGTTTAGAAAATGTTGGTGTTGAAACAGATAAAAGTGGTGCCATTGTTGTTAATAGTATGATGGAAACATCAACAGCTAACATTTATGCCGCTGGAGATTGCTCCAATATGCCACAATTTGTTTATGTTGCTGCTGCTGCCGGAAGTAGGGCTGGAATTAATATGACAGGTGGAAATGCGCAACTCGACTTATCTACCATGCCTGCTGTTATATTCACCGACCCACAAGTTGCTACGGTAGGTCTAACCGAAGTACAAGCTTCAGCGGTAGGAATAAATACGATAAGTCGTGTACTTGATATGGAAAACGTACCAAGAGCTTTAGCAAATTTTGAAACGGATGGTTTTATCAAGTTGGTAGCTGAAGAATCCACGGGAAAACTGATAGGCGCACAAATTTTAGCCCATGAAGGCGGAGAACTGATTCAAAGTGCGGCTCTTGCTATTCATAATAAAATGACAGTCGAAGAATTGGCAGGTCAACTATTTCCGTATTTGACGATGGTTGAAGGATTGAAGTTATGCGCTCAAACCTTTAGCAAAGACGTTAAAGAGCTATCTTGCTGCGCAGGGTAATCATTTAACGGTAATGTACTTACAGAAATGTTAATGGAGTGCCAATTGATTGAATGTAATCAAGATATCTTAAGGCATTCCATTAACAACACAAATTGGAAGCATGCTAAATCATGATTAAATCTAAGGTTGAAAACATTCCTGTTGGTGAAGTCAGTTTTTTGACAGAGATACCTGACATCAATAAGTTCATTAGTAGTGATGATGATGCGTTGGATTTTCCTTTGAGTATTTCTCAACTGGCACTAGCTGCACAAACATCTGTCCATACGGTAAGAAATTATGTTCTTGAGAACTTAGTACACTGCGAAGAAAAAACTAAGTCAGGCCATTCACTTTACGGCTTATGTGCATTAAAGAGATTAAAGTTCATTCGAGCAGCAAGGGCGGCAGGTCTTCTTGTAGTTGATATCAAGCCATTACTAATGGCAATAGATGCAGGAGAAAGAAAAGTTCCTGAAGACATCCAAAAGCTGCTACTTACTAAAATCGAGCATAGAAAAGTATTTTTAAATCTAGTAACAAACCAAATTGAAGAGTTTTGCAATTAGAACAATTATAGAACAGTTCATGGCTCGACTAAAAACTTGTTAGCTTATCTGTTTTCTATCAATGTTAGCTTGTATATATCAAGCATATAGAATATCAACACCTCCAATTTTTAATGGCACTTTGATGCGCAGTACCTTTTGAATTAGAAATACAAACAGATGGCATTCTTTAACTTATTGATTCTACATCACTAAGTAAACCAGCTAAGTCGATTTCTTTGCGGTCTTTATTAAAGGCATATTCCCCATTTAGATTAATGTGTTGCCAAGCAACAGGTGAAAGCCGAGAAATAACATCAACCACATCTTGCCTACCGTTCCTCTCTTGGATTTGTAAAAATGCCGATAGTAACGCGGAATTATAATAAATAATGCAATTTGAAATGAGTCGAGCACAATCGTTCCATTGTGATACTTGGTAATCATTCCCCCCACGAAATTTATTGCCATTAACTGAAGTAATAGCACGTTTTAACTGATGGTATGCTTCACCTCTGTTCAAGGCTTGCTGGACGTAATGACGCAACGTTGAATTATCAACATACTCCAAAACATAAATAGATTTAATTAAACGGTCGTACTCATGCAATGCTGACAATCTTCGGCTCTTGCCGTTACTCAACTTTCTAATGATTGTGCTTTGAGTGGTGGTTTTACGACTCAATGAACAAACAATATGCTGAATATTGTCCCATTCTTCAGCAATTAGCTTATGATTAATATCTTTCTTTAATTGAATACGGCCTCCGTTCTCTTCAGTCACTTCAAATAGCTCAAAAAACACCTTTTTCATTTTCGCGTATCGAGGGGCGAATGTGTAACCAAAGAAATCTAATATAGCGAAGTTAACATTATTGGTACCATGCGTATCGGTCGATAAGGTATTAGGCTGTATATCTGAAGAGTTGTTATAGAGTAAGTCAAAAGCAAAGTGACCTTCATATTCGTTAGCGCCAATGACTTGCGTACTCACCGGAACATGATTAGAAACCAATGTTAATGCTGAAACACCTTTACCTTTGGAGAAGTACTTAGACGAATACCGAGCCTTAAACGTATTTATGCGACACTCAAATTTTTGACCATCAATGCTTGAAAACAACTGATTATCGTCCACATGGTAATAGGCAAATATTGGCAACGTGGCTATAGCATTAGAAACCTGATCATTAGACGTTTTGAGTGTTTCATATCTGACATAACTATCATCTACACTGCGTAATTTACCCATTGAACGGTCAGAGATATTCGCCATTTTATATAGGCCGTAATTGGTGCCGTTTGCCAATATACAGGCGATCAGATCTTCTTTATTTACTGGTGATTTTTCTTTAGTTGCTGATATGTGTGTAAATGAATTTAAGTAACCTGTCTTTTGATCAACAAACAACATGAGTTTAACGATACCCATGTGTTGAATTTGATTGTAGAGCGGGTTTTCAATTGTTTGTTGCCAACGGCTGTTAGGAATTGACCACTTGAGTTCGGCTTTGCCAGGAATAAACTCAACATACTTATTATCACCACTAAAGATATGCTCGCTTGCTTCCTTCAGCTTAACTTCTAATTGTTGGCTCTTATCTGCGAGTGTTTGGTTAATCGGTGTTGCCAGCTTATCAAGGCCAGTGTTTTCAATGATTGTCTCTTTTTGCTGCCATTCTTTAGGTTGTATAAGATCTGACGTTAAACTACGGTTATTAACGCTTTCTTTCACCGTTAAGCTATTACTGTGAAATAATTGTTCGGCTTTACGATAAAGGAAATACTCAAATCGATTAGCAATTAATTTGGTATTTTCTCCCTCTAAATACTCTCGGTCATGTTTAGGTACCACATCGATGTTAATGGTTTGGATAGCCTTTAATTCACTAAGTTCAGAATGTGCCATAACATACTGCTCATGGAGTTCATCCTTTAAATGAATGAACTCAATATCGATAGACATAAATAATGAGCGGATAAGTTTTTTAATTTTACTGGATTGTTTATCAATAAATTGCCATTCGTACTGACGGCCATCAAAGTCGTTATTATCTAAGTGATCACTTAACAGTTTAATACTGTCAGCAGGGATCAATTCAAAGGCTTTTTTACGTACATCACCAAAGCTTAAATCATCGTCCATATCGGTATCGATGAAGTACTTTAATAAACTACCAGCGGATTTTAATTTGGTTCTTACAATGGTTACATCTTCAACAATACGCTGCTTTGCATAGCCTTTAGCTGATTCGGTTAACTTCCTTACCAAGTAAATAAATGCAGCAACAAGATTGTCGTTAGTCTCTCGGTACCTGAAGAACAAGTAACAAACGAGATATAAAATAGTTTGGCTATCTGCGTGTTTTCTAAGCTTATAAACGGACTTGTGCTTTACCAGTGAAGCATAGTATTCAAGATTTTTAGGTGATAGCTCCAGTTCAGCAATCAGTGACTTAATTTCTGGATAAAGCGAGCGTATAATTTTATGCGTCTTCAGCTCTTGGGTGATTTGGCTCGTTGAAAAGTCCTTAGCCATTTTCTTTAACTTGGCTAAGTCAGTAAAGGTATTATTTGACTCAAGTAATTTAAGTAATGTTTTTCTGGTACCTGAAGACAAACTATCAAGCAGCACCATTTCAATTCGGTTACGCTCATTTGATAATACCGTAGAAATAGTGTCTTGCAGCGTTGTATAACCAGCTAGCGCTATTCTGTTTTGACCAAAATAAGCAATACATTCATCAAAAACATACCTTGGTTCAAGGTTGATTTTTACAACATCGTTAAGCCTTTTTAATAGCGGCTCTTTATCTAACTTGCTTTGGTATGCTGTAAACCCTGTATATTTTAATAACTTATTAATCAGCTTAGTTTTTGTTGTTGGTGATAAATCCTCAAGAGACATATCTTTATCGCTGAAATACTTGGATCTTACATAATCTAAATCATTACTGACTTGAGTAAATGAGAAATTAAATACTATTGGCCGTGACCTAAAGTAACCAAGCAGTAAGATAAAATACACTCTGGTTTCAATACGTCTTAATTCGTTGACGAGCCTTTGAGTTTCACTATCTAACGAAAAATAATCATCACGATCTTTACGGTTAAAATTGGGTAAGGCATAGAGTTCGTTGATTTCTGATTCGCTGAGAATTTGTATACGCTTGGTGTTTGATGAAGAAATAGTGGTAAGCCTTTCTTGTTATTTTTAATCAGCATACCTTAATCAATGAGGTTAATGTTTACCAGTCAACTGCTTAACATTACCATAAAGCCGATTTAAGCGACTAAAGTGGTAAACTTTTCATAAGATAGTTTACCACTGTGTATTATTACTTAAGAATACTAATGCCGATTTCGAGGGGATGGGCTAAATAATACAAACTGTGTTATTCAAGGGGTGAAGTCCAATGGTACGAAAAGTTACTCTAAGCGTGAAAATTCAAGCTAAGGTTAATTTCGAGGGGATGGGCGCAAAACCCCTAATAAGGATTGTAAACGTCCGGTGATCATCACCTAGATATTGATATTCCAAGGCAATAATTGTTCTATGTCTGGCTCAGGCTGACAAAGCTCATCGAGGCAATGCATGTCATCAACACAGAACTAAGTTTTACTTTGCAACGACCGCTTCTCGCTCAAAGCCACTCTTAGAGTAATTACGTTAACTTATTATAGGGCAAAACCAATTTGCAAAATATGCAATTTGCTAACTCGAAAAGGGGCAAAAATGTGCCAGCCCAGATTCGACTAACTCGAAGCTGGACAAAAACGAGTTACTAATAATGACGATGATGATCGTATTATCGTGTCTTCATATAAATTAGTACGAAATACGAACCACAAATTATCTAGCATTGCTTTAAGATGAATAGAAGCCAAAAAGCCGACTTAATGTCGGCTTTTTGGCTGAGTGGTTTAAGGCTTAGCTTTCTACTTCTTCCCAATGGTTTTCGATTTCTTCTAGGCGAATTACTTTTGCAGCTTCCTCAGCTTCAGTATCCGACAGTAAATCAAGAAAATAACTTACGGGATTATTTTTCTCTTGGCTTTCCATATACAAAGCTCTTAAAGCCGCATCTGTAGTACGTGGAATTTTTGTTTGACCTTTCTCATAACGTGCAATTGTCTGTTCATCCACACCAAAACGTGTCGCAAGCATTTTTTGAGAAACATTCATTTCAATACGTAAAAATTTAAATTCCTCATACGCAAGAGGTCTGTTGCTGTCTACAACAGCCTGTGCTATTGCGCTATGAAGTCCGTTCATATCATCAATACTTGTATATTCTTCACCATCGATTTCTTCAACGGTAACACCATTTTTTAGATACACGTTTGATAAACCGCTTTCAGTATAATGGTACATATCAACCTCTTAATCTATCCATACAGTTACTAGAACTGACATAGGACTGTCATGATGATTCTTAAGTGCAACAGTCAACTCAATAACTTTGCCCGCTGCTAAACCTTTCAAGTTAAATTTCCAATCTCCAGAGGCCTCAGGGTATGGACCCTCTCTGAACACCGAATGTTTACTCTTAAGTAGAGTAATAATTTGTGCTGTAGTAACCCCTCGTTCATGCATGCGTTGTTTAACATGCTTGCTCCATCGAATCCTGTGGGTATAGTTCTCTGCCAGATCATTCATTATTTTTCTGGCTGTTCCCTCTGTAAGAGGAAATTCTTTAACGCCTTGTGGATTATTTTCAACCATGAACCACCTATCAATCTGATACCTATCATTTTGATAGGAAGGCAACGTATTGTCAACTATTACTTGAAAAAACTCTAAACGAACTTACTATCGCCGTAAGCAAAAAACAACCCACTACCACCTTCAGCAGAAGAATGAGTTTCTTTCCTAACTCGTCTTGGGGCAAATACGAGTTAGCCGATGGCCGGCTTTGCAGAATAAAACTAATTACATAAAGTTATCGTGACCGTCTCTTCATCACTCAAAGCAGTCTTGAAAAAGTAAGTATTTTCGTTCTACGTTCATTATATTTTGGGTGGCCGACATACGCACATATTCCGTGTATCAAACCTTACTAAGTTTGCAGTAGCTAAGAACGTTGTTGAAGTAGAAAAGAAGCTCGAAAAACTAGTGCCTAAAGAGTTTAAAGTCGATGTTCACCACTGGCTTATACTGCATGGCCGCTATACCTGTGTAGCGCGAAAACCTAAATGCGGCAGCTGTATTATTGAAGATTTATGTGAGTTTAAAGATAAAACTGAGTAGCTACATGGCGAGTGTTCCTCTACCAATACATTCTATTTCTTAATGCAGGTGTCAAACTTAGGCACCTTGACTTTTCTATAGTACAAATTAATTAAATAAACGCTTATACCTGCCCCTGCGAAAAGAAATTATTGTAACATTTTCAAAGTATTAATTTCACAAGCGTCAATCCTTTAGTTATGCTGTTGAGCATTATGAAATTTTATTACGAGAATTCCTATGCTACCAATACTTCGTATCTTGTTAATTGAGCAAGATCCAGTCACCTTACAAGAGCTTTCAACGAATCTATCGAAGACCATTGTCAATTTTGAGCGAGATGATATTCATATTGATATTATTGAGCGTCTTGAGCTAAAACAAGCGTTGGACATTGTAGAGGAAGATGGTGATATTCAGGCTGTAGTGCTTAGCTGGGATTTGCAAAATAAGGTTGGCGAACGCACTTATAGTCGCTTTATCGAGCAGTTAAAAGGGATCCGCCTTGAGCTGCCTGTTTATGTTATTGGCGATGATACGAAGGGGCTTGAAATCGTTAATGAGTCGGAGGAGATTGAGTCTTTCTTTTTTAAAGATGAGGTAATTTCTGATCCTGAAGCAATTTTAGGCTATATGATCAACGATTTCGATGACCGCTCAGAGACCCCATTTTGGACTGCGTACCGCCGCTATGTTGGCGAAGCAAACGATTCTTGGCACACACCAGGTCACAGTGGCGGCTCGAGCTTTAGAAATTCTCCTTATATTAAAGATTTTTATCAGTTTTATGGTCGTAATGTGTTCGTGGGCGATCTGTCGGTTTCTGTTGATTCGTTAGGTTCATTGTCAGATAGCACTAATACCATTGGCCGTGCGCAAGAGTCAGCAGCGGCGACGTTTGAAGTCAAGCATACCTATTTCGTTACCAATGGGTCGTCTACCTCAAATAAAATCATCTTGCAGACATTGCTGCGTAAGGGCGATAAAGTGATCATCGACCGCAATTGTCATAAATCTGTGCACTATGGCATTTTGCAATCAGCGAGTTTACCTGTTTATTTGTCGAGTATTTTAAATCCTAAATATGGCATTTTTGCGCCGCCGTCGTTGGCTGATATAAAACAAGCAATAGAACAAAATACCGATGCAAAATTGCTGGTTCTCACCGGTTGTACTTACGATGGCCTACTGAGCGATCTGAAACAGGTGGTCGATTTTGCCCATCAACATGGTATTAAAGTATTTATTGACGAGGCATGGTTTGCTTACTCGCTGTTTCATCCAAGCCTACGATACTATTCCGCCATTCATGCTGGCGCTGACTACGTCACTCATTCGGCGCATAAAGTGGTATCGGCGTTTTCTCAAGCGTCTTATATTCATGTTAACGACCCTGATTTCGATGCTGATTTCTTTCGTGAGATTTACAGTATTTACGCCAGTACATCGCCAAAATATCAGCTTATCGCGTCGCTTGATGTGTGCCAAAAGCAATTAGAGATGGAAGGCTATAAGTTACTCAATGCTTTGTTGAACCATGTGGAAGAATTTAAACAACAGATGGCTTCACTCAAACAAATTAAAGTACTAGGTAAGCAAGACTTTATGGAAATATTTCCGCACTTCAGTGGTGATAACATGGGTCACGATCCGCTAAAAATTCTCATCGACATTAGCGAATTACCTTATTCGTTAAAGGATATTCATAAATACCTGCTGGATGAAATTGGCTTAGAAATAGAAAAATACACCCACAGTACCATTTTGGTATTACTCACCCTTGGCGGCACGCGCTCAAAAATAATTCGTCTTTATAATGCGCTCAAAAAACTCGACAGCGGTAAAGTGAAGTTGTCAAAATCGACGCGACGATCTCGCTTGCCTGAAAACCTACCAGCTATAGACTTAGCCTGTATTCCAAGTGATGCTTTTTATGGCGAGCGCGAATCTGTGCCTATCGGTAAAAGTAACAACCGTATTTGTGCCGGTTTAGTTACCCCCTATCCGCCAGGTATTCCGCTTTTGGTGCCTGGCCAGCATATTACAGAGGAACACATAGAGTACCTTAAAGAGCTAGCAGGACAAGGTTTGACGATTCAAGGGAGTTTTGATGGTGAAATCTATGTTCTTAAGGGCAAAGTTAATAAGTAAAGATATACTTTAATACAGTCGAACTCCTCATAACTAAACAGCAATATCACATGATATTGCTGTTTAGTAGAGTAAAAAGCTGATCCTCATACTCCAAAAATAAATGAAGCCAGAATGCAATGATACAATTGAAGAACAAAAAAGCGCTTACACTTCTGCGGATTGCAGCTCTCATTGTTACTCTTACTAGCATATACATTTTTGCCCCTTGGCAGTTTGCTTTATATTACTTTTACCCACTGCCCGCTAACGTTCAAGCACAAACACAAGAGGCTATTGAACAAGGAATCGATGGCATTATTGTTTATATTCATAAACAAGGACAGCAACCTGAATATTTTGCAAATGGTTGGCATGATCGAGAGCAAAAAATACCCGCATACCCTAATGCACTTTTTAAAATTGGCAGCATTCGAAAGTTATATGATGCAGCAGCTTTAACCAAACTTTCAGCCGCTGGACGTATTGAAATAGATAAAACACTGACTGATTATCTTCCATCATTAATTGGGCGCATTGAAAACGCAGATAAAATTACATTGCGAATGATGGTAAAACACAAAAGTGGCATACCCAATTACACAGACACCGATAATTTCGATTGGTCAATCACCTACCCTGACCCACTTGCATTAGTACTCGATAAACCCGCTGATTTTAGCCCTGATGCTGACTATGGCTATTCTAATACCAATTATTTGTTGCTGCGAAAAATTATGTCAAACGTGCTGGGTTATGATCACAACCAATATATTAAAGATGAAATTTTAACGCCACTGGGCCTAACGCATACGTTTTCATCTGTACATGAAATCAATTTAGTAGATTTGATGAGTGGTTACTACGTAGGTTATGAGAATGATTTTAAAGCACTCGATCAAGGCTATGTGGCAACCGCACAAGATGTAGGCGACTTTATTTTTGCTTTAAACAAAGGCACTTTTTTCGACGAACAAGAGCAAGCTTTGTATGCATCACTTTATAAGTATGAACACACGGGGTGGGTATTAGGGTATTCAAGCATTGCTCGTTATTATAAAGATATCGATACAGTCGTTGTGCAGTTTATAAATACTAATGGCGATGATACTGTGATGCTCACAGAAATAATTTATAATCGGATTATTGATATTGTAACTGCGCAACAATAGTAGTTAAAACTAGCTGCGTTATAAAAATTTATATGAATTTTAAAGAGGATTTAAATGCGTTTACTACACACCATGTTACGGGTTGCAGATCTAGATAAATCAATTGCGTTTTATACTCAAGTACTTGGTATGAAAGAGTTACGCCGTGCTGATAACGAAGAGTACCGCTATACCCTCGCCTTTGTAGGCTACGGTGATGAAACTGACACAACAGTGCTTGAACTGACCTATAACTGGGATACCGACAGCTATGATTTAGGCAATGCCTATGGTCATATCGCGATTGAGTTTGATGATATCTATAAAGCCTGTGCTGATATCAAGGCCGCTGGCGGTAACGTAAGCCGTGAACCAGGTCCAGTAAAGGGTGGCACAACAGAAATAGCGTTTGTAAAAGATCCAGATGGCTACTCAATTGAACTTATTCAGAAAAAAGAAAATATGAATAAATTTTAGTAAATATATTTAATAGGTTTACTAAGCGGCTTTTTAATTATTTAAGCTTAACTCTGATACAATTTTAAAAAAGGTGCTGTATGCACCTTTTTATCGTAACTGACTGTCTTTACTGCCACGCCGATTAAGCCCTTTAGAAAGTGCGCCTTTACCTTCTAGTTCAACTTGGCAGCTTACACAATACTTAACACCTGGTAACGCAAGTCTTCGTGCCTGTGGTATTGGTTCATCACATTCTTCACATAGCTCGGCACTGGCTCCAGAAACTAAGTTACTTCTAGCATATTGCACAGCATCATTAACGCTGGCGTCGATTTGATCTTGAATTGCACCATCGCGTGCCCATCCACTTGCCATATAACCTCCTATTTATTTGGACGTTTATATGTAACCTAACATAGGTGAAGTTTATTTAAGCTGAATATAAGAAAGGGGAAGATGCTAATAAAATTTAGGAGTTATTATATAAAATATTTAATTTTGAGATTTTAACTTCACTGAATAATTTTGAAGTAGTGATGGAAATGTAGGTAAACTGATTTTAGATACTTTTATTAAAAGCTATATTACTAATGAATAGTAGGTGGCGTATCAAGAGATTTTCACTCTTTTTAAATTTGCGGATAGAGTGTGTGGTGTAACACTGCTGTATATATTACTTAAAGTAAGTAAGTGGCGTCCCCAAGGGGATTCGAACCCCTGTTACCGCCGTGAAAGGGCGGTGTCCTAGGCCTCTAGACGATGGGGACGCAGAAATTAATTTGCAAATCACTGATTTGCTATTTCTGCGTAAGATGAGCCGAGCCTGCGAGGCGAATAGCATTATCTTCTCAGAAACATTTTCTGTGTCACTAGGACAACTGAATGGTTTGACTCGTTTCAGGCGAGCTGCTCAATAACACTGCACTTCCCTATTTAAAATAAGTAAGTGGCGTCCCCAAGGGGATTCGAACCCCTGTTACCGCCGTGAAAGGGCGGTGTCCTAGGCCTCTAGACGATGGGGACACTAAAAAAGTGTCACTAGGACAACTGAAAGTTTAGACTCGATTCAGACGAGCTTTAATAACACTACCCTACTATATAATAGTAAGTGGCGTCCCCAAGGGGATTCGAACCCCTGTTACCGCCGTGAAAGGGCGGTGTCCTAGGCCTCTAGACGATGGGGACACTAAAAAAGTGTCACTAGGACAACTGAATGGTTTAACTCGTTTCAGGCGAGCTGCTTAATAACACTGCACTTCCCTATTCAAAATAAGTAAGTGGCGTCCCCAAGGGGATTCGAACCCCTGTTACCGCCGTGAAAGGGCGGTGTCCTAGGCCTCTAGACGATGGGGACACTAAAAAGTGTCACTAGGACAACTGAAAGTTTAGACTCGATTCAGACGAGCTTTAATAACACTACCCTACTGTATAATAGTAAGTGGCGTCCCCAAGGGGATTCGAACCCCTGTTACCGCCGTGAAAGGGCGGTGTCCTAGGCCTCTAGACGATGGGGACACTAAAAAGTGTCACTAGGACGATTGATTAGTTTAACTCACATCCTGAGCTCTTAAGGTAATGGCGTATAGTACAAATAAAGACTCGAGCTTTATGTGTTACGCTATTTTCTCGGTAAAACCGCCTTTAACTAAAAAGTTAAGTGGCGTCCCCAAGGGGATTCGAACCCCTGTTACCGCCGTGAAAGGGCGGTGTCCTAGGCCTCTAGACGATGGGGACACAGAAAACTGTTACCCTAGGACAAACACTAAAAATTGGTGGAGCTATGCGGGATCGAACCGCAGACCTCTTCGCTGCCAGCGAAGCGCTCTCCCAGCTGAGCTATAGCCCCAACTTATTCAATACGCTCTGTGATAACCACGTCGTGTATCGCTTAGTGCGGGGCGCATTCTATGCACCCCCCAAAATAAAGTCAACAGTTTTTTGTGCGACATTATTTAAATGGTTTAATTTTCAACAAACTGGCTATCATACATGCTAAAAAGTAGATTTTCATACTACTTAGTAACAATGAGCTTCGTTAAGTGTGCCACATTTAAGTTTGAGTTGAGCATAACGACCCTATAATACTAAAAGCACCTATTCACATCGGACTCAAAAGGTATACATTTATATGCAAATTGAGTTATCACTGCTTTTCTCCTAAAACGGGCCTACTTCCATCATAGCCTAGCTGGATTTTATTAAATGCTAATTGTAAAGCTTAACTATGCTAAGCGATAAACAACTTGCTAATTTGAGTGGTTTAAACAATTGAATAACATAGGCAGGATGATCTGAACTAGAAAGCTTTACTTTGATTTCTTGGTTGCAACCCTGACTCGGCAAATCAATTACCACTAAATTGAATTAATTTTCATCCTTAAAAAGCAACAGAACTCGCTCTAGTGAATATAAATATAGTTATTTTAACCCCTAGCCAAAGCTGCTTATTGTTCGTTTTATGTTACCTTGCTGATAAAGTGAACACTATTTACATTGCATTGATTATAAAAGCTTCATTCAGCACATTTTTATCATTCAAGTGTTGACACATTTACAAGTCTATCTATAATAGCGCCCCACAACAACGCAGCAATGTGGTGTTGTTTAGATGCGGGTGATTAGCTCAGTTGGGAGAGCATCGCCCTTACAAGGCGAGGGTCACTGGTTCAAGTCCAGTATCACCCACCACATTCTAATGTGTCGTATCTAAGTTCTATATGGGTAATTAGCTCAGTTAGGAATAAGAGAGTGTCATCGTTATTTACAAATAACGGCGAGGTTCACTGGTTAAAGTCCAGTACTATTTATTTTAATAGTAGCGTTTTAATTTATATGTGGGTGATTAGCTCAGTTGGGAGAGCATCGCCCTTACAAGGCGAGGGTCACTGGTTCAAGTCC
>NZ_JQFL01000011.1:0-45867 GCF_000764215.1 Pseudoalteromonas sp. ND6B
GCCCGAAGCCCGAAGCCCTTTTACCAAATCATTTCTACAAATTCAGGGTGGTCGATATACGGGTTACGATTTCCCTGAAATTCAAACGCTGCTTGATTGCGGTCTAATTCCATTTGGCTAACGGGGTCGTTGTTATGCCATTTTAACAGCATGGCCACAACCCAGCTTTCAAATACTTGGTTACTAGAGCCGTTAAGTACGGCATTACTAGCCGTGGTGTTATTTTGCCAAGAGCCGATTACGTTTTGGTAGCGTGTAGCCATGTAAAAATAAGCACGAGCAAAGTCACCTTTAAATTCATCAATAGGCTCAAATACAGTACCAGTGTAATTAATCGTATTACTTGCAGAGCCTAATTGACTGCCATTGGTTGAAGTAAACGTAGCGCTGGCCACTTCACCGAACGGGAAGTTGCTACGCTTTGAATTTACATAGCCGTCAGTGGCGTAAATATGATGAACATCAGAGTTCATTGGTTCTATGGTGCCGCCAAACCAGCTTTTAGGAAATGAATGTTCGCGGTTATAACAATCGGCTTCGCTATTGTAGGTGCCACACTGATCGCTTACAGCAGTATAAGTGTAGCTATCAACTCCATTTGGCTTTTCACTGTACATATCTAAAATACTATTATCATTTTCAAAGTATTTATCGCGTGCTGATGCGTCGTAAAAACTCCAAATAGCAGAATACCCTTGAGCGTTATGGTTATTAATAATGTTATAAAGCTCAGTTTTTAGCGTGTATCCAGTTAAGCCTTGGGTTGTCACATAGTAGCCGGTTGGCGTCGGTGTTGGCTGAGTCTCACCTAATGAGAATGCGGTAGACTCACTTGATTGAAAGCTTGATCCACTGGCAAGCAATGTGGCTTCATTATTCAAGGCGTAGCTACCACTGCCATATGAACAGCAAATACCATCGCCGTAGCTGTCGTTAATAGTAAATGTATAGTCGCCATTGGTTAAACATAATTGTTCGGTGTATTGAGTATTTGCGGCATAACCACTGCCGCTTGCAACTATACCGACTTGGTTGTGTGTTATTTGCCAACTGGTTTCTTCGCCGTAGTTATCTGTGGTTAGGTTAAAAGTAAGGCTGTTATCTGCGCAGCTTGGAGAACCGCCGCCGCTATCATTATTAGGTAAGAAGTTATCAACATAAACTAACTCACTACCATCAAAGCCGCTTGTATCGTAAAAGCGTAAACCGACATCAATCGTTTTACTACTATCAGCGGTATAGCTGTAAGTTATGGTTTGCCACTGGTTTGTTAAAGCAGGGTTTGAGTAGCCTTGATAACCATCTATGAACAAACGGGCCTTAAGATGACCTTCGGTATGATACACATCCACTGAAAATTCATAAGTTTCACCCATTTCCACCGCGACTTGCTGTAAAAAGTCAGTGTTACTTTGTGTGCCAGTATTTACGCTAATCGCTGCTGCTTGTAAGCCTGTACTCACGACTGCGCTGTTGGCAGATACGTTAATACCGCTATCAATCACCGTCCATGCTTGTGGGGTGTTGCCTGTCCATTGTTCAAAGTTGCCATTAACCACATTAGCCATCGCAGGCAAAGAGCTCAATAACAACGCGCTCAAAAGTAATTTGTTTTTATATATGCCGTGTAACATAGGTGTTCCTATTTTATAGTTTTAAGCAATATACATTAGATCATAAAGGTCACAAAATTGTTAAATTAGAATTTCATAAAAGGCAATAAAAACCCTTTAGGTTAATTTCACTGGTTTTTAACTAGATTAATAACTAAATGGAATATCAAAGCAGATTCTATTCTTTTTTTATCTATGCTTAGACGGCTATCCTGCATACTCAATTAACCTCAACAGAACCTTCTGAATGAGGTGGCACTCATTTTAAACAATGTGAACAAGCATTGTGTTTAACGTTCAGGGTTATGAGGAAAAATTCATGTTGTTAGGTCAACTCAATGCGCTAGCAAGTCCGCTTTCGCAAGAGCAAGTACAAAAGCTACAAGGTTTAGTGGCTGAGCTTAATCCAATTCAGCAAGCGTGGGTTAGCGGCTATTTGGCTGCTAATGCTAATTCAGCAGCGCTAGGTGCGCCAATTGCAGGTACACCAGCAACCTCTGAGGCAGCAGTACTTACTATTTTGTATGGTTCACAAACAGGTAACGCTAAAGCGGTGGCGACTAAGCTTAAAGAGCAAGCTGAATCTCGTGGGTTAGCTGCAAAGCTGGTTAGCATGTCAGATTACAAGCCAACCGCATTGAAAAAAGAAAAGTTTTTAACCGTTGTTGTATCAACTTATGGTGAAGGTGAGCCACCTGAAGATGCCGAAACACTGTACGAATTTTTAATTACCAAAAAAGCGCCAAAGCTTGATGGCGTTAAAGTCGCGGTATTAGGTTTAGGTGATTCTAGCTATGAATTTTTCTGTCAAACCGCTAAAGACTTTGAAGAGCGTTTAACTAAACTCGGTGCAGAGGTTATTTATCAACGTGCCGACCTAGACGTTGATTACGATGATGAAGCCGCCACTTGGATTGAGGGCGCGTTAAATGCGTTTGAACCAGATTTAAAAGCTCAGCAGGATGCTACAGGCGGCCAAGTTGTATCAATGCCATTTGGCACACCCACAACAGCGGCTAGCCAATACACTAAGCAAAATCCGTTTGCGGCAGAGCTAAGCTTAGTGCAAAAAATTACCGGTCGTGACTCAACCAAAGATGTACGCCATGTTGAAATTTCACTTGAAGGCTCTGACATTACCTATACGCCGGGTGACTCGTTAGGCATTTACTTTTTAAATGATGAAGCCCGTGTAGATGAGCTACTAACGCAAACACAAATTGATCCAACTAGCCTCGTTAAACTTGGCGATGAAGAACTCAGCGTGCGTGATGCCTTAATTGAAAAACTAGAGCTGACACAATCGTACCCTGGTTTTGTAGAAAAATATGCCACGGCTACAGGCACGCCTGAACTTCTTAAGCTTGTGGAAGATAAAGCCGCAATGCGTGAATACATTGAGCCTCGCCAAATTTTTGATGTGGTTGCACAAAACCCAGCTAAATTAGAGGCGCAAACACTGGTTGATTGCCTACGTAAATTGCAAGCGCGTTTATATTCAATTGCTTCTAGCCAAAGCGAGGTTGAGGACGAAGTGCATTTAACTATTGCATTGGTTGAGTTTGAAGCGTTTGGCACAGAGCATTTAGGTGGCTGTTCAGGCTATTTAGCACGCCGTGCGCAAGAAGGCTGTAAAGTAAAAGTATTTAGTGAACATAACGACAACTTCCGCTTACCAGTAAATGATGACACACCGATCATCATGGTAGGGCCAGGTACAGGTATTGCACCGTTCCGTGCCTTTTTACAAGAGCGTGATGCGCGAGAGGCTACGGGTAAAAACTGGCTGTTTTTTGGTAACCCACACTTTACCCAAGACTTTTTATACCAAGTAGAAATTCAAGGTTACTTAAAATCAGGCTTGTTAAGTAAAGTAGATGTGGCGTTTAGCCGTGATCAAGCAGAAAAAGTTTACGTGCAAGATAAGTTACGTAAAAACTCAAAAGAAGTGTTTGACTGGTTAGAAGCGGGTGCTCATTTTTATGTGTGTGGCGATGCAAACCGTATGGCTAAAGATGTACACAATGCCTTAATTGATATCATCACAGAAAATACCGGCAAAAGTAATGAAGAAGCCGATCAATACTTAAAAGATTTGCGTAGCGCAAATCGCTATCAGAAAGACGTGTACTAAGTGCACGTTGTTTATTTTATTAAAAGCTAACAGCCGTCACTGTAACAAATTTAGGATTTAAAATGAGCGAACAAGATAAAACCGTAAAGCTTTCTGATAACGAACGTTTAAAAAGAGAAAGTAACTTTTTACGCGGCACTATAGCGCAAGATTTAAAAGATGAAATTACCGGTGGTTTTACTGCCGATAATTTCCAGTTAATTCGTTTTCATGGCATGTACCAGCAAGATGACCGCGATATTCGTCCCGAGCGTGCTAAGCAAAAGCTAGAACCACTACATAATGTCATGCTGCGTGCACGTATGCCTGGCGGCATTATTAAGCCCGAGCAATGGTTAGCAATTGATAAGTTTGCTGGGGAGAAAACCAGCTATGGCAGTATTCGTTTAACTACGCGCCAAACATTTCAGTTTCATGGTGTATTAAAACCTGAAATTAAAGGTATGCACCAATTACTTAATAGCGTGGGTATTGATTCTATTGCAACCGCCGGTGACGTGAACCGAAATGTACTTTGTACCACTAACCCTGTTGAGTCTGAGTTACACCAGGAGGCGTATGAGTGGGCGGCAAAGATTTCTGAACACTTATTACCTAAAACCAAAGCGTATGCAGAGATTTGGCTCAATGGCGAAAAAAGCGAAACCACAGAAGAGCCAATTTTAGGCTCAACTTATTTACCGCGTAAATTTAAAACCACAGTAACAATTCCACCAAATAATGAAGTGGATGTTCATGCAAACGACTTAAACTTTGTGGCGATTGCTGATAACGGTAAATTAGTTGGTTTTAACGTGCTAGTAGGGGGTGGCCTTGCCATGACCCATGGTGATACTGCAACGTATCCACGAAAAGCCGATGATTTTGGTTTTATTGCCCTTGAAGATACCTTAAAAATTGCTGAGCACGTAGTGTCTGTGCAACGTGATTGGGGTAATCGTTCTAACCGTAAAAACGCAAAAACTAAATACACACTTGACCGTGTTGGGTCCGATGTATTTAAAGCAGAAGTTGAAAAACGTGCAGGCGTGAGTTTTGCACCAAGCCGCCCTTATGAGTTTACTCATCGAGGGGATCGTATTGGTTGGGTTGAAGGCATTGACGGTAAACATCACTTAACACTCTTTATTCAAAGTGGTCGTATTTTAGATTACCCCAATAAGCCACTGAAAACAGGGTGTCGTAAGATTGCAGAAATTCATCAAGGTGATTTTCGCATGACCGCCAATCAAAACTTAATTATTGCCGGTGTGCCTGCGGATCAAAAAGCAATCATTGAAAAAATAGCGCGTGAACACGGTTTGATTGATGACAAAGACACTGAGCAACGTAAAAACTCAATGGCGTGTGTGTCACTGCCCACTTGTCCTTTAGCGATGGCTGAAGCCGAGCGTTACTTACCGAGTTTAATTGAAAAAATAGAAGGCTTATTGGCTAAGCATGGAGTACCAAATGACAGCATTATTATGCGTGTGGTTGGTTGCCCTAACGGCTGTGGTCGTGCCATGCTAGCTGAAGCTGGATTAGTAGGTAAAGGCCCAGGTAAGTACAATGTTTACCTTGGCGGGAATACGGAGGGTACGCGTATCCCTAAGCTTTATCTTGAAAATGTGGGCGAAGAAGTTTACCTAGAGGCATTTGATAAGCTGATTGGGCAATGGGTTAGTGAGCGCAATGAAGGCGAATGCTTTGGTGATTTTGTTATTCGCAAGGGTATTGTTGCAGAAGTAAAAGTATCTGTTACCGATTTTTACGCATAATTTAAAAGCAGCGCACCGCGCTGGTGAGGTTTAAAATTGACCATGAGTGAATTTAAAAACATATTACAGCTAGATAAGCAAAGTCAACAGGCTATGTTAGCTGATGCGAATGGTTTGCTGGCTAACATGAATGCTGAGCAGCGCGTTGCATGGGCGCTAGAGCACTTGCCTGACACCGCGTTTTTATCATCGAGTTTTGGTATTCAAGCAGCGGTAATGTTGCATTTAATGACATCACAGCGCCCCGATATACCTGTTGTATTAACAGACACGGGTTATCTATTTCCAGAAACCTATCAGTTTATCGATCAGATGAGCGAGCGTTTATCACTTAACTTAAAAGTGTATAAAGCGCAGTTGAGCCCTGCATGGCAAGAGGCTAAATTTGGAAAACTATGGGAGCTTGGTGAAGAAGGTATTAAGCAATACAACCAGCTCAATAAAGTAGAGCCAATGACGCGTGCTTTAAAAGAGCTTAACGCGAGCACTTGGTTTAGTGGCTTGCGTCGAGATCAATCGTCGAGCCGTGCTGAAAAACAAGTTTTAGAAATAAGCCGGGGTACAGTAAAAGTGTACCCTATTATTGAGTGGAACAATCGTGATGTGTACCAATACCTCACTAAACATGACCTGCCATATCACCCGTTATGGGAGCAAGGCTATGTGTCGATGGGTGATGTACATACTACGCGTAAATTAGAGCCAGGTATGAGCGAAGAAGAAACTCGCTTTTTTGGGTTGAACCGTGAGTGTGGCTTACATATTGATGGTGATGGAATTTAATTACCTTATTATTCAAAGCTATAAATTTAAAAACGCAGCTAAAGCTGCGTTTTTATTTTGTGGAAAATAATTGCCTGACTGCTGTTTTTTTATTATATTAATGATAATAAAGGATTAAATTTACAGCAGGAACGCTATGAAATACTTTACCTACTTAGCAATATCAGTAATGGTCATTGCTCTTATCTCTTTGTTTTATCTTAAAAAGCCAAATGGGCAACCTTGGCTCACCAGCTCATTGATTAAAAATGAATCTTTTTCTATTAAAGATAAAGTGGTAGCGCTTTCATCTAATACATTCGAACAGCTCACACTTGAGCTTAAAAAAGTAGGAGATAAAATCACATCGTCACCGTTAGCATCTGACTCTCAAAGTAAAATTTATAAGTGGCAAGATGAGCAAGGGCAGTGGCATTTCTCCGATGTGCCAAATAAAAATGGCAAGAGTATTGAAGTGCATCTTGATCCTGCAGATATTAATGTTGTGGTAGCCGAAGATACAGCTATATTAAGTGGCAGTGCTAAATCTGCAGCAAAACCTTTTCCTCAGCGAGCGCCTGAAATATACAACAGTGAGTCAATCAATAAGTTGTTTGAAGATGCTGAAAAAGCCAAAAAGAGAATTGAGCAACGCAGTAAAGAAGTCGAAAGTTTCAGCGGCTTTTAGCCCTAGACGGTTACTGCGATTTCAAGTAGCGCTTTTCTGCTTCCATTAATAATATGGTTAAATAAATTTTAGTTGGCAGTGATAAAAACACACCAATTGCAATGCACGCTGCTGCAGTAATAATGCCTTTAATACCGTACTGGCTGGTAAAGTAGCTCGATACAATTAATACATGGCCCGTCACAATCAGGCATAATCCAAGCAAAATAGATGTTTTAAGTAGTCTTATCATTACTATTGAAGACATGGCGACCTCTGCGCAGCGTGTCTTCTTAGTGTATGGTATCTTGATAGAGCAACATTGATTTAGCGCAAGGGTGTATCAATATTTACTTCTATAGCGAATGTAAAAAAGCCCAGCTCATTGCTGAGCTAGGCTTTTAAGCTACCATTGTTTAATGGCTAGTTAGTCGAGCATATTGCGTAATACGTACTGCAAAATCCCGCCATGTTTGTAGTAATCCCACTCTTTAGGGGTATCAATACGCACATCGGCACTAAAACTAACTTGTTTACCTTCACTGTTAGTGGCAATGACACTGACTTCGTCGGTTTTGTCGTATAAACCTTGAATATCAAATTGTTCTTGCCCCGTTAAGCCCAATGATTCATGGCTTTCACCCTCTTTAAATTGTAAAGGTAATACGCCCATACCAATCAGGTTCGAGCGGTGAATACGCTCATAGCTTTGTGCTATCACAGCTTTAATACCGAGTAGTAATGAGCCTTTTGCAGCCCAATCTCGTGAGGAGCCGGTACCATATTCTTTACCTGCTAGAACCACTAATGGTGTTCCACTCTCTTGATATGCCATTGCCGCATCATAAATACTCTCTAGCTTATCGTCAGGTTGAGTGCGAGTGACACCGCCCTCAGTACCGGGGGCGAGTAAGTTTTTAAGGCGCACATTAGCAAATGTACCACGCATCATGACTTCGTGATTACCACGGCGAGAACCATAAGAATTAAACTGTGCTTTTTCTACCCCATTTTCTTGTAGATAAAGTCCTGCGGGTGCCTCCGCTTTAATCGCACCTGCTGGTGAAATATGATCGGTAGTCACTGAATCGCCTAGTTTAGCTAGACAGCGCGCACCTTCTATTTTTGGGATCCCCGGTGGTTCAACACTCATACCATCAAAGAATGGCGCTTTTTTGATATAAGTCGAGGCAGCATCCCAATCGTAAAGCTTACCATCAGGTATTTGAATTTTTTGCCAGCGACTGTCGCCATCGTAAACATTAGCGTAGCTTTTTTCGAACATTTCTTTAGTTACCGTATTTTTTACAAGTTCACTCACTTCTTTAACGCTTGGCCAAATATTTTTAAGGTATATATCGTTACCATGCTTATCTTGCGCAAGTGGTTCGTTGTATACATCAATATCGGTTCTACCTGCTATAGCATAAGCTACTACAAGTGGTGGCGACGCGAGGAAGTTCATTTTAACGTCTTGGTGAATACGCCCTTCAAAGTTACGGTTACCCGACAAAATAGAGCTTACAATTAGTTTATGTTTTTGAATAGCTTCTGAAATTTCATCCGCTAATGGGCCTGAGTTACCAATACAGGTGGTACAGCCATAACCAACTAAGTTAAAACCAAGCGCATCAAGATCATCCATTAACCCTGCTTTTTCAAGGTAATCGGTAACCACCTGCGAACCTGGTGCTAAAGACGTTTTAACCCAAGGTTTTACATTAATACCTAATTGACGTGCTTTTTGAGCCACTAATCCTGCCGCTAAAATTACGCTTGGATTAGAGGTATTAGTACAGCTTGTGATTGCAGCAATGACGCAGGCGCCATCGTTTAATTCAAACTCTTGGCCATTAAAGTTAACTTTTGCTGCGCCCATAAACTGCGCTTCATCAGTGGGTTCGTCAGGATTGGTAGTAGGGCCTTCACTTTCAATACGCGCTTGCTCTTCATCGCTTTTATCTCGACGTGCCATACGTTCGTCTTGGAAGTCTTTTAAGTGTTGACCAATAACATCACCGGCTTTATCCAGTGTGATTCTGTCTTGTGGACGTTTCGGGCCAGCAAGACTTGGTACTACATCATCTAAAGTTAGTTCTAGCTTATCGGTATAATGTGCTTCATCGCCATCATTACGCCATAAACCTTGATGTTTTGCGTAATCTTCAATCAGTTTAAGCTGCTTTTCATCGCGATTAGTTAAGCGTAAGTAATTAATCGTTTCATCATCAATAGGGAAAATACCACAGGTTGCGCCATATTCCGGTGCCATGTTGGCAATAGTCGCTCTGTCGGCCAGTGGTAAGTCGGCAAGCCCGTCACCATAAAACTCAACAAACTTACCTACCACACCGTGGTTACGCAGCATTTCAGTAACAGTAAGTACTAAATCGGTTGCTGTAGTGCCCTCAGGTAAGCGACCATTTAATTTAACACCCACAACCTGTGGGATAAGCAAGCTAATAGGTTGGCCAAGCATTGCGGCTTCGGCTTCAATACCGCCTACACCCCAACCGAGTACGCCTAGGCCGTTGATCATGGTTGTGTGAGAATCAGTACCAACCAGTGTATCTGGATAGGCTAACGATTTACCGTTTTTTGTATCATTAAATACTACACGTGCTAAGTATTCTAAATTTACTTGATGGACAATACCTGTGGCTGGTGGCACCACTTTTAAATTATCAAATGCAGTTTGACCCCAACGTAAAAACTCGTAGCGCTCTTTATTACGTTCATATTCTAGTTTTGAATTTAAGTCGAATGAGCCATCTTTACCGTAACCATCCACTTGTACTGAGTGATCGATCACCAGTTCAGCCGGAGAAAGCGGATTTATTTTTGCAGGATCGCCACCAAGCTTTTCCATCGCATCACGCATGGCGGCTAAGTCAACAATAGCAGGGACACCGGTAAAATCTTGCATTACTACGCGGGCAGGGGTGAAGGCTACTTCGGCCGAGGGCTTAGCCTTTGGATCCCAATCTAGTAGTGCCTGAATATCTTGCTCTTTAATATTCACACCATCTTCATTACGCAATAAATTTTCTAGTAATATTTTTAACGAAAAAGGCAGGCGTTTGGCTTTATCGCCAAGTCCCATGAGCGAGTTAATATGATATTGCTCGCCATTGATAGTAAGCTGTTGTTGGGTGTCGAAACTATTTTTCATTATTTGTCCCTTCAATAAATTAGATTGATATTCTTGAAAAAGTGACCTCTGTAGTAGTTTGCAAACTGTGTACCATGATAAAAAATACCATGCAGTGTAATTTTTTTGACTGTTATATAAATAGAGATGAAGGCCAAAAGTTAAAATTCAAGGGATGCTCTGAGTAATAATTGGCCACAAAACTAAACTCAAAAAAGTGTTATTTAAAGTAGTCCTGTTGTTTTAAGTGGAAACTTAAATACACCAATGCAATCGCAATTAAGGTCACTGCAATAGGCATAAAAATAGCGCTAACACCAAACAAGCTGATGCTATTAATAATCATAAAATTATAGTATTGCTGAGCTAAAACCGCTGCCAAAGAGATTATTAATGTTAATGCGGCTAGTGACTTTTTGAATAATAAAAGTACGCACCCTAATGCGCCGCCAAATACTGCAATAGCAAACGCTAAAGTAGCCCATAGAGGTTGGCTGTTATAAGCAAGTTGTTGTTCTTGTGGGAGTTTACTTACCATTTCGGGTGTTAATAATAGCTGCATGATAAATGCAAAAACACCTAATATATTCCATAACAGGGCGGTGATGAGTACGGGTTTTATCCAGCGGTTTGCAGTGTTTTCTGACATGTAAGCATCGATTTTTTATTATTGATATTCTATTAAAGAATAAAAAAGCCAGTGATGCAAACTGGCTTTTAATAACACATATGACGTAAGCGAATGTTAGCCAAACGAAATAGGACGACGACCCGTTTTTTCATCCACTTTAGGTTTTTTAGTACGTTTGCGCTTATTTTTAGCCGGCTCTGTTGTTGCTACTGGCGCGGCTTTTTCTGCTGTAACTGTTTCATCAATAACAGGACGCTCTGCAGGAGTTGCATCTTCACTTAGCGTCAGTTGGAACAACTCGCCATCAAATGTAAGAACATCGCCACTGTATAATTTTTTCCGTTTAATTGTACAAATTTCATGGTTAACACCTACATAGCCACCGCTAATTAGATTTTTTGCTTGGCCACCACCTTCAACTAGATCTAATACTTTTAATAATTTACAAAGCTCTATAGGCTCTTCTTCTAATTCAATTTCTATATATTCTTCGTTCATCATGTTTCTCTGTGGGGGTGGCATTAGCTGTAGTATAAAGGCTAGCTGGTTATTTTGCACCAAAGTGCGTTTGTTAGATGCGATGATTGTGCATTTTTTATGAAACTTTTTACCTCTTTCATTTGTCTTTAAAAAAACTGAAGTAATTCAAGACTACACTTCGCGTGAAAAAAATTACACATTGGCGCGCTTATTGCCAATATCTGTCGTAAAAAGAGATTGAATATAAACAGTGGAGTAAAACATGGGCATAAGATTAGCGATGAAAAAAGAGCTAATGGGCTTAGACAATTCAGATATGTTAACTGCTGATGATGTTAGAAAGCATTTGGCTCAGCAGGTATAAGAAGACACTGAGCGTGGTTTTTCAGTTATCTCCAAGTTTAATGACACCCATAGTCAGTTAGTCAGCGGGCTTAAAACCAAACAAAGCGAGCTGGTATTTGAACGACATCGTTTATTTAATGAAGTACTTTATAATCGCCAGAGTGTTGATGCATGGTTAAATAACCAAATAAATTAAATTGCCATTTTAAATCACCCCTTATAGACTACGCTTGTAATCGATTGGGGGTGATAATGAAAAATGGAATTTTAATATGTGTATTGGTGTTTTTATTAGCTGCGTGCCAGCGACCTACTGTTTATGTTTTTATTGAAAACTTGCAAGGTGAACAGCGCAACCAGCTAGATGCTGCACTAAATGCACAAACTCTTCCCTATGAATATGTAGAACTAGCAATCCCATCAGATTTTGGTGAGGCCACATTAATACTCTCAAGCGATAAAATTTACCCCAAAGAGACGGAGCAACTTGCAGCTATAATGCAAGAGCTAGGGTACGCGCCACAAGTTAATTATACAAGTCGTTCAAATCATTTTTATGGTGATGGCAATATAGGCTTTTATTTAAAAAATGCTGATGCCAATAGAAATTTTGTTATGCCTAAACAGCTGAGAACAACTCATTGCAGCGAAGATAAATACAATGATTTAGCAGTCAAATTTGCAAATGAAGCTGTTGAGTTTACATTACCAAGTGGCGCAATCGTGAGGCTAAACTGGGAATATTTATATGGTTATGTTGTTGTTTATTTTAAAGACTATTCGCAAACATACAGTCATTCGCAGCCGCTTGTAAATACCCCCTTTGGCGCCAAGCCGTCAGATACCTACACATATACCGCAAGCGTTAACACCCCAGGTTGGCTTGATTGCTCACTACAAATTGTTTATATGGACTGATTTAACCGTGGGTTTCTATATGTTCGCTTAGTTTAGCTATGCGCAGGCTCATTCCTTCAATAATACGGTCTTTAATTTTTTCGCGTATAACATTAGGTAGGCGGGTAAGGGCATCGGCAGTAATAGCCAGTACGATGGCATTTTCTTTGGCGCGTGCATTAATGCTGCGCTCTCGGTTATTAATAAACGCGCCTTCACCAATAAATTCACCAGGCTCTATACTACCCAGTTCCAGTAGGTGACTATGCTTAAACACCATCAAAGAGCCACTGAGGACAATAAAAAGTCGCTTGTCATTATCAAACTCTTTAAATAAAAACTGATTTTTACTTACTAAGTATAATAATCCAAACGACTCTAAAAGAATTTGACGTTCATTAAGCGTGAACTCTTTAAAGAATTCTAAGCGATTTATAATTTCCATTTGCTTAAACAAAGGGATGTTTTCAATTAACTTCATCAATAACCTAGGGCGCTAGCCTTATAAAATATCAGCTAATATTGCGCTCTTTTAATTTACGGGTCAACGTATTGCGACCCCAACCAATTTTTACCGCGGCTTCTTGCTTATGGCCTGAACAATTAGCGAGTGCTGTTTTTATTAAGCGGGTTTCCAGCTGGGCTTGAATATCCGGCCAAATATTTTCTTTACCTTGTTTAAACTCTTGATTAAGCCATTGCTGAAATGAATCTAGCCAATCGCCTTCTTGAGTTGCGGCGGCATTATCAATAATTTCAGGGGGTAAATCTTGCTCACCAATCAGCTCCCCAGGTGCCATTACGGTTAACCATCGACAGGTGTTTTCAAGCTGGCGAACATTTCCTGGCCAATTAAATAAACACAGTTGTTTAATCGCTTTAGGGCTAAGTACTTTACTATCTACTTGCAGGTCTTTTGCACTTTTATGTAAAAAGTGTAGCGCTAAGCGTTCTATGTCTTCGGGGCGCTCGCGTAGAGCCGGCAAGCGTAAGCGAACCACGTTTAAACGATGAAATAAGTCATCTCTAAACTTACCTTGTTTTACCAGCTCTTCTAAATTTTGGTGAGTGGCAGCAATGATGCGCACATCCACTTTTATACTTTGATGGCCGCCAACGCGGTAAAACTCGCCATCGGCTAATACGCGTAACAAGCGGGTTTGTACATCAAGTGGCATATCACCTATTTCATCCAAAAATAAGGTACCGCCATTGGCTTGTTCAAAGCGCCCTTTACGCACGCTATCGGCCCCCGTAAAAGCGCCTTTTTCATGGCCAAATAATTCAGACTCAACTAACTCTTTAGGAATAGCGGCCATATTAAGAGCAATAAATTGGTTTTCTTTACGCGGGCTATGATTGTGCAGGGCGCTGGCAACCAACTCTTTACCGGTTCCTGACTCACCGTTGATGAGTACGCTCATACTTGATGCTGACAGCTTACCTATGGCACGAAACACTTCCTGCATAGCAGGGGCTTCGCCAATAATATGGGCACTTTTTGGCGGGGCGGTTTTTCGTTTGGTTTTTTTGGTCGAATTAGCACGATAGGCGCTTTCAACTAGCGCAACGGCTTCATTTAAATCAAACGGTTTAGCTAAGTACTCAAACGCACCTTTTTGAAAAGCATTAACCGCTGAGTCTAAATCAGAGTGTGCGGTCATAATAATAACGGGTAGACCAGGGGTTTGCTCAGCTATTAGCTCAAGTAACGCCATCCCGTCCATGCCAGGCATTCGTACATCTGAAATTAACACACTGGGTTGACTAAATTTTAGTGCATTAAGAACGTTTTGCGCATCTGCAAAGCTTTCTACTTCAAACCCTGCGCGAGTCAGTGCTTTTTCTAGTACAAAGCGAATTGAGGCATCATCATCTACAAGCCAAGCTGTTTTCATGCAAACTCCAAAGTATTAATCTGTAAATGGCAGATAAATATTAAATTCAGTATGTCCTGGCCAACTATCGCATTCGATATAGCCATCATGTTGATCAATCAAGGTTTGCGCTATAGATAATCCAAGTCCCGAGCCACCTTCTTTATTAGTGGTCATAGGGTAAAATAAGGTGTCGCGTAAATTAGCATCAATACCTGGGCCGTTATCCATTACTTGAATAAGCAATGCCTTTTTAGGGGCTTTTCCCGGACGACGATGCTGATAATTAATCCGTGTTTTTATTTTTATTTCGCCACCATCTACCAATGCCTGTTGCGCATTACGCACAATATTAAGCACCACTTGTTGAACTTTGCTCTGATCAATATAAACATCAGGAATACTCGGGTCGTAGTCTTTAACTAACCGAATATCGCGGTTGTTATCTAACGTACTGAGTTTAACAACCGACTCTAATGTTTGATGTATATTGCCATACGATTTTTGCGGTAGTTGGTTAGGCCCAAGGAGTCTATCAACTAATTCACGCAACCGATCGGCTTGTTCAATTATCAGTTCTGCACATTGATCTCTTTCTTGTTGATCACCCTCATACTGCAATAATTGCGCCGCCCCGCGAATTCCACCCAGCGGGTTTTTAATTTCATGGGCTAAACCGCGAATTAAGTTACGTGCAGCTTGGTATTGATGCATTTGATTTGAGACCTGATCGTGCTTTATTTCGTCATCGGTTTGTCGACATTCAAATAAAATATAATAGGTGTCGTTATGTTTTATTCGCCGAGTACTTACCGCTAATTTTGCATGGCGAGAATCGATAAACACCACGTCAGCTCTATGCTGGTGGCAGTCTACACCATCTACTAACGAGTACTGTGCAATGCGTTTTAAGTCGATAGAATGGTAGTTAAATAAATCGTCGAATGCTTGCCCTAGCAAACGTTTTTCGCCTAAGCCAAGTAATTCACTGGCACTGGTGTTAGCGTAAATAAGCTGAAAGCTTTCATTGAGTAACATCAGGGCGGTGGTTTGGTTTTGCCAAATTATATTCAGTAGCTCTGGGGTAAAATGTGTTTTATTAATCATCATTGCACCATTTTAGTGCGCCTGGGAAGGTAGGCAAGGTTTTTAGAAAAATATACGCTAAACACGCGTACTTAATTGTAATTATCGACCTATGTTAAGGCCTTTACGGTGCATAAAAAATACACTGTCAGGACTGGTTGCAATTACCTGATTTTGTTTATTATAAAGTTTAACTTGCAGTGTGTGTTGGCCTCGCTCCACATCTCTTAACGCCAGTGTAGTGGTGTCACTAGGTTCACCAATGGCAACGCCATTTAAAAATAAACCAATGGTAAATCCAGCTTCAAATCGAGGGGCAATACGGGTAGAGACATACACAGAGCCCGTGTTTTCTCTTATAGTTTGGTGTGGTTCAGGCGATGAAATACTAATACTAAACTTTACTGCTGTTTTAGTAGGAGCAGTATCAAGAATATCAGTGTTTGTAGCGGGCATGCTGAGATGTTGGCTCGTGAGTTTAACCTCTTTAGCGCCTGGCTGAGGAGTATCTGAAAAAACCAACACCCCATTTTTGTCTTTCCATGCGTAAATTTTTTTATCGCTCGCATGGCTATTAAGGCTTAACATTAAAGCTATTAATATCAACAAAATCTTACCTACCATCCAGCTATCCTGCATTGTTTAAACTAACTTCACTTTAGTGTAGAACCGTTAAATTTACCATAAAAAAAGCCCGCAAAGCGGGCTTAAAACACACATTATTTATCGGTTAATAAATTAACAGCTGTAGTACATTTCGAACTCAACAGGGTGAGTTGTCATGTTAAGTTTTTCAACTTCTTTTGACTTAAGTGCGATGTAAGCATCGATTAGGTCATTGGTGAATACACCACCTTGGTTTAAGAATTCACGGTCTGAATCAAGTGCAGCTAGTGCTTCATCTAATGATGAGGCTACTGTTGGAATTTCTGCCGCTTCTTCAGCTGGTAAGTCGTATAAATCCTTGTCCATAGCATCGCCAGGGTGGATCTTGTTTTTAATTCCGTCAAGGCCAGCCATAAGCATTGCTGAGAAAGCAAGGTATGGGTTAGCTGTTGGATCTGGAAAGCGTACTTCGATACGACGACCTTTTGCAGATGGCACAACTGGAATACGGATTGACGCCGAACGGTTACGAGCCGAGTATGCAAGCATTACCGGAGCTTCAAAACCAGGTACTAAACGTTTGTACGAGTTAGTTGACGCGTTAGCAAAAGCGTTGATCGCTTTAGCATGTTTGATGATACCGCCAATGTAGTAAAGTGCATCTTCAGAAAGTCCGCCGTATTTATCACCTGCGAATAAGTTTACGCCATCTTTTGCTAAAGACTGGTGACAGTGCATACCAGAACCGTTATCACCAACAACCGGCTTAGGCATAAATGTTGCCGTTTTACCGTAAAGGTGAGCCATGTTGTGGATAACATATTTCATTTCTTGGATTTCATCGGCCTTTAACACCATAGTGTTAAAACGCGTTGCGATCTCGTTTTGACCGGCAGTCGCCACTTCGTGGTGATGCGCTTCAACAACTTGACCCATTTCTTCTAAAACTAGGCACGTTGCAGAACGCCAATCTTGGAAATCATCAACAGGTGCAACTGGGAAGTAACCGCCTTTAACACCTGGGCGATGGCCTGTATTGCCATCTGCATATTCTTTATCTGAGTTCCAAGCTGCTTGCTTAGAATCAATTTTATACATTGAACCTGACATGTCAGATTTGTATTTAACATCGTCAAATACGAAAAACTCTGGTTCTGGGCCAAATAAAACAGTGTCAGCAATACCCGTAGAGCGCATGTACTCTTCAGCGCGCTTAGCAACTGAGCGAGGGTCGCGTTCGTAACCTTGTAATGTAGAAGGTTCAACCACGTCACAACGAACGATGAGTGTTGTTTCTTCTGTGAAAGGGTCAAGTTTAATTGAATCTGCATCTGGTAGTAACACCATGTCTGATTCGTTGATGCCTTTCCAGCCAGCAATTGAAGAACCGTCAAACATCTTTCCATCTTCGAAAAAGTCTTCATCAACTTGATGATGAGGAATAGAAACATGTTGCTCTTTACCTTTTGTGTCAGTAAAGCGTAAATCAATGAACTTAACGTCATTTTCTTTAATAAAATCTAAAACCGATTGTGACATGTGTCCTCCAACTATTGGGTTTTATTATTGCTGCTTAGATACGTTGAATATCTACAAGCTGATTTTGTGCCACTATTATAATTATTTGTTTTTTATGTAAAAAAATATAAATAAAATAAAGGTGATATAGATTAAGCACCATCTTAGTGCGTAATTTTTCCAAAATGGTGCAATATTTACAAAGCAATAATTGCTTGTAAATTAATCACCTTAGACTAGCACAAAGAAAATGCAAAATACGCAGTAAAGTCGCTTTAAATTAACCCAAAACCATCTTTTTATATAAATATCTAAAAATTAATTATCATAATTAATTATTTTAAAACAATGGGTTAATTATTTTATTGCGAAAGTTTGAAATTTTATTTTGGATAAACTTTCATCCATTCCATTTATAGGGGATAATATGCGCCCTTTTAAATCCTATGCTGGGACATCTCGTGAAAGCGCAGGTGAGAACGTATAGCCCCTGCAGGATCAATGAGATTCAATTTCTCTGAGTGAATATATGAGCATCGAAAAGTTAAGAAATATAGCAATTATCGCCCACGTTGACCACGGTAAAACAACACTGGTTGATAAACTACTTGAGCAATCAGGTACATTAGAAACACGCGGCGGTAATGAAGAGCGCGTGATGGATTCAAACGACATTGAAAAAGAACGTGGTATTACCATTTTAGCGAAAAACACCGCTATCTCATGGAATGATTACCATATCAATATCGTAGATACTCCTGGACACGCCGACTTCGGTGGTGAAGTTGAACGCGTACTTTCGATGGCTGACTCAGTATTACTACTTGTTGATGCTCAGGAAGGTCCAATGCCACAAACGCGTTTCGTAACGCAAAAGGCATTCGCGCAAGGCTTAAAGCCAATCGTTGTTATCAATAAAATTGATAAGCCAGGTGCTCGCCCTGATTGGGTTATGGATCAAATCTTTGATTTGTTCGATAACCTAGGCGCAACTGATGAACAGTTAGACTTTAAAGTAATCTACGCATCAGCAATCAATGGTTGGGCTACATTAGATTTAGACGAAGCATCTGATAACATGGAACCTATGTTCAAGATGATCGTTGACGAAGTATCACCACCGGATGCAGATCCTGAAGGTGACTTCCAAATGCAGATCTCACAGCTTGATTACAACTCTTATAAAGGTGTAATTGGCATTGGTCGTATCAAACGCGGTTCAGTTGTACCTAACCAACAAGTTACGGTTATTAGCGCTGACGGGTCTAAACGTAACGGTAAAATTGGTTCAGTACAAAGCTACTTAGGTCTTGAGCGTATTGACACTGACAAAGCTTACGCTGGTAACATCGTAACGGTAACGGGTCTTGGCGAGCTTAAGATTTCAGATACGCTTTGTTGTCCTAACAACGTTGAAGCATTACCTCCACTAAGTGTTGATGAGCCAACAGTAACGATGACGTTCTCTGTAAATAACTCACCTTTCTGTGGTAAAGAAGGTAAGTTTGTAACATCACGTAATATCCGTGAGCGTTTAGACAAAGAATTAGTACACAACGTTGCACTTCGCGTTGCAGACACTGATAACCCAGATAGCTTCCGTGTATCGGGTCGTGGTGAATTACACTTAGGTATCTTAATCGAGAACATGCGTCGTGAAGGTTACGAGTTAGCGGTATCTCGTCCAGAAGTTATCTTACGTACTGTTGATGGTGTGTTAGAAGAACCGTATGAAACACTAACAATTGACTGTCAAGAAGAGCACCAGGGTTCTATCATGGAACAAATTGGTCTTCGTAAGGGTGAGCTTACTGATATGGCCCCAGATGGTAAAGGCCGTATGCGTTTGGACTTTATGATCCCAAGCCGTGGTTTAATCGGTTTCCAAACTGAGTTCATGACGTTAACATCGGGTTCTGGTTTACTTTACCATACGTTCGATCACTACGGTCCGCACAAAGGTGGCGAGCTAGGTGTTCGTAAGAACGGTGTAATGATTGCAAATGCAACAGGTAAAGCACTAACTAACGCATTATTTAACTTACAAGAGCGCGGCCGTTTATTCATCGGTCACGGTGTTGAAGTATACGAAGGTATGGTTATCGGTATTCATAGCCGTGATAACGACCTTACAGTTAATGCGCTTAAAGGTAAGCAACTTACTAACGTTCGTGCATCTGGTACCGATGAAGCACAAACACTAACACCAGCTCTTAACTATTCACTTGAGCAAGCGCTTGAGTTTATTGCTGATGATGAGTTAGTAGAAGTTACACCTGAGAACATTCGTATTCGTAAACGTCATTTAACTGAAAATGAGCGTAAACGTGCGGGTCGTGCGCCAAAGTCATAATCTATTAATTTAGAATCATGATTTTAAAAGCCGCTGTATTGCAAAATACAGCGGCTTTTTTGTGGATGAAAACAAGCGCTGTTAGCTATAAGTCGTCAGGTGTCAGATTAAACTAGATAGATAAAGTTAGCTCCAAAGATCTCAGGTAATTATTTCTCTATGAAAATAATGTGCATTTGTACCGCTTAGTAACTAGTTAAGTTAAAATATAGCAATAAATACAAGTAGATAATACTCAGTATGTTCAGGTCAATTTTAGTGTCTACAGGTTGAATAATCAGATTTAATACAATTTTTTACACTACTTTGTAGAGCGAGTTGTTAAAGTGATCATGTTTTTAAAATTCACATAAATTAAGGGAATAGTTTTGGTTAAAGTAATACTTATTGTGATCAGTGTTTTTTTATCTGGTTGTACTTCGTCACAAGCCATAAGATCAGGGTGTGATTTTGTTACAGGGGCGGCGAAAAGTAATGAGCGTCATAAGCACGCTAGTGGGCTTAATAGCAATGATAAAAATCAAAACGTAAACGTGATTAATGGTCTTTTGAATATGTTATTTGGCCCTATTGGTCGCTCTCTCAATGATGATGAGTGTAGTAGTAAACAGCAAGAGCACATTTACCCGAATAACACCTTATAAAATAGACGTTTTTCTTTTTTAGCATTACCGTGCTGTTAGGCTTTTGTTTGAATAATTCACTTAAAAAATCTTTTCACAAAGAGGAGATAATGAGAAGTCAATGAGGGAGGGGGAAGCAACTGATAATGAAAAGCAGCTGTTTTTGTTGGTAGGATATTTTTTTGTTGGGTTTCGCTTCGCTCAACCCAACCTACGTTTTCAATTACCTTATTGGAAGTTACTTACTTTTTGGCAGTAGAGTGATTTTGCCAAATACACTGGCGTCGATAAATCCACGGTTTCTGTCACCATTCACTGGCTTTACTTCGTGTGAGCCCATAAAGTGTTCACGTACTTCGCTACCATCGTTATCGCAGTAGGCGAGCATAAAGCCAATAACGTGTTTTTCAGTTAATTTAATCGGTGTGTTTTGTGCGCCTTCTTGGAAATCATTTGGGTAGAGTTTTATCGCCACTTCCCACGTGATGTTATAAGGTGCAGTGGTATTGCGTTTCCAGTTACTAACTAAGTGGTCGGTATATAAATGCGCTTTTTTATCAGGGCCATAATCGGCGGCTTGGTTATCAAGACCAATATGATAAGCAAACGCGGTATGATTAAACTGATGATTACCACCCGATGCGTCACTATCTATAAACACTTCTAAGGCATCATCGTCCCAGTATTTATCAGTTGGATCTGGGTGAGTATCAATAAGCACATCGTCACTAATATCTGCTTGTAAATACAAGTAGTTTTCATCCCATAGAAGACGGTAGCGGCCTTTAAAATCGGCCTCTGATGAGGGAAGTGCGCCATCCATTAGGTACGGCATAGGATGCCATGTGGCGCTATCCCATGTACTTTCAGAGACGCCATCAATAATAATAGCTGTTGATGTATGACTAACTTCAATAGCCATAAGTGGTTGGGTAAAAAGCAAACTAAAAGCGAGTAGTGTTTTTTTCATTAATAATCTCATTAATTAAAGATGATTTAGCTTGGCTTAAATAGCTATCAAAAACAATCTCATAGTGTATTTATTATATTAACTTATTGCTCCAGCTATGCTTGTTTTTAATGCCAGCATCAGTAAATGCGCACTTTCACCCGACATTTTAAAAGGGTTAAAGTCAATGTTACCAGAGTATTTTAGATTCAGTGATTCGGTTAGCTGTGATTGCGACACATAGCCCATTGACCATTGTTCAAACTCTCTTTCGGGAATTAGGGTATAGTTGAGCATAATTACATTGTGGTGGCGTTTGTCATTTAATATTTGCTGATAGGTGTTATTTACTGCTGTTCTGGAGCCTTCAAGGTATTGCAAAAAGTACTCATTGCTAAAGCATAACATGCCGGTGACATTTGTTTTTACATTGTAGGTTCGCGCACTTTGTAAAATACTTTCTATATCTTCAGGCCCAAAACCACTACTTATTTTACTGGCGTAAATGAGTCGCACAAGAAACATAAAACCCCCTGACTGTTTAGTTAATTAAAGATAGTTCAGTGAGGGGGTTATTACTAATTATGTAAACGCATTTTGCGTAAATGACTAATTAAAGCTGGATACTTTCACCTTCATTTAAAATATACAGGGGTATCTTCGAATCCATTTTTTTATGCATATGCAATAAGCGCAGTAGTGCAGAGTGGCTGCTGTGATCGCCCATCTTCCAACTTGAGTTACCATAGCCCCACGGTATCATTACTTTACAGTTAAGCGCTTGTGCTGCGGTTAATGCATCCTCAGAAGTGGTATGTACATAACGGTACCAGTTGCCGTTCTCTTTATGGTAATAAGAGGCAATAGGCATTAAGCACACATCGATATCGCCATATTTTTGCTGTATATCGTTGAAGTGTTTTGAATAACCAGTGTCGCCTGCAAAAAATAAAGTGCTGCCACTTTGCTCAAGTAACCAGCCATTCCATAGGTCTTTATTATTATCTTCATAAATAAAAGGCACTAACACACGGCTACTAAAATGATGCGCAGGTAGCGCATGAATGGTTAAATCATCAATTTTAGTTTTTGCATACCATGCCATTTCACTAATGTTAAAGCCACCTGTTGGAAAGTTATCAGCCATGCCAAGGGGGGTTAGGTAGCGAGGCTGATTACCAATTTCTTCAATATCGGCTTTATTGAAATGATCGTAGTGAATGTGAGAATACATAACGGCGACTAAGTTTTTCAATTCATTGTCTGTGAGCCAGTCGCCAGGCTTGCGATAAAATCCTGAAGTAAGGCGAAAAGCTAAATCAATAGGCGAGTCAAATTGCTCTTTTACGGGATCAAATACAACTTGTTGGCCATTCGGGGTTTTGATCACAAAGCCTGCGTGTCCGAGCCAACGAATAGTAAAGCCCGCATTAACCTGCGGATTTTTTTGCTGACCTTGATATTGGCAATTTTCAGCCTCTGTTTCACAAACTAAGTTATTGTTTTTTGGGTAGCAATCAGTTTCACAGCTAACAGGATAACTTTTTTTGCCTGGGTAGAGGTTGTGGTAGCGCCCAGCTTGCTAACCTTGTTGATGAAGTGGAATAACGGTATCAGGGCCTGCAATAACCTCAATATTATTCGCAGTGCTGCATGCAACGAGCACACTGGAGGCGATGATTAAGCTAAGTGTATGTATTTTCATAATTCATTTTTAGTTGTTATTTTTATCTTACTGAAAGTGTAACAAAAGCAGTTTGCTAAAAAAGGACAAAAAAGTAACAAAAAGTGTGTATAAAAAAGCCCGCTATTTTTAGCGGGCTCAGTTTAATAGGTTAAATATTTAGGATTTATTCATTTGCTCAATAAATTTATTTGAGTCTTCAATCGATTTGTTCATATCATTCATTAATAACTGAATATCGCGCTTTAAGTTAGTAAATTCACCTTTGATAGCCGCTACCGCTTGCGCATTTAAGTTATGCTTTAAATACAATACGTTGTCTTTTAAAGATGATAATACCGGCTCCATTTTACTCTCGGCGCTGCGCATTGAGCGAAGTAACTGGTCGAATTGACGTTGTGTTGCTGCTAACTTTTTGCTGCTTTCACGCTTAAGTGAGGCACTTTTGTATTGCTCTAACTCATCATTCCACTCATCAAATAAAGCTTCTGCTACGTCTTCAACTTTATTAATGTTACTTGATACTTCGTTTGCCGCTTGAAGGCTTGACTCGTAGTCGTCATTAAGTTGATTGTAAGCATCTTGCAATTCACCGCCATCAAAATTAATGAGTGTAGTTAAACGCTCAAGTGCTGATTGAAATTCTTGTTGAGACTCTTGTTGTGAGTCTTTTGTTTCTTCTACGCGGTCAATCAAAATATCACGCTTATGAACACCTACTTTTTCCATTGCCGAATAATAAGCAGACTGACAACCAGAGAGCATCAGCATTAACGCAAGTATGGTTGTCCCTAAAAATGTTTGTTTTTTCATCTGAATTCCTATTTAGGAGTGTTAATGCTGTAAATTATGGCCTTGATTGTTATTATAATCAAAAGCTCACCAACAAAGTTAATTGTATGAATGATAAGCTCTCCCATTATAAACAGCAAGTTAAGGCGTTTTTAAAACTGCAACCAGGCTGGTGGATGCAATATTTTAATCGTTGTATTGACGATCAAATAACCATTAATGCAGGGTATTTAGCGTACGTTACTTTACTTTCGTTAGTCCCACTTATTGCTGTAGGTGTGGCAATATTTTCTGCTTTTCCAGGATTTGAGTCGACCCGTTTAGCCATTGAGAGCTTTTTGTTTACTAATTTTGTGCCCACCTCTTCTGGTGTTATTAAAGAGCATATTAGCTCGTTTGCTAGTAACGCTAATCAAATGACGGCAGTAGGTATTGGCTTTTTAGCAGCCATTGCCTTGCTACTTATTCGTAATGTAGATGCCACGTTAAACCGTATTTGGCGAGTAAAGAAAAAACGCCCGATGATGATATCGTTTGCCGTATATTGGATGGTACTCAGCTTAGGGCCCGTATTACTGGGCGCCAGTATCGGTGTAACCTCATATATTGTGTCGTTGGTATCGTTTGCCGATCAGGGGATCCCAGGGTTTAGTGGTTTCTTGTTAAAGCTACTACCGTACGCTATCTCTATGGCCGGTTTTATTATGCTTTACACCTTAGTGCCTAATACTCGCGTTTCGTTTAAAGCAGCCGTTCCCGGTGCGCTATTTGCTGCCATGTTATTTGAGCTAACCAAAAAAGGCTTTGCTTTGTACATTAGCCATTTTCCATCATACGAAGTGATTTATGGTGCGGTAGCAACCATTCCTATTTTGTTTGTATGGGTTTACTTGTCGTGGGTCGTGGTGCTACTAGGCGCTGAATTCACCGTGTGTATTAACATGCAGCATTACAATAAAAAAGATCAACAAGCAGAGGATATAGAGTAAATGCAGGGATTAATTCAACGAGTAACACACGCTAATGTGGTGATAGACCAACAGCTTGTCGGTGAAATTAAACAAGGCATTGTATTATTGCTGGGGGTTGAAAAAGAAGATGATGAAAGCAGCGCTGATAAACTATTACACAAAGTCACCAATTACCGTATTTTTAATGACGAAAACGATAAAATGAATCTCAGCCTTAAAGACATACAAGGCGAACTGTTAGTCGTATCGCAATTTACGCTCGCAGCCAATACAAAAAAAGGCATGCGGCCTAGCTTTTCATCGGCAGCTACACCAGACCAAGCGCAAGCGCTATATAATTACTTTGTAGAGCAGGCTAAATTACTCGGTATTAAAGTCGCTACCGGTGAATTTGCAGCCGATATGCAGGTGAGTTTATGTAACGATGGGCCGGTTACCTTTAATTTAACCGCTTAACGTGCTTTTTCTACAATCACAATATGATTAACAAAGCCGGTAATTTTTTGAATACTAATAGCCTTCCCAAATACAGTCAGTAGTACATGTTGTAACTGAGTGAGTTGTGATGAGTGCTGCGATAAAAAGTTAATAAATAAGATGCCCTGTTGATCAAGTGCATCATAAATTGTTTGATAAAAGCATGAATCAAATAAAAATCGCGGGGCGTCTAACTCACTAAATAAATCTAAAATGACCCAGTCCATATGCTCTGCTGATTTTAAAATTGTTTGCGCATCCTCGCAATGAATCTGTTGTTGTTCACTGGGGGCAAAAAATTGTTGATAACAGTCAATAATATAGGGACTTTTCTCTACTGAAGTAACCTGCACTTGAGGATACTGTTCTAATAAGTAATTACGAATGGCACCGCCACCTAACCCCAGTTCGAGTACTTTTTTAGGCGCAGGTAGCTGTTGCCAAGACGTTGCTAAATAAGCAAGGTGTGGAAACAGTAATGCATGTGGTTTTGCTTTTAAAATAACAGACTGCAACGTGTTATTAATGAGTAGCCAGCGAAGTTGTTGATACTCTCTTACTTGTATGTGCTCACCATGTTGATTATGCCAATAAAGCAACTGGCCTAGCGATGAGCTATGCTCAATAAAATGTTGGCTGATCAGGCCACTACTGCAATGGATATATTTATTCATGCTATTGAGCATAAACCAGCAGAGGTAAATCGCAACGGCTTTTGTCATTAATTTTTTACAGCTGTTTTCTCAGCACCAAAGTCTTATTTGCAGTTTTATCCAGATCGAGTATGGTGTTTTTCACAAAATGCACAGCGTAATATTTTACATTTTTAATTTATGGAGTATGTATGTTTCAAGTGAGCACCCCACAAAGTAGTGAAGACTGGCAAGCCTATTACCAATTACGCTGGCAGGTTTTACGTGCCCCATGGGGCGAACCTCGGGGCTCTGAGCAAGACGATTTAGAGCAAGAGGCTGAGCATCGCTTCATTAAAAATAAAGCGGGTGAAGTATTGGGTGTGGCTCGTTTGCACTTTAATAATCAGCAACAAGCTCAAGTACGTTATATGGCGGTTGCAGAGGGTAATCGTAATCAACATATTGGTAGCCGCTTGTTACATGAACTCGAAAAAATAGCGTGGAATCAAGATGCTGATGAATTAGTGTTGTTTGCTCGCGAACGTGCACTGGAATTTTATCAGCGCCATGGCTATGAAAATAAAGAAAAAGCACATTTGGCTTATGGTGATGTACAGCATTATAAAATGGTTAAGCTCAAACCGAGTGAACCAGGTTGGTTTCGCCACCCAAATTGGACTCAAGTACTGCAAAACACATGGCGTGAATCAATCCCCATTAGTGATGCAATGGGAATAAAAGTTGAAAGTTACACAGATTGGCAATTTACTACTCGTGCAGATTTAAATGCTAACTTAAATTTACACAACACTATGTTTGCGGGCTCTATTTATAGCCTAGCTACGTTAACGGGTTGGGGTGCAACGTATTTAGCATTAAAAGAAGCAGGGCTTGAAGGGAATATCGTGTTAGCAGATGCCAACATTAAGTATTTAAAGCCACTTAATACCGACCCTAAGGGCTGTGTGAATATTCAAACCTGTAAAGGGAACTTAAATGAGTTACAAGATGCGGGTAAAGCAAGTTACCTAGTGCCGGTAACCATTTTTGATGGTGACGAGGTGGTTGCTCAATTTGAAGGGCAGTTTGTGGTTAGAAAATAATAAGAATAAACGAAAAAGCCAAGCGAGTTGCTTGGCTTTTTTATAAGCATTTTTTACAGTAAATCTGTCAGTAATATACCCACACCAAAGCGTTCAATATCGGTGTTATAGTCTATCAAGCTCTCGCCATAGCCATTAAAATATTGTGCGTAGCCGCGAACTCTTCCCCATAATGGGAATGACCAATCAAGCTGAATTGCCCCGCGGTTATCTGAATTTAAATTATTACGAGTCATAAAACTAAATTCATGATCGTTAAAGCGATACGCGCCACCAAATTCAAAGTAACCCATGTATTTATAGATATCTGGATTATCGTCACCTCGTGCATCTAACGGCGCAGGCTTTTTGTTTTCAGGAATGCGATACCAAGGTTTAAAGCTAAATACAAAGCCGTCTTTTTCCCAAATGAAATCGGCATAAATGCGATTCCAAGAACGCGAGTTTGGCTGACTACGACCATTAGATTGGTGCGAAATACCAATGGCTATTGCCATTTCATCGCCCCATAAAACGTTTTCAGGGTCTAAGTAATTAATCCAAAATACTTCTGGCTCGTAGTTGGTTTCACGAAAAGGAGAGGAAATATCGTCGTTATATACTTGCCAGTATGACTGCAAAGTAAAGCCAAAAAATATCGCTTGGTCTGAATCGGCAAACTCATCATACAAAGGCACTTTAATTGATAACTGATATTTAGCTTCTAAGTTATCAAGTGGGTCGCCATCTTTTTTATCGGTTAACTCTGCAAATCCATCAAACGGGCGAGTGTTTGGGTTCGACATATAAGAAACAGGTAAAATATAATTACGTTTATGCGGAGTAATTACATTACGATTTTTTTTACCAACCGCTTCACGGGCTTGGCGTTTGTCGATAGCCGTTAGCTGCTTGCTTTCTTCAACGGCAGAACACTTTTTACGTAATTGATCGAGGGTTTGCTTACCGTCTCCACCGATCACTTCATTTAAAATACATTGCTTTACCAGCTCAAGTTCATTGTTTTGCTCGTTATTCGCTGTTTCTTCAGCAACAACGGTTGTGCTGAGTAATGTAGAAAGTAGTATCCAATGGCGCCAACTCATTATAATTCCTTTGTAAGTGAGGGAAGTCAGTATTTTGCTAATTATAGCGCCTTTTTAACACATAAACGGTGAATTTGTCCTGAACTTTAATACTTTAAAAAGAAAAGCGACCTAAGTCGCTTTTACTGTGTAACTAGTTATTTACTAGCTAACTCTCACGCAATGAGAAGGGGTGAGCTAAAGCTCAAAGACGTTGGTAAAAAATTTATACAGCTCGGTACCTTGATTCACACTCGCTGAGGCAAAATGCAATATCGCAATTGCATCGAGATCAAAGCTTAGAGTTTGCAGCGGTTGTTCGCTTAAATAGCGCTCCATTCGCAGTATTTTAGCAATGGGTTCTCCAGCTTTAACATGCCCGCCAAGAGGTGCTAGGTATTCGACCATGCCACCCATGGGGGCGTAATAAGCGATATAATCATTTAGTTGGCAGCCATATCTTGTCATCAATTTTGGCTTGTAGGGGGCATCAACAAATACTTGCTTATGATTTAAATAACTTAAAATACTATTGGCATCGTCTAGTGCCGCTCTTAAATCGATTTTTTCTTGGCTGCCAAGCTCTACCGTAAAGGCTTCAACTTGCACGTTAAATTCACGCCCTTGCTGAGCAAGTTGCTCACTAAGCTGCCACCATGGACAAAAGCTTGCTTCATCCATTGCGCCATCAAAGTCATTAGGAATAACCAGCACATGGGGAATATTAAAGTAACGCGCGCTATCGGTCGCATACTCAGGGCAATATAAGTGCTGACTAGAAATAGGGCCGGTGTGTAAATCTAAAACTATATCTGCTTGATGCGCCAATTTTTGTAAGTTTAGCGCAATCCGTTTCCCCGTTGTTAAACGATAATCAGGGCCGTTGAGTTGTTGCTCAACGTCATTAATTAACGCGGCTTTAAAGGCTGTTTTCAGAATCTTATCATCGGCATCGCTGAACTGCTGTGCAAACTGGGTCGCAAGTTTATTATTGCAGTGATACATGCGATTCCAATTAGTCCCCGTAATGGGATCGAATCGGCCAAGGGTAAATTCCCCCGACTTTTGATTACAGCCAATGGGGTTAGCGTAAGGAACTAAGGTAATATCACCTTTTAAATTAAGTGTTTTTAGTTGCTCAAGTAATTGGTAAATTACCGCGTTGCCTTGCACTTCTGCGCCATGCATATTTGCTTGTACATACACACTTGGGCCGGTGCCATCGCCTTTTAAACGATACACAGGAATAGTCAGTGGTAGTCCGTTTGCGACTTCGCCAACTACAATGTTTTCTTGGCTTATAGCTGTGGTGTTATTCATCTTTTTTACCTCAAGTAGTGGCTTGCATCTTCTGCTTGTCGCACGCAACTCAATACGCCATTGTGTATAACATATTCACCGGCCAGCTCATGACATAAAAAGTACGGCATACTTTCGGTAAAACCGTAGGCACCGCATTGACTAAATACTAGCCAGTCTTGCTCATTTAAATCACTGGGTAATTGGTGCTCTCCTAAGCAATCAAGTGCAGTACATAAGGGGCCGTATAGGCTCATTGCTTGATTTGCTGCGTTTGAATCTCGTAATAAACGCGCAGGGAAATCTTGACTGGTGACCGCAGGGCGCAATAAATGATTAATGCCGCCGCTCATAATCACCTGTTGTTGGCCGTAATTTAGTTTGCGCTCAACAACAGGTGTGGCGTAGTGGCCGCATTCGCCTACAGCGTAGCGACCTAGTTCCATCCATAGCTCAGTAACCCCCGCATCGCATTTAATTTTTGCAAGCGCCTCTATGAGTGCATCCCAACTTAGAGTGGGCGTATCAAGCGTATAGGGAATACCTAAACCACCACCTAAATCCAGCACCTTGAGGTTAATATTTAAATCCTCAGCAAGTTGCCTTAACGGCGTAATCATTTGTGTCCACAGCTCAGCGAGTTTGTCGCTGCTAAGCATGTTGCCCCACTGAAAAATATGCAGACCGTCAAAATTAAGTGCACAGTAGTCACTGGTATTTAGCGCCTGCCACTCGTCGCACCCTAAGCCAAATGGAGTAAGACTATCGCCCCCTAGCGGGTTTTTATCACCCTCGGGCCAGCGTAATTGAACACGCAGCAAAACCTGCAACTGGCACTGCTGAGCAATCGCTTGTTCGTTGAGCCAACGTACCTGATTGAGACTTTCGGCCACAAAGGTACGTACGCCACGCGCAATAAAGTGCTTAATTTGTTTAGGGCTTTTTGCAGGCCCCGTGTTGAGCACGCGTCCACTGTTAATTCCTTGAGCAAGGACTTGCTCAAGCTCGCCTTTACTGGCGACATCAAAGTTAAAACCAGCGTTATTTAAGCGTTGGATCACGCTAGATAACGGGTTCGCTTTAACTGCATACCAGAGTTTTACCTCGGTTTGTGCTACTAAACGCGTTAAATGTGTGTTTAGTGAATCAAGATCATAAACAAAAAAGGGCGTATCAAGCTCAGTTGATAGCTTATCAATAGCGCTTTTAACGGGCGTGCTCAAAAAGGTCATTAACGTAAAACCTCTTCAAGCAATAATGACGCGTCACTTTGCTCGTCACGGTATTTAACAATTAACGCACACGACATGCTTAAGCCTTGCTCACGCGCCCAATCGTTTGACGCAGGGCGAGATCCAGGGATCACAATCGCGTATTCAGGGATTGCTTCGCCTTTATCAAGCTGGCGCTCATTTACGCAGTCATAAACAGGGATGGTTGCAGATAAGCGAACACCTGGAGCAAGTACCGCGCCTTTTTTAACTACCACGCCTTCAACAATCACACAGCCTGCACCAATAAAGGCATCATCTTCAATAACCACAGGGCTGGCACCAATGGGCTCAAGTACCCCCCCTAATTGTACCGCTGCGCTTAAATGCACATTTTTACCTACTTGAGCACACGACCCTACGAGCGCGTGGCTATCTACCATAGTGCCCTCGTCAATAAATGCACCAATATTTACGTACGCAGGTGGCATAATAATAGTGCCTTTGGCAACATGTGCACCACGGCGCACACTTGAACCACCGGGTACCATGCGAACGCCTGCTGTGGCTTCAAAGCTTTGCGGCGCTAAGTTATGTTTATCAACAAAACCGCCAGCAAACTCGGTGTTTTGACCGTTTTTAAAGGCTTCTAAAATGCCTTGCTTTACTTCTACGTTAGCGTGCCATTGGCCGTTTTCGTCTTGTGTTGCTGCGCGAACCGCGCCCGTTTCTAAATTATTTAATAGTTCTAACCAGTTCATTATAAAAACCTGTATTTAATGCCAAGATAAAATGGTGTTGTTTGCCGATGAAATGTCATCTGTGTGTGTCAGCTCAAGGTGTGTTAAAGGTGGGCGTAAATACGGACTGCCAATACGCCCTTGTAAATGCATTAACACTTTGACTGGGATAGGGTTGGCTACTGAAAATAAGCTATTGATAGCACTAGACCACTGGACAAAAAGATTAGGGTGTTGGCCGCTTAAACTGCGCTTTACAAACTCATGGGTTTGCACTGGCCATGCATTGGCTGCAACCGACACTAAACCTTTTGCACCTGCTTGGGCAAAGTAAGGCATGAGGGCATCGTCACCACTAAAAATGGCTAGTTCAGGCGCCGCTTTTCGAAAGGCTTCAAATTGAGAAATACAGCCACTGGCTTCTTTGAGTGCCCATAAATTTTTATGTTGTTTGAGGTTTTCAATGGTTGCAATGGGAATGCTAACCGCACTACGTCCTGGTACGTTATAAAGCATACAAGGATGAGAACTGGCATTGAGCAGGCTTTCAAACCAATGCGTTTGCCCCACTGCACCGGGTTTGGCATACAAAGGCGAGCCGAGTAAAAAACCATGGATAGGCAGCTGGTTGCAGTAATTAACCCATTCAAGCTGTTGCTTTAAGTTACTACCACCGACTGCGACCATAAGCGGGACGCTCGGCTGTAATTGGCAAACATGCTCTACGATGGCTTGCTGTTCTTTTAGGGTCAGGGCTAACCCTTCGCCAGTGCTACCAAGTAATAAAATGCCATTGTTAGCGGCTTCTTGTTCGGCCACTAAGGTGTTTAAGGTTGCGTAATCAACTAGGCCATTTTGATCAAATGGGGTGATCAGCGCAGTCCATAAATGGAAATTGTTAATATTGAAGTTGTTGATCATCTCTCACGAACTTATAGGGCATTCGTCGAGTTATTGGCGGGTATTTAGGGTGCCTGACTCTTTGAATGTATTTATAATTCGAAGAGCGAATGGGCTTATATAACAGGGCGCACGGCCTTATTATACTAAGACCAGAAGCTCTCCACCAAATATGTTATTGGTGACAGTCGCTAGGATTCAACCTAGTCGCCCGAAGTAATCTTTCACAAAAAAGTGTTACCTCTCGGCGTTAATTCCCCTCACGTATGCTCAATGGAGTTTGCGCTCCTAACATACGCTACCTGAATAACGCACCTCTTCCAGCCCTTTGCACTTACTATTGAAAAATCAATCAGCAAATACAATGTAATAGGGTAAGTGTGGCGATTAAACCATTTTAGCCGTCTAGGTGTCAAGTGACTAAATATAGATAGATTCATCCTGATTGACAGTTATTACGTATTAGCTGCTTTTCTCGTACACTAGTACTATTGTCGAAGTAAGGTATTAAGCAGATGGAAAAATTTAGTGATATTTATAAGCGAGCGGTAGAGCGAAAGGGCTCTGAAAAAATGCTTAAGTTGTTACTCGCAAAACCTTTATCTAACAAACAACTCCTCACATTAAATGATGATGATTGGCTAGAAGAATTTACTCGGAAAGTTTTTCAAAGTGGTTTTTATTGGTCGGTGATCAACAGTAAGTGGGCCGGATTTAGAGAGGTTTTCTGGGATTTCAATGTTGAAAAACTATTGATGATGCCACCGGATATGCTTGAGCAAAAAGCCAGTGATGAGCGGATTGTACGCAACTATAAAAAAGTAAAAACTATTACTGAAAATGCGTATATGATCCACGAAGTTGCAGAGCAATACGGCAGCTTTAGTGAGTTTATTGCTAACTGGCCAAGTGGAGATATTATTGGCTTGTGGGCGTATTTAAAAAAGCATGGTGCAAGGCTTGGTGGTAATACCGGCCCTTATGCGCTGCGCGCCTTAGGAAAAGATACTTTTTTACTTTCAAGAGACGTAGAAAGCTATTTGCGTGCCCATAAAATTATAGATGGCGGATTACAAACTAAAAAGTCACTAAGTGCGGCGCAGGCATTCTTTAATGAACTGCAGCAGCAAAGCGGCTTAAGCATGCAAGAGCTAAGCTTAATTGTCGCTTATGGTGTCGGCGACAACCGAGTAGGAATAAGCCAACAACAATAGGATTAATCATGAAATTAGTGCCAAGGTATACCGACATTGGTGAGGGGTTTGCTATTAGCGATCATCCGGCTAAAGTGGCAGCGCCACAGTTATTGTTATGGAATGAGCCCCTAGCTAAGCAATTTAATATACAGGTGAGTGCCGATTCACGAGCAAATATATTTAGCGGTAATGAACCCCAAGCGATTTCTGCGGTGGCACTTGGATATTCTGGTCATCAGTTTGGTCACTTTTCACCGCGACTAGGGGATGGTAGGGCACATTTGCTCGGTGCGATTAGCGATGATAAAAATCAGCTTTGGGATCTGCAATTAAAAGGCGCTGGTGCTACGCCATTTTCGCGCGGAGGCGATGGCCGCTGTGCATTAGGTCCAGCTATTCGTGAGTACGTAATGAGCGAAGCTATGCACGCGCTTGGCATTCCAACAACGCGTTGTTTAGCCGTGGTTGGCAGTGGCGAAACCGTTTATCGCAACCCACCTCAACCAGGTGCTATTGTAACCCGACTCGCCAGCAGTCATATTCGGGTGGGCTCGTTTCAATATTTAGCCACTCAAGGTGACGTTACTAGCCTAAAAAACTTAGCCGACTTAGCCATTCAAAGACACTATCCCGAGATTAACAGCACTGGCGCTCAGCGTTATTTAGATTTTTTAGCTGCAGTGATCGCCAACCAAGTCAAATTAGTCGTAAGTTGGATGAGGGTGGGGTTTATTCATGGAGTTATGAACACCGATAACACCTTAATTAGTGGTGAAACCATAGATTACGGCCCATGTGCCATGATGAACCAGTTTGATTTTGATACCGTGTTTAGCTCTATTGATAAACAAGGGCGTTATGCGTTTGGTAATCAGCCAAACATGGCAAGTTGGAACTGTGCCCGCTTAGCAGAGAGTTTAATGGCGCTGATCAGTGACGATGACGAGCAAGCGGTGGCAATGATGACGCCTTTAATTGAGGGCTTTTCAACGCAATTTAACCAACAATTTAGCGCTATGTGGGCGCAAAAGTTAGGGTTAACAGTCGCGGATGATAAAGATAATGAGTTGGTGGGAGAGTTACTAGGGTTATTAAAACAACACCAGCTTGATTATACCAATACTTTTAATGCGTTAACTGAATCGTTAAATGGACAAGCGCAAATACCATCAGCACTCGTATCATGGGCGCAGCAATGGCAAACACGAACTAATGAGCATAGTTATAATATAATGCGACAGGCAAACCCAAGTGTGATTCCGCGTAATCATATTATTGAAGATATTATTACGCAGTACACTACGCATGGGGATAGTGAGCTACTCAGTCGTTTTAGCCAAGTGATGGCGAGCCCTTACACAAACCATGTGCAGGCCACAGAGTTTCAAACGCCGCCCGAAGATGATAAGAATTATCGTACTTTTTGCGGTACTTAAGTATGATTTTTTGCATTTTAAAATGAATATAAAAGGTCATTTTTTACTCCAGCGACGTTCATTCATAGAGCAAACTATGAACGGGTGATACCATAACTCCATAAAAGCCAGTGATCGTGTGGGGTTTAAAGCGATTGTTTGCTTTTTGAGCTAGCCTGTGTTCATCGACATTTTTTATGAGCTAGTTTTATTATCCTAGATATTGAAAAAATATATTTGCGTTAAGTATTGATTAACAAAGACTCAGTTACTGTATAGGTAAGTTAGAAGAGCTAGCAATGCTTAGCTACATTTTTAGTTGTTAAAATGGGAAGAAAACAATGAAATTAAAATCACTTACAATGGCTATTGCGTTAGCTGCAACTAGCGCATCTACTTTCGCAGCCGAGCAAGAAGGCTTTTACATCGGTGCATTCGGCGATTATTACGATGCTTCGTGGAAAAACATGCGTGAGCAAGCTGGCCTTGACGTTAATGAGTCAACAGGCTGGGGTGCTGAATTAGGCTACCGCTTTAATGATTACTGGAGTGCGCGTTTAGAGTACGCAGACCTAGACTTTAATGCTCACGACAAAGTATTGAACAACCGCAACGATATTGACGGCGAACGTTACGGTATCGATGCACTTTACCACTTTGGTGGCGGTCCTTTCTACGGCTTATTTGGTCTGAAAGATATTGATGTTGTTGATGACAACACGTTTGTAAACGCAGGTGTAGGTTACCGACACTTTGTTACAGACAACTTTTTTGTTAATGCTGAAACCAGTGTTTACCAAGGTTTAGACAAAGGCTACACAGATGTTGGCGCTAAATTAGGTATAAACTACTTCTTTGGTCAAAAATCGGCGCCAGTAGCACCGGTTGAGCCTGCACCACAGCCAGAGCCAGAAATTGTTCCTGTGCCGGTAGCACTTGCTGATACAGATAAAGACAGCATCCCTGATGTAGATGATAAATGTGCCAATACACCTATGACAGATGCTGTTGGTAGCGATGGTTGTACACTTTATGAAGATACTGAAGTAACAGTAAGCTTGTTAGTAACATTCCCTAACAATGACTCGTCAGTTTCGCAGCAGTACTTAAATGATATTGACGAAGTAGCGACTTTCTTAAAAGAGTACCCAGATACAACAGTGCTTCTTGAAGGTCATACGTCTGCAGTAGGTAAAGCGTCTTACAATAAATGGTTATCTAAAAAACGTGCTGATGCAGTAGCTAAAAAGCTAATTGCTGATGGTATTGCAGAAGATCGCATTACAACGGCAGGTTTAGGTGAAGAACGCCTTAAAAATGAAGCGAATACGGCAAAAGCGCATGCTGAAAACCGCCGCGTTGAAGCACACGTAAAATCTATTAAACGTGTAAAAGTATTACGTTAATAGTCTCATTATTGAGTAAAAACCCAGCTTAGGCTGGGTTTTTTTATGGCTGCTTAATAGGTATTCATGGGAGTTAGTTTTACTTTTCTCACTATTCATATTATTAATAATCGGTATAACTAGTTGCCTAACTGGATGGATTTTAATCTATGCACAAAAGCTTTATAATCGGCAGATAGAATACTATAAGTATTGGGTTATGGTGTGTTTAGTAAACACCACCGAATACTTTAACGTCACCAAGAGGGCAATACTGTGCTACAAGAATATCGTAAACACGTAGAAGAACGTGCCGCGTTAGGTATCGTACCAGCGCCATTAGATGCTCAGCAGACGGCTGATCTTATTGAGCTAATTAAAACGCCACCGGCAGGTGAAGAAGAGTTCATCCTAGAACTACTGATCAACCGCGTACCACCAGGTGTTGATGATGCAGCCTACATTAAAGCAGGATTTTTAGCGGCTGTTGCTAAAGGTGAAGCTGTTTCTCCGTTGATTTCTAAAGAAAAAGCAGCTGAGTTACTAGGTACTATGCTCGGTGGCTACAATATTGCGCCAATGGTTGAACTACTTGATGACGAAGCGTTAGCGCCAATTGTAGTAAAAGGCCTTTCGAACACATTATTAATGTTTGATGCGTTCTACGATGTAGAAGAAAAAGCAAAAGCAGGTAATGCATACGCCAAGCAAATTATAGAGTCTTGGGCTGCGGCAGAATGGTTTATCAATAAGCCAGCCGTTGCTGAAAAAATCTCTGTTACGGTATTTAAAGTCACTGGCGAGACAAACACCGATGATTTATCACCAGCACCAGATGCATGGTCACGTCCTGATATTCCGCTTCATGCATTAGCCATGCTTAAAAATGAGCGTGATGGTATTAACCCTGACAAAGACGGTGAAGTAGGTCCAATCACTCAGCTTGAAGAATTAAAAACTAAAGGCTTACCACTTGCTTACGTAGGTGACGTTGTTGGTACAGGCTCTTCGCGTAAGTCTGCAACAAACTCTGTGCTTTGGTTTATGGGGGATGATATCCCATTCGTACCAAACAAGCGCGTGGGTGGTGTATGTTTAGGTAACAAGATTGCGCCTATTTTTTTCAATACAATGGAAGACTCGGGTGCGTTACCAATCGAATTAAATGTTGATGAATTCAACATGGGTGACCAAATCGACATCTACCCTTATGAAGGTGTTGTGAAACGTCATGGTACTGATGATGTGATCTCAACATTTGAACTTAAATCAGAGGTAATTTTAGACGAAGTTCGTGCTGGTGGTCGTATTCCATTGATCATTGGTCGTGGTCTTACAGACAAAGCACGTACATCATTAGGTTTAGGCGCAACTGACGTATTTAAAGTACCAGCAGTGACTGAAGTATCAGACAAAGGCTTTACGCTTGCGCAAAAAATGGTTGGTAAAGCATGTAACGTTGCCGGTATTCGCCCAGGCCAATACTGTGAACCTAAAATGACCACGGTTGGCTCGCAAGATACAACAGGTCCTATGACGCGTGATGAGCTTAAAGACTTAGCCTGTTTAGGTTTCTCTGCAGATTTAACAATGCAGTCTTTTTGTCATACATCCGCTTACCCTAAGCCAATCGATGTAAACACGCACCATACGCTTCCTGATTTTATTATGAATCGTGGCGGTGTATCGCTTCGCCCTGGTGATGGTGTAATTCACTCATGGTTAAACCGTATGTTATTACCAGATACCGTAGGTACGGGTGGTGATTCACATACACGTTTCCCATTAGGTATTTCATTCCCAGCAGGTTCGGGGGCGGTAGCGTTCGCAGCTGCAACGGGTGTAATGCCACTAGATATGCCTGAATCAATTTTGGTTCGTTTTAAAGGTGAAATGCAACCGGGTATCACTTTACGTGATCTTGTACATGCTATCCCTTATTTTGGTATCAAAGAAGGCCTATTAACGGTTGAGAAGAAAGGTAAAATCAACGAATTCTCTGGTCGCATACTAGAAATTGAAGGGGTTGAGCACTTAACGGTTGAGCAAGCGTTTGAGCTATCCGATGCATCTGCAGAGCGTTCAGCTGCTGGCTGTACTGTTAAGCTTTCTAAAGAGTCTATCAGCGAATACCTTGAGTCTAATATTGTTATGCTTAAGTGGATGATTTCTGAAGGTTACGGCGATGTACGTACGATTGAACGTCGTGTTACTGCAATGCAAGACTGGTTAGCAAACCCAGAGCTAATGGAAGCTGATAAAGACGCAGAGTACAAACACGTACTTGAAATCGACCTTGCTGAGATTAAAGAGCCAGTACTGTGTGCGCCAAATGATCCTGATGATGCACGCCTACTTTCTGATGTGACAGGCGAGAAAATCGATGAAGTATTTATCGGTTCTTGTATGACTAATATTGGTCACTTCCGTGCTGCAGGTAAATTACTCGATGGCTTTAAAGGGCGTATTCCAACACAGCTTTGGGTTGCTCCACCAACGAAAATGGATAAAGACCAACTTACAGACGAAGGTTACTACGGTATTTTTGGTCGTGTTGGTGCACGTATTGAAACGCCAGGGTGTTCACTGTGTATGGGTAACCAAGCACGTGTTGCGGACAAAGCAACGGTTGTGTCTACTTCTACACGTAACTTCCCTAACCGTTTAGGTACAGGGGCAAACGTATTCTTAGCATCAGCAGAGCTGGCAGCAGTAGCAGCAATTTTAGGTAAATTACCTACACCCGCTGAGTACCAAGAATACGCAGCGAAGATCAATGCAACGGCAGCAGATACCTACCGTTACTTGAACTTCCACCGTATGCCTCAGTACACTAAAAAGGCAGACAACGTAATTATTCAGCAAGCTGTATAATTTATAGAGTGTGTTTAAAAAACTCGCTTCGGCGGGTTTTTTATTGTCCAAATAAAATATTAGATAGATAATGCTTAATTCGTTACATGATTGTATTAACTTTCGTTAAATGTCGTCATTGATATGGTTAATAAAGCAAAAAATCCTCTCTACATGCATTAAAATCCTCGACAATATTATCATTATTATAAGCAGGATTTTATGACCGCATTAAACAACCAGAATTTACTGCAACTTCGTTTTATTAACCAAGCCAATATTGATTTGGTTAAGCCTTCTTTTGATAACTTACCTGCAAATCCTTATGCAGATGGTGCGTTTCGTAAACGCCGTTATTCAGTGGTTAAATTACAAAATGGTGAGCTTAATCTTCAAGCGACCAAAGCGTTTGTGCAAGACGATTCAATTAATACCTTTCAAGGTAATGTTGAGCGTACTTACGAAAACTTAGAGCAAAGCTTGCTTGAGTCTGAGGGTATGAAAAGCATTGTTAGCGAATTTGCAGCGATCACCGGCATTGACGCAGAGCGTGATATTGAAATTCACCAATTTAGAATGCTTGCCATTGATAGCGATACGCCAGCAGCTCCAGAAGGTGTGCATCAAGATGGGTTTGACCATGTGTGTGTATGTGGTGTTTCTCATGAAAATTTAGAAGGTGGTGAGCTATTGGTTTATGAAAACCAACAAGCTGAACCGTGTTTTAAAATGGAAATAAAAGACGGCATGTTTGCACTAATTAATGACCGTCAGGTATGGCATAACGCCACACCAATGAACAAAATTGATGCTAACAAACCAGGTTACCTGGATTGCTTTGTACTAACTGCTTAAGAGAAATAAAATGAATTTAATGCAATTGCGCGCGCAATTTCCTGCTTTAATGCAAACTGTTGATGGCAAGTCACCGGTGTTTTTAGATGGGCCAGGTGGCTCACAAGTACCCCAGTCGGTACTCAGTGCCATGACCGCTTATTTAGGGCATTACAATTCAAACTTGGGCGGTGCGTTTTTCTCAAGTGACAAAACGGTTGAGCTGATGGCGAATGCGCGTCAAGCGGCGGCTGATTTGTTAAATGCGCCCAGTGCACAAAATATTGTGTTTGGCCCTAATATGACTAGCCTAACATTTAGCTTTAGCCGAGCAATTTCACGCAATTGGCAAGCAGGCGATGAAATTGTTGTGACCAATGCAGATCATTTTTCAAATGTATCGTCTTGGCAGCAAGCCGCTGAAGATAAAGGCGCAGTGGTTAACACAGCGCTAATTAACGAAGCCGATTGTAGTTTAGATATGGCGCATTTTGAAAGCTTATTAAACGCTAACACTAAATTGGTTGCGGTTACGTATGCATCAAATACCACTGGCTCTATTAACGATATTAAACGTATTATAGAGCTTGCTCATAATGTGGGTGCATTGGTGTATGTTGATGCTGTGCATTATGCCCCTCATGAACTAATCGATGTGCAAGCGTTAGATTGTGACTTTTTAGCGTGTTCTGCATATAAGTTTTTTGGTCCGCACTTAGGCATGGTTTATGGCAAAACAGATCACTTAGAAGGGTTTACACCTTATAAAGTAGAGCCAGCAAAAGATGTTGCACCAGGTCGCTGGGAAACCGGCACACAAAGTTTTGAAGCACTAGCGGGCTTTATTGCGGCGGTTGATTACATTGCGGCAATTAGCGAGCTTAATGACAGTCACTCACGCCGAGAAAAACTACGTGTTGCGTTTGAAAAAACGAAACAACACGAGATGGCGCTTAGTGAATACTTTTTAACTCGCCTGGTTAATTACCCGCGTATTAAATTGTTTGGTATTGATGACTTAGCACGCTTAAGTGAGCGTACCCCTACGTTTGCACTGACCTTTGAAGGGTTAGAGCCTCGCCAAGTGTCTGAATTTTTGGGCAAACAACATGTATGTGTATGGGATGGTAATTTTTACGCCCAAGGTTTATGCAAACAACTGGGTGTGCTTGATAAGGGCGGCGTAGTACGCATTGGTTGTATGCACTACAACACCATTGAAGAGATGGACACTTTGTTTGACTTGTTTGATGAGCTGATTTGAAGCTGTCAGCTATAAGCCGTCAGCTTTCAGTTTAATGCAAATACTTGACAGTAGTCAGCAGTTAGTTAATTTCTGACCGCTGACCGCTGACCGCTGACCGCTGACCGCTGACCGCTGACCGCTGACCGCTGACCGCTGACCGCTTTAGCTTTGTGGCGTTCCATAAATTTGCTCTGCTCGATTAAACAAAACCCATGAGGTTAAAATATACTTATCGTTTGATACTGGCTTATTGCCTCTATGTGTATGGGTAAAGTAGCCTGGGGCAACCACCATACTGCCTTTTTTAGGGGCTATTTTACGATTTTGATAATAAAACTCGGTTTCTCCGCCTTCTTCAACATCATTTAAATAAAACATAAATAACAACACCCGATGCAGTGCTTCATTATGCTGTAGCTGCGGATACACCTCACTGTGCCAATACGGATAACCGCCTTTATTTACTTCGTATTTTTGCGCTTGAATATTACCGAGTCTAAAAATTTGCTGCACCAATAAGGGGAGTTGTGGTTTACCTACCTCGTCATAGTTGGCGTGAGTTAAATCAACCGGTTGTCCTGTTTTTGGGTGATATACCTTTAAACCAAATGCCCCAATCATCATAAAAATATGTTCTTCAATGTAGTTGAAAACATACTGTGCAGTGGTTTGTTGAATATGTTTTAATTGTTCTGCGTATTCAGGATGATTGTTTAAGTATAAGTCGTGGCTATCTTTTTTATTAAGATCAACACCGCCCGATGTCATCCCTTGTTTAATATGCGGGCTTTGAGAAAAGGTAGTGATAAAGTTATCGCAAAATTCATTACTGAGCGCGTTGTCATACACGCGGATAAAGTCCGTCATGAGTTACCTGTTTAATTATTATTGGATTATTATGTTTACTGAAAAAGTGATGCCGCGTTTTAGCGAAACGGATGCACTCGGACACATCAACAATACCGTACTCCCCGTATGGTTTGAAGCGGCCCGAGTACCTATTTTTAAATTTTTTACGCCAGATCTAAATCCACACAACTGGAAGTTAATCATTGCTAAAGTTGAAGTGTCGTTTGTTGGCGAACTATTTTATGCCCATGAGGTGACAATTAACACCAGCATAGAGCAGATTGGCAATAGTTCATTTGTGATCCGCCAAGAAGCATGGCAGCAAGATAAGTGCTGCGCCATTGGTAAAACGGTGATGGTACGTTATGACTTTGTTAGTAAAACAAAGCAACCACTTTCGACTGATGAAAAAGCCGCATTAACACAGCACCTTGTAGCAGTTAGTTAATCGCAGCTTAACTATGACAAGCTGGATGTTTAGTTAAATATTGCCCCAAGGCAATGACTTGTTTTTCTGAAAAGCGCAGCCCAAGCTTTGTTCGTCGCCAAAGTATATCTGCGCTGGTTCTTGCCCATTCATGGTTTACTAAGTAATCAACTTCTTGCGCATACAGACCATGACCAAAGTGATAACCTAAATCGCCGATTGCTTGGCTGTTCCCCAGTAATTGATAACTAAGCGTGCCATAGCTGCGAACCATACGTTTTAAGGTGTCGATTGCCAGCCAAGGGTAGCTACTTTCTAACTGAGCGATAAGGTATGTTTGGTTACTAAAGTCGCCGCCTGGTAAAGGGGCATCTTTCGTCCACGAGCCACTCATCTTTGGGTAAAAAGGCACTAATTTATTGACGGCATTTTCTGCAAGCTTTCGATAGGTAGTAATTTTACCGCCAAACACACTTAATAAAGCGGCATGATCGGTGTCGTTGCTTAATATCAGCTTGTAATCGCGGGTCACCGCTTGAGCATCTGTTGATTTGTCATCTAATAGTGGCCGCACTCCACTAAAGCTGTGCACAATATCGGCCGCGCTTATTGTGTTTTTAAAGTAATGGTTAGTGATACTGATGAGATACTGTATTTCTTGCTCACTAATTTTTACATCAGCAATATCGCCGGTGTACTCTTCATCAGTGGTGCCAATCAGTGAGTAATCTTGCTCATAAGGAATGACAAATACAATGCGGTTATCTTCATTTTGTAAAATATAGGCAACTGGCTCATCGTGGAGTCGGGGCACTACAATATGACTGCCTTTCACAAGGCGAATAGTGTGCGGTGTGGGCTGGGTAAATACATCTTCAAATAATGACGCGACCCATGGGCCTGCGGCATTTACAACACTTTTTGCCTTTATATTTAGGTGCTGCTTGCTGGCTTGTTGCTCTAAAATCACATCCCAATAATCTGCGTTACGCGTTGCTTTAATGCAGCGGGTGCGTGTTGCAATGGTGGCGCCTAAATTATGAGCCGCTTGCGCGTTTAAAATCACTAAACGCGCGTCATCAACCCACCCATCGGCGTATTCAAAGCCATGGGTTATACTGTTGTTAAGTACACTATTGCTGTCAAATTTAATCGCTTTTGAGGCGGGTAAGGTGTCACGTTTCGCTAGGTGATCGTAAATAAATAACCCCACACGAATCATCCAAGAAGGACGTAAGTGTGCTTGGTGCGGTAGCCTAAAAGAAAGCGGCCACATAATATGCGGCGCTTTTTTTAATAGCACTTCACGTTCACGTAATGCCTCTCTTACCAATCTAAATTGATAATTCTCTAAATAGCGTAGCCCGCCATGAATAAGCTTGCTGCTATTAGAGGAGGTGGCTGAGGCTAAATCGTTTTGCTCACACAATAATACTTTTAAACCGCGACCACTGGCATCGGCAGCAATGCCAGCGCCGTTAATACCGCCGCCAATAATGAGTAAGTCATATTCGTTGTCGTGTGCGCTCATAGATTTTACTCACTCTCGCCGTCATTGCTATTAGAAAGTCTAACTTGTGCAATGCAATGTAGCCACTTTGCGTATAAATCGTTGCGCTCTTCACTGCTCATGGTTGGTTCAAAGCGACGATCGCTTTTCCACATGCTGGCAAGCTGCGCAGTTGATTCATACACCCCAGTTTGCAAACCGGCTAAGTAAGCAACCCCTAACGAAGTGGTTTCGGTTAGAGTGGGGCGCTCAACGCTTGCGCCTAAAATATTGGCTAAAAACGCCATTGCCCAATTATTATTTGCCATGCCGCCATCAACTCTTAGAATACTAGGGCGGAGTCCGTCACCTTCCATGGCTTTTTGTAGATCTTTGGTTTGATAACCCACCGACTGCAAGGCAGCTGCAACAATAGTGCTAATGCCTGAGTCTCGGGTTAGGCCCAAAATTGCGCCTCGGGCATTTGCATCCCAATAGGGCGCACCTAAGCCTGTAAACGAGGGAACCAAGAATACCCCATGATCCAAGGGAACATCTTTGACGAGGGCTTCACTTTCACCTGCGTTTTCTAATAACTTTAAGCCTTCTACTATCCACTGCATGGTGGCACCAGCCATAAAAATACTGCCTTCAATCGCATAGGTGGGTTTGCCGTTGAGCCGATACGCAAGAGTGGTTAATAAACGATTATTTGATTTTAGTGCTTTATCACCAGTGTTAAGCATTAAAAAGCAGCCCGTTCCGTAAGTACTTTTTGCCATTCCTTCTTCAAAACAAGCTTGACCAATTAAGGCGGCTTGTTGATCGCCTGCTATACCGCAAATTGGAATTTCACCACCAAATAGCTCGCTTGCAGTCACCCCAAAGTCAGCCGCTGAGTCCATTACCTCAGGTAGCATCGACGCTGGAATATTAAATAAAGCCAGTAACTCTTCATCCCAGCATTGCTGATGAATGTTAAACAGTAATGTACGAGAGGCATTGGTAGCATCGGTTTTGTGAGCTTTACCGTTAGTGAGTTGCCATAGCAAGTAGGTATCTATCGTACCAAATGCTAGTTCACCTGCGTGTGCTTGCTCTTTAGCGCCTTTGACGTTATCTAAAATCCAACGAATTTTGGTTGCAGAAAAGTAAGGATCGAGCACTAAACCAGTTTTATCATTCACCATTTGTGTATGCCCTGCATGACGTAAACTATCGCAATATTCACTGGTGCGTCGGTCTTGCCACACAATCGCATTGTAGATAGGTTGCCCGGTTTTTTTATTCCACACTAAGGTGGTTTCTCGTTGGTTAGCAATGCCAATGGCAATAATGTCGGCGGCAGTGACTTGTTGCTGCGATAATACGTTTTTAACGCTGCTTAATACGGTTTGCCAAATATCTACAGGGTCATGTTCAACCCAACCATTTTTCACAAAGTGTTGAGGGAAGGTTTGTTGAGCCGTGTCAAAAACCTCGGCATCTTTAGTGTATAAAATAGCTCGAGAGCTTGTCGTTCCTTGGTCAATCGAGAGTATGTATTTAGACATAAAAAATAGTGTTGTTTAATTTAGATAAAGACAGCTTGTCTTTAAGCTAAACGAATAGCAATGCTTTTGCATCATAATGGTTAAATTATAGATGAGCGAAAGGTAGGAGAGGGAGGTGAAAACTCAATTCTGGCGGTAGTGTTTAGAAATCTGTGTCATTTCAGTATTATTAAGAAAACAGGAGTGACACATGACTCAATCTTTCGACTTCAACAAAGCATTAGCTGAACTTCAAGCTGGTAAAGGTCTTACTGGCGAAGACGGTGTTCTAACACCATTAATCAAACAACTC
>NZ_JQFL01000012.1:0-18568 GCF_000764215.1 Pseudoalteromonas sp. ND6B
AGAACGCGCGGTAAAACCGTTTGTGATAGGCCGAAAGAATTGGTTATTTAGCCAAACGGCTAACGGTGCCCATGCTAGTGCCACCCTTTACAGCATTGTGGAAACCGCCAAGATAAATGGTCTAATCCCATTTAATTACATCTGTGCTTGCCTTGATGAACTGTGCCAGCCTGAGCCCGATATCGACAGCTTGTTACCCTGGAATTTTAAAACATAGGTGTAGTTCGCTAGACGCTCACTATAGAAAAGGCGAAAATGGCACTGCTATTCTTGAGTGTAACAAAGCTTTTGAGAGTGTAATGAAAGTGATCATTCATAAACAGGGGTGGCTTTACGACGCATCGGAAAATGCAACTGACTCTTCTGAGAATAAAGCTAAAACCAAAGCAAGTGCTAGTGGTTTAATTAAAATATGCTTTGAAAATAAGTTATTTCCAGATTATTTACAGTCTCAATTGACCTCCTTGAGAACATTGCTTGAAAGCAGTATACCAACCATAAGAAACAAAAATAACTCTCATGGTACTGGTTTGCAGACTGTAGATATTCCTGCACCGTTAGCTTCATTTACCCTTCATATGACTGCTTCAACCATTTTATTTTTAGTAGAGTCTGAATCTAGACTATAAAACTCATATATGGGATTTAAAATGCTTCTAACACTTCTTGGTTTTCTTATTGGCTTTTTTTGTGCCCTATCAATATTCATTACGATTATGGTGAGTGAGATAAAAATTGATATGGCTGTTGTTACGAATATCATAATAGCCACAGCAACAACCGCTGCCGTTTTTATTCAGATAGACTCTGCAAAAAAACAAAAGCAGGCACGAGTCTGGGAGATAAATAAAGACGTTTTACTAAATCTTGCTCAATCTTTATCAAAGGTTATTGACCTAACTGATAAACGTATAAGCATAATAGAATCAATACATTATGATCATGTGGAAAACCCTGAAACTATTGACTCTAAATTTAGTAAAAAGGTATCTGAAGACTTTGAAAACAGTATCAATTCAATCCTCAATGTTTATAGTACAATTGTAGATGAAAACCTAATAAATCAGCTGAAAAATTTAAAAAATAAACAACTTGAAATAGGAAAACTTTATAACGACGATACTCTGACTACTCTAGAGGCTTATGAAGAGGACTTAAAAAACTACTCATCTTTACAGGCAACTTTACAAGCATTTATAGGAAGACTTGCCGGCCTATAAGACGTTAGTGATATTATTGAAGAGATACACTAATATAGACACTGGTCAAAAAGCTTATTAAGCTGGCCTTACTAAATTATTTGTCTGTAAAACAGATGATGCCGTAAGAATATAAATTGGATAAAGGTAATTTAATGGATTGGAGAACTTTAGCTAAGCAGCTTACAGAGTCATTATTAAAAAAAATGGCTTGGGAGTCACAATGTAAACCACTCTTGAAGTCTCATAGCCTTCCAGTAGGTCTTGGAGCAGAAGGAACTAAGAAAAAGCTGTTTGATGCGTTCGAAAAGGACGAGTTTTTTGCACAGAAGTTTCATGAAAAATTATATCCGCACTACATGCAGTTAGTTTACTCTGGGGATTGCACATTAAAAATTTTTAATGTCGAAACTAGTCTATTTACAGCGACTTTTAAGCAATTAGAAACAATCAAACCAGTGCAATCAATTTCATCCTTAAACTTTCCTTATTTAGTACCGAATGACCAAATAAGTCAACTGAGTAAAGCTACACATCTAGCTTATCAGGCGGTGTATGATGGTTGTTTATACCTATTTTTCTCAACGAAGAGAACTATTCAAGAACGCACCAATATAAACCCAAACGCGCTTGAAGATGGCTCTGAAGTTAAAGAGTTCCTTAAAAAGTACTCCTCTATAACAGCTATTTCAGAAAATCCGAGGCAATATATTGATGTAGTATGTTTAAACCCTAAAGATAATACTATTGAAATACGCTTGGACACATCGTCGATTGTCGCAGCCAAAGATATTAATAAGCTATTTATCGAAATTATAGAAGCCTTTACGGTTTTATTAGAGACTAAGGTTACAAAAGTATTTCGTAACCCTATAAACTTGTTCCCATTAATACAATCCCTTTATGCAAGTGATAATTGTAAGGTTTGCGAGCTTAACTTTATATCTGCTGGTGGTTACGTACATTCAGAACGTGATAGAAGTAAAACTGGCGATGTAAGAGAGGGGGATTTTCATACAGGTGGTGTAAGTAAATGTGAAATTAAGCCATATAAAATTTCTACGCGCTGGAGTTCTGGCTTTAATGATAAATTGCCATATCTTTATGAACTTTCGTTAAACTCATCGTACAAAGAATTGAGTAAGATTGAAGGTGGGGTTCTAGAGCACGCCATCATTTCTTCGTGCCCAACTATATCGGATCTAAACAAAATTTTAACTATACTTAAGCCTAATGATGAATTATCAAAAGCTAGTTAAAATCGCTAACGATGACTGGGAGTCAGTACCAAAGCTTGCATATGCTTGTGAGAGATTTATCGATGCTATAAAAGAAAATAATCCCAGTGCATTACATCATATGACATTTTCAACCATAAAAGATCTAATTGATTTAGATTTAAACTCTACTGAAGTTGTTAGAGTTACTCAATATTTGTGTGGTGAGAAACTTCAACTGTTAGAGGCAGGTTTTGAATACATCACTGATGAAGAGAGTTTTATTCTGGACGAGGATAATTGCTATTATGCTTTCTCAGAAAATGCTATTGCCCACCCAGAAACGGGAAATCTTATCTCTGATGTAAAAAAAGATATTTACATGTTTTTCAATCTAATTGAGGTGTCTCAAAGTGAGTATTGAAAATATGTCAATTCAAGAACTAGAAAGTATGGAAAGCTGTATTCCTGAAGTTGGAGGTTTTCCCAGTAGAGTAATGGCTGCAACAAGAGGATATGATACTTGGATCTCCAAGTTATATTCAGACATAGATCATATAATTAAAAGATGTATTTTTCCTACAGCGTCTTACAGACAAAATGATCCTGAAGATAGATACAATGTTGACATTGCAAACACCCTGAGCACTATGGGTTATCAAGCACATCATGATAAATGGAAGAATGGTCATCCTGATATAGTTGTTGAAAGCCACAGAGGATATCAGTGGATCGGAGAGTCAAAGATTCATAGTGATTATAATTATCTATTAGAAGGCTTTAGACAGCTTACTACAAGGTATTCATCTGGGTTTATTGCTCAAAATCATGGTGCAATCTTAATTATTACTAAAAACCGAAGTATTAAAGATTTGATGAGTAATTGGGAAAATAAATTAATTTCTTCAGAGTATAGTGATGTTGCAGTTCAAAAGTGTACTATTGATGATGATTGTTTTATTTCAACGCACACTCACCAAGTATCAGGTAGTGAATACACTGTTAGACATATTCCTATCAGTATTCTATTCAACCCTACGGATAAAAGTGCAAGAAAGAATAAAGCTTGATATATTATAAAGTTAAATATTAAATTTAGACTTAATAAATTGTAATTTTTGGTCGTTCATAATTCGTTCTTAGCTACATTTCAGGTGAGTCTAAATTAATTTCATGAGCTTCGGGATTAATCTATTTTTATATTTAAGTCTTATCGAATTAACTCACAATCATCTACCGTCTTCCTAACTTTCTGTATCGTTGAACGACTACAGCCTAATAACCTTTGAATTCGCCCCCATGATACACCATCAATTAACATTGTTCGGATTTCATTGTGCAATTTTACATTTTCAGGTCTACCCATTTTTACACCTCTTTCTATAGCTATCTTGCGACCCTCATTACATCTACGTTTACGATCCTCTAAATCTTTTCTAGCAGTGGTTATAAGTAATTCAAGGACTAACTCAGATAAAAAATTACCAATCATTGATAATATTGCATTATCCTGTTTTATTATTTTTGTAATAGCAGGTAACTCTGGCGATAATATTATTAAACCTTTCTCTTTAATCTTAGTTTTTAACACTTCCCAATCTTCTGCGTTAAGTCTTGAAAGACGATCTACCTGTTCAACTAAAATTGCATCACCTTTTTGTGCAAAATCTAACAATGACATTAACTGCGGTCTATTAAGTTTTGAACCACTTTCCTTTTCATAATAGTAGCGATCACTTACAGTTAATTTATTCTCTTCTGCATAATTTAATAACACTTGCTCCTGCCTTTCTAAGTTTTGTTGAACAGTTGATACACGCATGTATAAAAAGCACTTCATGTTCTAATCCTTGGGAGTTCGTTAAATCAGTATATTAATTGTCGGTTCTTTTAATCAGTATGTAAAGTGCTTTTAAAGAAACTTTTGAACTAGTCCTTTATTTATAATTTAACGAACTAGCCAATATTCACTTTTGCTTCAATTTTGCCTGCCTAAGTAAGCGGCTAAATATTCATATGTAAATATTCAAATAAACAACCAAAGTATGAAAAAAAATATTGGAAGGCCAATGCAAGGCAAAGAGCCAAGAGTTAATAAAGTTAGTTTTAGAATTTCAGACAGTGCAAAAAATGGAGTTTTAAGATTAATGAATAACTCTAACCTCAATAGCGCTATAAACTCATTATTTGAGAATTTAGACTCAAATCTCATATATGTTTCTCATGATGAGAAAGAGCTTTTGAAAAAAATATACGGTATAGAAGCAATCTCATTTTACTCAAAAGTCATTCTTAATGATTTAAACGAAGCTCGTGATATTGAAAAAAGTAACCTCTTTAAAGAGGACTATGTAGATATCAAATATTCAACTCATGACTCATAACTATGGTGCGATTATGAAAAGACTTATAGAAGATAAAAAAGTAAAGACGCGATTATCATTTAAAGAGTGGAGATCATTTAATATTCGTCTAAAAAGACTTAAACGAAACTTAAAAAAGGAAGCTGATTGCAAAGCAGCTGAAATAGTTCAGCAGCAAATAGAGCTTATATTAAAAACATTGGGAATAAATGGACAAACTTAAAAAGTTTTTATAGCGTGTAAGCAAAGCTTTAGAGTTAGGCAGACAAATTATAGTTATTAGGCTATTTTGACCACCAGCAACTTATATAGCTTCATGATATATTATCGAATAACTCCTCCCTATGAATTACATGTAAATCAATTTAGCTGGTGCTAAATTAACGGTGATACGTTGATCGGGAAATCCAAATTGAGAGTTTTCAAGGGCGCTGCGTACTCTATCCTTGGCCTCTTTAACCGATGCTTCGGGTAAGCCGACAATATGAAATGCAGGTAAACCATTCCCTAAATGCACTTCAACCATAACCTCGGGGGCATTAATTCCTACTTGTGCGCGAGAAAATATACGGGCTAACGACATTCCTTATCCTAGTTAACTGCTGTATTAAACCAGTTTAGTCAGGATATTTAAAAACATGTAATATAATCTTCCATTTAATGGCCGAAAAGCGCAGCAATAAGGTCATTAACATACTCAAGATCATCGCCACTTCCACCGTTAAAGATAGGTTTATAGCTAAGGTATACACAATACCACCAGCAATACAGGTAATAGCATAGAGCTCACCTTTGAGGAGCATAGGAATATCGCGAGCAAGCACATCGCGAATCAATCCACCAAAACAGGGGGTGATCACCGCCATAATAATAACCGTCATATCAGGCATACCGGCCAATTGCGCTTTTTGTGCTCCCATTACCGCAAAAAAGGCTAAACCAAATGCATCGGCTGTTTGTAAAACATAATAAGGAATCGATTTTTGTTTATTGATCAGTCGTGTTGTAACAAGCACTGCGGCTAAAATAGCATAGAAGTAGCTTTGATCGTGTAACCAAAACACGGGTTGATCGAGTATCACATCGCGAACAGTACCGCCGCCAATAGCCGTAACGGTTGCAAGCACAACCACACCAAAGCCATCCATTTTCTTTTCATAGGCAACCAAGGTGCCCGATATAGCAAATACCGCTACGCCAATTAAATCAAACCAGTGATAGAGTTCAGTCATAATTTTGATTACAAAAAGTTTTAAAGAGTTTAACGCATAGCATACTAAATATTCAGTAATAACACTTTCAAAAAGTAGAATTAGAAAAGAACAGCAGGTATACGTGTTAAAAATAGCGTGAGGGAATATGAATTTTAGGCATAAAAAAACACGCTTTAGCGTGTCGATTTAATAAAACATGTTATTTCAGTGGTTGCGGGAGCTGGATTTGAACCAACGACCTTTGCTGGCTAATGGAGAGCTGAGTCCGACGCGCTTTTAGACGCACTGAATTTTAGGCATAAAAAACACGCTTTAGGCGTGTCGATTTAATAAAACATGTTATTTCAGTGGTTGCGGGAGCCGGATTTGAACCAACGACCTTTGCTGGCTAATGAAGAGCTGAGACCGACGAGCTACCCATTTCACTGAATTTTAGGCATAAAAAAACACTCTTGTAGAGTGTCAATTTAATAAAACATGTTATTTCAGTGGTTGCGGGAGCCGGATTTGAACCAACGACCTTTGCTGGCTAATGGAGAGCTGAGTCCGGCGCGCTTTTAGACGCACTGAATTTTAGGCATAAAAAAACACTCTTGTAGAGTGTCGATTTAATAAAACATGTTATTTCAGTGGTTGCGGGAGCCGGATTTGAACCAACAACCTTTGCTGGCTAATGGAGAGCTGAGTCCGACGCGCTTTTAGACGCACTGAATTTTAGGCATAAAAAAACACGCTTTAGCGTGTCGATTTAATAAAACATGTTATTTCAGTGGTTGCGGGAGCCGGATTTGAACCAACGACCTTCGGGTTATGAGCCCGACGAGCTACCAGACTGCTCCATCCCGCGCCTGAAATTGCAGATTTATTTATAGTTGCTTACATTACAACTTGGCTTCCAATGAAAAGTTGGTTGCGGGAGCCGGATTTGAACCGACGACCTTCGGGTTATGAGCCCGACGAGCTACCAGGCTGCTCCATCCCGCGCCTGTATATTTTAAGTCTATCGACTACTTAATTTAATCTCTTAAGTTAGAGTTTACAGTAACCTAAAACCTCTAAAGGAAATTGGTTGCGGGAGCCGGATTTGAACCGACGACCTTCGGGTTATGAGCCCGACGAGCTACCAGGCTGCTCCATCCCGCGCCTGTAATTTCTTTGTAACAGTATCGTGTTATTCACAAGCCTGTTTCGAAGAGAGCGCTATAATATAGGAATAAACCTATAATGCAAGGTTTTACTAATTAAAAACGTTTAAGTGAACAAAAACCCATCAAACGGCTATTATTACACTAATCGCTGATGTGGGTTTATCATTTTTTGCCACTCCCAATCGGGATGACCCATAACAATAAAGTCTGGGTTTTCTGTGCTTTCCCTTTGGTTATAGGTCAGAGGGTTAAACTCAGCATCGGTAATACACCCCCCCGCCTCTTCAACTATTACTTGTGATGCGCCAGTGTCCCATTCACCAGTGGGACCAATTCTTAAAAAGCAGTCAGCTTTACCTTCAGCAACAATACAAGCTTTAAGCGAACATGAGCCTAAAGCCACCGTTGCAAATTGCGCATTTAAATACTGACTCACGGCTTCTATTTTTTGGCGGCGACTTACAGCCAAAGTTAAACTTTCGGGAGGCGCTACAAATATTTGTTTATCATGCTCGCCTTTACGCTTAAACGCCCCATTATTAGCGGTAGCAAAATAGGTCACGCCTTTTGCTGGCCAATGAATCACTCCCAATACAGGATGATTATTTTCTATCAGCGCAATATTAACGGCAAAGTCGCCGCTTTCTAATATAAATTCACCGGTGCCATCCATCGGATCAAGCAGCCAATAGCGTTGCCAGTGCTGCCTGTCTTCCAATGCTGGGATCGGCGTCTCTTCGGACATAATAGGAATATCGGGAGCTAGCGCTTTTAAGCCAGCAACAAGTACATCGTTTGCGGCTAAATCTGCTTTAGTAACTGGCGTATTGTCTGATTTTTCTTGTTGACCAATATCATCTTTTTTATAAATAGCCATAATTGCATCACCTGCACTTTGGGCAAGTGTTATGCATGGTTCAAGTAATTTATCCATTAGTCGCTCCTGAGGCTAAGTACTTATCTAATAATAGCAGAGCGGCAACACTACGTGCTTCAGTAAAGTCAGGTTGTTCTAATAGCGACTGCCACTGCGCAAGTGGCCATTTAACAAGCACTAATGGCTCTGGCTCATCACCTAATAGGGTTTCAGGGTATAAATCTTTAGCAAAGAGAATATGCATAGTGGCATTGAAATAACTAGGCGCCATAGTGACCGTTTTAAGTGCTTCAAAGTATTCTGCACCAAAGCCAATTTCTTCTTTGAGCTCTCGGTTTGCCGCTTGCTCAGGTGTTTCACCGGGGTCAATTAATCCTTTAGGGAAACCTAACTGATAGTCATTGGTGCCGGCGCAATACTCTCGAACGAGTAGTAGTTCGTTTTCAGCTGTGATGGGTACAATCATAACGGCTCCACGGCCACCGCCGCGAATTCGTTCATACTGACGCTCTTCGTCATTTGAAAATTTTAGTTCTAAAGACTCCACAGTAAATAAGCGACTTTTAGCGACAACATTATTACTGAGAATTTGTGGTGGTGTTGGGTGCTTTTTCTGTGTCATGGGCATCAATTTGCTATCATTGCAGTTATACTAATCATATACCCAAATGAGTATAAGATGCGAGTTTCAGTTTGAATTAAAAGCAATTTAAATGCAGAATTAATCATAAAATATCTTACCCGTAGTTAAGGTTAAATATTTATCTGGCGTTATTGAATTCGCCCTTAATATTTCATCATTGGGTATATGTTTTTATAGTTCAATTAACAGAGCCCATTATATTTCGCTTGCAAGCATTTCATCGCAACGTAGTCATTTAACGCCTCAATTTCCACAAGGATATATCATGCTCAATTGGTCAAAAATCGATACTGTATTACTCGACATGGACGGGACTTTACTTGATTTACATTACGACACTGACTTTTGGCTCAATGTTGTTCCACAACAACATGCTCTGGCTCAAAATATCAGTTTTGAGGAAGCCCGCACAGATATCTTAAAACGCTATCAGGCTGTGAGTGGCAAAATTCAGTGGTACTGCTCTGACTATTGGGAAGCACAGCTAAACTTACCTATTCTCGAACTAAAGCGCCAGTCTGCTCACTTAATCAAAATTCGTGAAGACGTTCCGCATTTTTTAACGGAACTTCGACGTGCAGGTAAAGAACTCATTTTACTTACCAATGCTCATCCAGAATGCGTCATGCTCAAATTTGAACATACCGCTATTGATAATTATTTAGACGGAGTGGTGTCAACGCATGAATATGGGGTAAGTAAAGAGCAACAAAGTTTGTGGCATAAGGTTCAAGGGGATTTAGGGTTTGATAAACGCCGCACATTATTTGTAGATGACAGCTTACCGGTATTAAATGCCGCTCGAGAATACGGCATTGAGCATTTACTTGCGGTTGCTAACCCGAATAGCCAGCAACCACATAACGATATAACCGATTACTTAAGCGTAACCGATTACCGTAAGCTTATTTAGGGTCTGTTGATCTTTCAAGGTTAAATTTGCAGCAGTCTGTTTGGTATTTAGGCAAGGCAGAGCCTATGTGGTGTGGTTATTCCCCATAAATAGGCGATAACGCAGCATCAATGCCAAACAGGCGCTGCCCGAAGGGTTCTGCCTAGAGGCGATTTACTCTTTGTTGCCTACATGGATGTAGGTAAGGGGCGTGAGCAGGACGCGGAAGCTTTGCTCGGTTTTTACTTATTCTTACATGGATGTAAGCCAGTAGAATAACGCAGGAGCAGTTATCGAGCCCACTAGGTTACAAACCTCGCGTCGCGATTAAACCGCCCCTAGTTTGAACAAATTGTAATCCGCAAAGGTCAACAGACCCTGGCTTATTCGCCCTGAGGGTAACGCGCTACTAGGCCTTGATATACCTGTTTTGCAAAATCTACATGCTCAGTATCAAGGCTTTTAACTACTTCAACTAAGTGTTCGTTATCTTCTTTGCCATGCCACACTTTAATGTAGCTACCCTCTTTGTAACCATGATCCTGACGGAAGAAGTTCAGCGTATTTTTACCCACATAGCCACGATATAAATCATCAATATCCATACCGATTTGTGCCATACAACCGGCAAAAGCAGCCGCGTTAAAAGTTTTATTGGCAACCGCACTGGCCGCTAATAATTCAAGCGTTTGTTTAAAATCATCGCCTTGCTGTGGGGCGCTCATTTGAGTTTGTAGCTGTGTTGCTATTTGCTCGTAGCTGGTCTTACCGTCGATACGTAGCGATAAACCAAAATGAAAAATATCAACCAGCTCTAAAATTACTTGCTCAGTATCTGGGGTTTGCTTTTTCCACCATTTCCAACCGTAATGGTCCAGCATTTCTGCACATTCAACCCAAATAGCTCTATACCATTCAAAGCCTTGACTAAACCATTGCTCATGTACTTTGGTATTCATGGCATTTTGCATTTCTAGCATAACAACTAGTTTGTTTAAATTCGCAGACATATTGGTTCCACTGTTGGATTTATCATTAGGGTAATAATACAGATAATATAACTTAACGACCAGCCGAAAACTCATGCCACGAGTTGATCAGGTCAACAAAGTCTTCAAAACCACAACCACTGCTTAAATCATTCTCTTCAAGCATGAGTTCATCATCTTGGTAGGCTAATATATCTTCGTTATCTTGATGCAGCGCATGTGCTTCGAATAATGCTTCATCTTTAGAAAGGATCAGATCAATTTCTTGGCCTTTAAGTGTTACCGGCTCAAAGCTTGAACTCACCGAGCTAATAAGTGCCAGCACCATAGCCACTTTGTCTTTGCCTATTTCTTCATTTAACCAACGGCCTATAATCGCGTGCTCGCTGCTAATTTTAATTCTTAACCCACTAATAGGATCGCGAATGAATTGGTATTCCATAACTTTATTCCAGTACTGCTAATACAACAGATTATAACCTAATCAGCTATGAATAATGAAAGCCAGATACAAAAATAGCGCCATAAGGCGCTATTTAGCATCATCAATTTAGCTAACCGCCTGAGCGATAGCGTGCAGCATCAATAATTGCCCATAAATGGAACACGGCACCGATTACGGCTGGAACAACTAAAAACCATAGCGCATAACCGCCAAAAACCAGAATTGCAAAAACAAGTGCCGATAAAATGCGGCCCTGCACCAACTGCCCTAAACCGGGGAAAAAAATATTACATAATGCTGCGATTACGTTACCGCCAGAACCTTGTTGAGACATACTAACCTCTGTAGTTTAGTTAATTTTGTATTTGTACTTATTATTTATACTTACACACTTTATGCCAATTTATTAAGGCTTACAAATCATACAGTTAAATTATTACGAATTTATCAGTTTAGTATTTTTTGCCAAAAATAAGTCAAATTAGCAATTTTAAATAGCTATTTTAGTTACTTGCTCAGTTTATACTGTTAACTATTCAACAACTTAAATACGTATTTTATAAATAGCTGTTTATAAAAACAGTATTTTATTTAGCCTAACAAAAACACCTGTTATACTGCTCTCATTATTGATTAAAAAGGCGTAACGATGGACGTTTCAGAATTACTCGATGGCTTAAATGATAAACAACGCGATGCCGTTGCAGCGCCATTACAAAACATGCTGGTATTAGCAGGAGCAGGTTCAGGTAAAACTCGAGTATTGGTTCATCGTATTGCCTGGTTAATGCAAGTAGAGCAAGCCTCTGCCTATAGTATTTTTGCGGTAACCTTTACTAATAAAGCCGCTAAAGAAATGCGCTCACGGGTTGAAGAAACATTAAAAGCCCCTGTAGGGGGCATGTGGATTGGTACTTTCCATGGTTTATCGCACCGAATTTTGCGTGCACATCACCGTGAAGCAAACTTACCAGAAGCCTTTCAAATTTTAGACTCTGACGATCAGCTTCGTATGATCAAGCGCTTATTAAAATCGATGAATATTGATGATAAAAAATGGCCGGCAAAGCAGTTTGGTTGGTACATAAGCGCTAAAAAAGATGAAGCTCTGCGCCCTAAAGATATTCAGGCATACGATATTAACGAGCAAATGATGCTGCGCGTTTATGCCGCCTATCAAGAAGCTTGTGATAGAGCGGGCCTAGTTGATTTTGCTGAAATATTACTACGTAGCTATGAGGTTCTTAACAATAACCCAACCTTGCTGCGTCATTATCAGCAGCGCTTTGCGCACATGCTCGTAGACGAGTTTCAAGATACCAATACTATTCAGTATGCGTGGTTAAAATTACTTGCGGGCGATACCAGCAGCATCATGATTGTAGGTGATGATGACCAAAGTATTTATGGTTGGCGCGGCGCAAAAATAGAAAACATTAAACGCTTTTTAACCGATTTTGATGCAGAGACGATTCGCCTTGAGCAAAACTATCGCTCGACTGCCACTATTCTTAAAGCCTCAAACGCGTTAATTCAAAATAACTCCGAGCGAATGGGTAAAAGTTTATGGACCGATGGTAACGACGGTGAACCTATTTCTATTTATGCTGCTTTTAATGAGCTAGATGAAGCGCGCTTTGTGAGTAGCAAATTACGTAGCTGGCTTAATGCGGGTAATGCACTTCAAGATGCGGCTATTTTATATCGTAGTAATGCGCAATCGCGGGTACTTGAAGAAGCAATGCTACAAGAAGGTTTAAAATACCGAATTTATGGCGGTATGCGATTCTTCGAACGCCAAGAAATTAAAGATGCTCTTTCATACTTACGCTTAGTGGGTAACCGCCAAGATGATGCGGCATTTGAGCGTGTTATTAATACGCCCGCCCGCGGCATTGGCGATAAAACATTAAGCCATATACGTGACTGCGCTCGCGCTGAATCTTTGCCGCTTTGGTATGCTGCTAAAGCCATTTTAGAGCAACAGCATTTATCGGGTCGCGCTTCTGGAGCTGTTGCCAAGTTTGTTGAGTTAATTGAACATATTGAAGATAAGATTAGTGACTTAACGCTGCACGAGCAGGCTAAATATGCCATTCAAACCTCAGGGTTAATGGCAATGTATCAGGCTGAAAAAGGTGAAAAAGGCCGTGCTCGGGTTGAAAACTTAGAAGAATTAATTAGCGCCTGCGATCAATATGAACTCCCTGAAGAGGAAGAATTCAGTTCACCACTACAAGGCTTTTTAGCCTACACCTCGCTTGAATCAGGTGAAGGGCAAGCTGATGAACATGAAGATGCGGTACAAATGATGACGCTTCACTCAGCTAAAGGCTTAGAGTTTCCGCTGGTATTTATGGTCGGTGTTGAAGAGGGCATGTTCCCATCACAACAAAGTAATGAAGAAACGGGCCGTTTAGAAGAAGAACGCCGCCTTTGTTATGTAGGTATGACCCGTGCTATGGATAAACTGTATATAAGCCACGCAGAAAGCCGCCGTTTATATGGTCAAGAAAAATACCACAGCCCATCGCGTTTTTTACGTGAAATACCCGAAGACTGCGTAGAAGAAATTCGCATTAAAACCCAGGTTTCTCGCCCGCCAGCAGCTGGTCGCTTTAGTGCATCGGTTAGCCATGCCGCCTTTGAAGAAAGCGGGTTTAACTTAGGTCAACGCGTGCTGCATGCAAAGTTTGGCATTGGCACCGTACTCAACTACGAAGGCAGTGGCGCACAATCTCGCGTACAAGTTAACTTTGACGACTTAGGCAGTAAGTGGTTAGTAACAGCTTATGCAAGATTACAAGCCGTTTAACCGCGTTATAGAGCATCTGCAACAGCAGCTAACGAATGCTAAACATCGTCAGTTACTGTTGCTTACAGGCGATAAAAATTGGTGTTATGAGCAATGCACTCAGCTGCTTGCTCAATTACAGCAACCCTCTTTTGTTCTTTCTAAAAACACAAATTTAGTTAATGCACATTGGCCAGAGCATACCCATCAAATTTTAGGGCAAGAGTGCGCCCATTCTGTTTATGATGGCTACAGTGGACTGGTGCCAGATAAACTAGCAGCCTTAGCGGGCGTAGTTCAAGCGGGTGGCTTTTTAATTGTATTACTTCCACCACTCGAATCACTTGAACATTGGTGCGATCCTGCGCTGCCATTATTTCAATCATTTGGACAAGCGCATCAATACAGCTTTTTTAATCAACGTTTAAAGCACTTACTGAGCAGCGCCTCTTTGTTACATTTTAATCAACAAGATGGCTGGGTTACTCTTGCCGACATTGATGCATCAGCAGGTACTATAGATTTTACCGAGCAACAACAATGTGTTGAATTAATAAAAAAAACCGCGCACGGACGGGCAAATAGACCATTATTGATTAATGCGGATCGGGGACGGGGTAAATCAGCGGCATTAGGGATTGCCGCAAGCGAGCTCAGCGATAAAAAAATCCTCATCAGCTCTATGCAATTTCGCGCATTGCACAGCAGCTTTAAACATTTAGCAAACGCACTTAATTTAGAGTATCAAGCAGGCAATAAATGCATTGCAAACATGCAATATATTGCACCTGATCAACTACTTAACGAACAGCCTGAGTGTGACTTGCTATTAATTGATGAAGCGGCAGCAATCCCTGTTCCAATGCTCATAAAACTACTCCACCTTTATCCTCGCGTGGTATTTTCAAGCACCATGGTTGGCTATGAAGGCAATGGTCGCGGCTATATTCTAAAGTTTACTCGCTACATTAAAACGCATTTTAAAAATATGCGCAGTATGACTCTTGAGCAGCCTATTCGCTTTGCAAAGCAGGACCCATTAGAGCAGCACATTCGCACGTTATTAGCCTTAGATGCTGAACATGACAGCCTCACCTTACACTCTACCCCTTTGCAATTTAAGCAGTTACAGGCACATCAACTTGCTAGTAACGAGTCACTACTTTATCAAGTGATTGGGTTGCTAACGCTGGCACATTATCAGACCAGTGTGAATGATTTACGCCACTTACTAGACGCCACTAAACAACATGTATTTGTTTGCCAACAAGGTGATAATATTCTCGGTGTCTGTTTAATTGCGATTGAAGGTGGGTTTAATGCCGCCATGAGCAATGAAATAGCACAAGGAAAGCGCAGGCCTCAAGGTCACTTAATGGCACAAACGTTAGCACAATTGAGTTTTAATGCTGATGTTTTAAAACAACACTGCGCCCGCGTGGTGCGTATTGCCATTGATCCACAGCATCACAACAAAAAAATAGGCACACAGTTACTTAAATACTGTGAACAGCAATTGCAGAGCGAGTGTCATTGGTTTGGTGCCAGCTTTGGTGGCAATGCGCAATTACTCAGTTTTTGGCAAAGTAATGGCTTTGATTTAGTTAAACTCGGTTTTCAAAAAGATAAGGCAACGGGCGAGCACAGTGCATTAGTTGTTAAAAGCTTAACTAAAAGTGACCAACTAGTAGAGCAATTAGTAGCACAGTTTGAAGCCGATTTCCCTTTGCAACTACTCGATCACTATAGTCAGCTTGATTATCAACTGGTCGCGAAAATTGTCTCTCATTTTAATACTCATACTGGCAGTATCACTGAGCAATTAAGATTAAAGTCTATGTTAACAAGTGACTACCAGCTTTTTAATATAAAACCATTGCTCTGGCGACGTTTTTGGGCATTGCCGTATAGCTTGCCAACCGATGACGATAATTTCCAATATGTTTTTATTAGGCTAGTATTACAAAATTGGACACCGAAAAATATCCAAAGTCAGTTAGGTTTGAATGGCACAAAGTCATTTAATACATTATTTAAAAAGGCTGTAAATAATTGGTATGAGCGCATTTCGCATAATAGCAAACCTTAACATTGTCCTTATAGCATTAGTGCTTGGGCAAACTTTCGCGCATGCCGAGCAAACCAACGACAAAGTAATTAAGCTGGGCATGTCTACTGCACTGACTGGCCCTGCTAAAAATATTGGCCAACAGTTACATAAAGGTAGCAGCGTTTATTTTGACAAAGTTAATAACGCTGGCGGCATTAATGGCGCTAAGGTGCTACTTTTAGTTGCTGATGATCACTATGAACCCAAACAAACCGTTAATAATACTCGTGAGTTTATTTACACAAATAAAGTTGATGCCCTGTTTGGTGCAATGGGTACCCCAACCAGCCATGCAATTATACCTTTACTAGAGCAATCAAAAATTCCGTTCTTAATGCCTTTTAGCGGGGCGAGCTTTCTACGTGAAAAACCGTCAGTTAAAGCATTTAACTTAAGAGCAAGCTATAACGACGAAGCACAAGAACAAATCAAATACCTCGTTGAAGAGCATAAGCATACTAAAATAGGGCTGTTTATACAGGCTGACGAATTTGGCTTATATGTAGAATCAGGACTAAGAGAAGCACTAGCAAAATATAGTCTTACACCGGTAATAGTTGCTCGCTACAAACGCAATAGCCAAGATGTGGAGTCAGCACTTAATACCTTAAAATTAAGCGGAGTTACGGCAATCTGTTTAGTCGGCACTTATGAACCACTCTCTGAGTTTATTAATAGCGCCCAAAAGCAAGGGTTTAATCCTGAATATACTAGCGTTTCGTTTGTACCCAGCTTTGACTTATTTGATGAAGTAAACTCACCATCAAATATTATGGTAACGGAGATTGTTCCAAACCCACTAAATTGTAACGATAATTTTTGTACTGAGTTTTTAGCCGATATGCAAGCGAGCAACATCAAAAAACCGAGTCGTCTTCATTTTGAGGGTTATATTAACGCTATGGCATTTAGCAAAGCAGCGAAAAACTGTCAATTCCCCCTTCAGCAATCCTGCCTGATGAATGAGCTTAATTCTTTATTAGTAACCGATACACTTATCCAAAAGTTATTCATAAATACTGAAAACAACAATAAACGTAATGTTTATCGCTCTTATTATGTGAATAAATAAATACCTTGCAAATATTGTTCTATCCTTAGTATACAAACTTAGTATGTGAGGAAGCCATGGACTTAATTAATTTTAAAGTGGGTTATAAAACCATTTCACTTAAGATTCTTGATATCTTATTAACGGAACAATTTCATAATAACCTCACGGTGCTGCCTAACGATAACAAGAGCTTCCTAGGCGTTAAAGATTATATGGGGATCCCAACCCCAGTATTTGACTTAGGAATAATTTTAAATGGCGTGTCTACAGAGCACAGTAACCGAGATGCGTTAAAGCAACTTAAATCTTGGCAAAAACAACTCAATACGTGGTTTAATCAATTAGAACAAGCGTTACTAAGTTCGCAAAATTCGTTAAATACGAGTCAATGTGAGCTTGCTGACTTTGAACAATTTTATATGGAATTTAAAACCGATAACGACGAATTAAAAAGTACGATGTCACGCTTTAATGAGCCGTTTAAATCACTTTTACAAAAAGTAGAAGACACTATTAAAGTACATAAACAAAAAAATAGTAAACAAGTCCTCATACAGCTTGAAATTGTAAAGCGCCATGAGCTGATCCAATTAGAGCGCTTATTTGAATCAGCCAAAGAGCAAATAACCTTAGACTATAAACCGATTATTGTTTTTACAACAAAAGATGGAATGACCCCGCATGTTGGCTTATTAGTTGATAAAGTAGAAGATAATATTGAATATAGACAAGAAGATATAAAACCTCTCGATAAGTTGACTGAAATAGGCTTTGATATTGATCCACAAACAAGAAATATGATGCATGGATTAATTAAGCTAGCCGATAAACACAGCGTACTTATTGATCCAAGCGCTATATTTAAACCCAAAGAACTTCAAGCTTCTAACAACACACAAGAGCAAGAAACCGAAGCCTATGGACTGTTCTAAGCTAATTATTTGTATAAACAATACTAACGAACAACAGTGCAGTTAGTGTGTTTTTGGCTATGAATATTTTTCTTTAACCTCAGGCCTTTCATCTAATTTTGGAACGTTTAAAAAAGCCCGACTCAGTGAGTCGGGCTTTCTAAATTTGGAGCCATGGTGCGCTACTTCGTAGCAACAACGCGGTAGAATATCGTGGTGTCAGCTCTGATCAACTCTCTTCCTTTAACCTAATACCTTTCACCTCGAACCTGCATTTTCACTTTCCTACAGACGTAAAAAAACCCGTCACATCGCTGTAACGGGTTTCTCTTATTTGGAGCCTGGTAATGTCCTACTTTCACATAGCAAATGCTACACTATCATCGGCGCTGTTTCGTTTCACTACTGAGTTCGGCATGGGGTCAGGTGGGTCCAAAACGCTATTGTCACCAAGCAAATTTGGTGTAAGTTCGATTTAATCAAGCTTACTAAAATTTGGAATTCTGATAATAAAGAGTAATCAAGTAATCTACTTTAGTTTTATTAACTTCTTGCTTAAACTATCACATAAAACGCGTTTGGCGTTGTATGGTTAAGCCTCACGGGTAATTAGTACAAGTTAGCTTAATGGCTCACACCACTTCCACATCTTGCCTATCAACGTTGTAGTCTTCAACGGCCCTTCAGAGACTTTAAAAGTCTAGTGAGAACT
>NZ_JQFL01000013.1:0-106171 GCF_000764215.1 Pseudoalteromonas sp. ND6B
AGTGCTTTACAACCCGAAGGCCTTCTTCACACACGCGGCATGGCTGCATCAGGCTTGCGCCCATTGTGCAATATTCCCCACTGCTGCCTCCCGTAGGAGTCTGGGCCGTGTCTCAGTCCCAGTGTGGCTGATCATCCTCTCAAACCAGCTAGGGATCGTCGCCTTGGTGAGCCATTACCTCACCAACTAGCTAATCCCACTTGGGCCAATCTAAAGGCGAGAGCCGAAGCCCCCTTTGGTCCGTAGACATTATGCGGTATTAGCAGTCGTTTCCAACTGTTGTCCCCCACCTCAAGGCATGTTCCCAAGCATTACTCACCCGTCCGCCGCTCGTCAGCAAAGTAGCAAGCTACTTTCTGTTACCGCTCGACTTGCATGTGTTAGGCCTGCCGCCAGCGTTCAATCTGAGCCATGATCAAACTCTTCAATTAAAAAGTTTTATGTCTTTCGACAGCTCAATGAATTCTGAATTATTTAATATCTTTCGATATTGAATTGACTGTGCTGAATAACTACCTAAGTAATTATTCTGTTGGTCACTCAGTTTCAATTGAGACTCTAAATTTGTTTACCTCACTACCTAAGTAGCTTGGCTGTTAGAACTCAATCTGTACGAGTGCCCACACAGATGATTGCTTTATATTGTTAAAGAACGTTGCGATTAAAGCGTTTAACTTTATCTCGCTAGGGCTGCGCATATTACGCTTTCCTATTTTTTTGTCAACACTTAATTTCTCTAAACTTGAAAGTTTTCGAAACTAAGTTTTACTCGACTCACTGAGTAGCTCGTGCCTCGCTATGCGTTGCGCTCTGCCGTCTCAGTGGGGTCGCATTATAGGGAGATCCGAAAACAGATCAACCCTTTTTTGAAGAAAACTTGAAATAAATGACTGTTCGAACAAAATTACAACTAAACGCTTAAAAAGACAACTAAACTCAAGCATATTTAGCTTCAAATGAGGTTATAAGTTATTTTTTAATGATAACGTGTTGATGTTGATGTTGAAATCGCTTGCAAATAGCATCCGATTTCTTGCTATAACTATTTTAGCTAGTAGAACACTAAGGGCATTTGGCAAAAAACATAGCATATAGGTAAGGCTTTCTTTACTTATGTATTTACTGTTTCAACCTATGACGTTAATCACAACCTTAAGTTATATAATTAGCTTATTTTTACCAATCATAGCTAAATAGCATATATAGGTCAGGGGTAACATGAAGAAAGTATTTAAATAAGCGAACTATTTTTCTGTTAGTAGCAAATAGACTGCCTTTATTGATATGGGGCTGTTGTTTATTATTGATAAAAAAATTGGGGAGGACTTGTCGCGACCCTATTACCGTGTGATAAATTTTAGGTATTAAAAAGCCGAGCATAAGCTCGGCTTTTTGGTGTCTCTTTAAAGACTTACTCTGCAGACTGTGCGTCTTCTTGAACTTCTTCGCTCGCCGCTGGGCGACCAACTAGTTCAATATAAGCCATTGGTGCATTATCACCAGCACGGAAGCCACACTTAAGAATACGAGTGTAACCACCTGGACGGTCTGTATTACGAGGACCGATTTCGCTGAACAATTTACCAACTACTTCATTATCACGCGTGCGGGCAAATGCTAAACGGCGATTTGCTACGCTGTCAGTCTTAGCCAGTGTGATTAAAGGTTCAATTACACGGCGTAACTCTTTCGCTTTAGGCAAAGTAGTTTTGATGATTTCATGTTTCACCAAAGAACCTGCCATATTGCTGAACATCGCTTTACGATGGCTACTGTTACGGTTTAATTGACGACCACTCTTACGATGGCGCATGACCCTATCCTTCTAACTAAACTAATATAGTGATTTAGATTATTCAGCTAGGCTTGCAGGCGGCCAATTTTCTAGGCGCATACCTAGAGAAAGACCACGTGAAGCTAGCACGTCTTTTATTTCAGTTAGAGACTTCTTACCTAAATTAGGCGTTTTAAGAAGCTCAACTTCAGTGCGCTGAACTAAATCACCGATATATTGAATTTGCTCGGCTTTCAAACAGTTTGCTGAACGTACTGTTAGTTCAAGATCATCAACTGGACGAAGTAGAATAGGATCGAATTCTGGCTTCTCTTCTTTCTCTTCTGGCTCAGTTACATCGCGTAAATCTACGAATGCATCTAGTTGCTCAGCTAAGATAGTAGACGCACGGCGGATCGCTTCTTCAGGATCTAAAGTGCCGTTTGTTTCCATATCAATGATTAACTTGTCTAAGTCTGTACGTTGCTCAACACGGGCTGATTCAACCGAGTACGCAATACGTTCAACTGGGCTGAATGATGCATCAAGCAGCAATCGACCAATTGGACGCTCATCGTCATCAGAGGATAAACGACTAGATGCCGGCACATAACCACGACCACGCTCAACACGAATACGCATGCTGATCTCGCTGTTATTTGTAGTTAAATTACAAATAACATGATCTGGGTTAGCAATTGTTACATCGCCATCGTGCTGAATATCTGCCGCAGTCACAGGGCCTACACCAGATTTAGTCAGGGTCAGAAAAACTTCATCTTTGCCTTCTAACGTTACCGCTAGACCTTTAAGGTTTAGTAGTATTTCAATGATGTCTTCTTGTACGCCTTCTTTCGCGCTGTACTCATGCAATACACCGTCGATTTCAACTTCAGTTACTGCACATCCAGGCATAGATGATAACAGTATACGGCGTAAGGCATTACCCAAAGTGTGACCAAAGCCACGCTCGAGTGGTTCTAAAACTACTTTAGAACGCGTTGGGTTTATAGCGTCGATATCGACTAACCTTGGTTTTAGAAATTCTGTAACAGAACCCTGCATTTTATCCTCTCTTAACTCTTAACTTTACTTAGAGTAAAGTTCGACGATTAGTTGTTCATTAATGTCCGCAGACAGATCTGAACGCTCAGGTAGGCGCTTGAAGCTACCTTCCAATTTCTTACCGTCAACTTCAACCCAAGTCGGCTTTTCACGTTGCTCAGCCAACTCTAGAGCAGCGATGATACGTGCTTGTGTCTTAGACTTCTCACGGATTACAACAGTATCTTCTGGAGTAATTACGTATGAAGGAATGTTCACAACACGACCATTAACTAGAATCGCTTTGTGGCTTACTAACTGACGTGCTTCAGCGCGTGTGCTAGCAAAACCCATGCGATATACAACATTGTCTAAACGTTGCTCTAAAAGCTGTAACAAGTTTTCACCTGTATTACCTTTAAGGCGAGCAGCTTCTTTGTAGTAGTTACGGAATTGCTTTTCTAATACACCGTAGATACGACGTACTTTTTGCTTTTCACGTAATTGTAAACCGTAATCAGATAAGCGTCCTTTACGAGCGCCGTGCTGACCAGGTGCAGTCTCAAGTTTACACTTAGAGTCGATAGCTCTTACGCCGCTCTTAAGGAACAGGTCAGTACCTTCACGACGACTCAGCTTGAGCTTAGGGCCCAAATATCTTGCCATGTTATTTCTCCTAACCTATTGTTAAACGCGACGTTTCTTCGGTGGACGACAACCATTGTGTGGTATTGGCGTCACGTCAGTAATGTTGGTGATACGGTAACCAGCAGCATTCAAAGCACGTACAGCAGATTCACGACCTGGACCTGGACCTTTGATGAAAACTTCTAGATTTTTTAAACCGTATTCTTGAGCAGCAGTACCTGCACGCTCTGCAGCAACCTGAGCAGCAAATGGAGTAGATTTACGTGAACCACGGAAACCTGAACCACCGGCAGTAGCCCATGATAGTGCATTACCTTGACGGTCGGTAATCGTTACAATAGTGTTGTTGAAAGACGCATGAACATGAGCCATACCATCAGCAACTTGCTTTTTAACCTTTTTACGACGAATTGGTGTCTTAGCCATTTTACTATCCCCTTATCGCTTAATAGGCTTACGAGGACCCTTACGGGTACGCGCGTTAGTCTTTGTTCTTTGACCACGAAGTGGTAAAGAGCGACGGTGACGTAGGCCACGGAAACAACCAAGGTCCATAAGGCGCTTGATATTCAAAGTAACTTCACGACGAAGGTCACCTTCTACAGTGTACTTGCCAACTGCTTCACGCAATACGTCAAGTGTTTCGTCTGAAAGTTCACCGATTTTTGTGGTCTCGGCGATACCAGTCGCTTCTAAGATAGCCTTAGAGCGAGTCTTACCTATGCCATAAATAGCTGTTAAACCAATAACTGCATGTTTATGATCAGGGACGTTAATGCCAGCGATACGGGCCACTAACACATCTCCTATATTTGAATTTGGTAATCATCTGTTTGAAAAGCCCGTAAGGATACTCAAACGAAGACCAAATCACAACTAAAAACACAGGCCGAGAAACCTCAGCCTGCACGACTGTTTACTTAGCCTTGCCTTTGCTTATGCTTAGGCTCACTGCAAATTACGCGTACTACACCAGCACGTTTAATAACTTTACAGTTACGGCATATTTTCTTAACGGAAGCACGTACTTTCATTGCTCAACTCCGTAAACTGACCTTATCGACCGTAGCCTTTAAGGTTCGCTTTTTTCAGCACAGAATCATACTGATGTGACATCAGATGCGTCTGTACTTGTGCCATAAAGTCCATGATTACTACAACGATAATCAAAATTGATGTACCGCCGAAATAGAATGGCGTTTGCCATGCCATAGTCATGAATTCGGGCACCAGACAGATAAAGGTTATATACAAAGCACCTGCCAATGTCAGGCGTGTCATCACTTTATCAATGTATTTAGATGTCTGCTCACCTGGACGAATACCTGGGATAAATGCGCCAGATTTTTTCAGGTTGTCTGCCGTTTCACGCGGGTTAAAAACCAACGCTGTGTAGAAAAAGCAGAAGAAGATGATAGCCGCAGCTAAAACCATTGCATACAAAGGCTGACCTGGAGTCAACGTTGTAGCAATTGCTTGTAGCACATCAGCAACCGGACCTTCACCCTGGCCGAACCAGCTTGCAATTGTACCAGGGAACAGAATTATACTGCTAGCGAAGATTGGTGGAATAACACCCGCCATATTTACTTTCAGAGGTAAATGCGTGCTTTGAGCAGCAAATACTTGACGACCTTGTTGACGTTTGGCGTAGTTAACAACGATACGTCGTTGTCCACGTTCAAAGAATACAACAAGATAAGTAACAGCGAATACTATAACCGCAACCATCAACAGTACAAAAACATTCAAATCACCTTGGCGCGCCATTTCGGCTGTCGAACCAATAGCAGACGGCAGGTTAGCTACAATACCAACAAATATTAGAACTGAGATACCGTTACCGATACCACGTTCTGTTATCTGTTCGCCCAACCACATAAGGAACATAGTACCGGTTACTAAACTCACCACTGCGGTGAAATAGAATCCCATACCTGGGTTAACAACTAACCCGTTCATCATGCCCGGTAAGCTTGTGGCAATACCGATTGATTGGATAGTAGCAAGCACAAGCGTGCCGTAGCGTGTGTACTGGCTTATCTTTTTACGCCCTTGCTCACCTTCTTTCTTAAGCTCTATAAACGGCGGATACATATGCGTTAATAGTTGCGTAATAATCGAAGCCGAGATATACGGCATGATACCCAGTGCTAACACTGAAGCTCGCTCAAGCGCACCACCGCTAAACATGTTGAACATCTCAACAATGGTGCCCTTTTGTTGCTCGAAGAAATCGGCAAGTACAGCGGCGTCAATCCCAGGGATCGGCACAAATGAACCTAGACGGTAAATTATGATAGCACCCAATACGAAGAGTAATCGGCGCTTCAATTCCGAAAGTCCACCTTGTGCACTTTGTGTATCTTGACCTGGTTTAGCCATTAGTACTTCCTTAGTCTTCTACCTTGCCTCCGGCAGCTTCGATAGCTTCGCGTGCACCTTTAGTAGCCTTAAGGCCTTTAACGGTAACAGCGCGTGAAACTTCGCCAGATTTAACAACTTTAACGAACTGAACGTTCTTTTTAACTAGACCAGCTGCTTGTAACGCGCTTAGGTCTACCACATCGCCTTCAACTTTAGCGATTTCGTATAGGTTAATTTCTGCAGATACTAATGATTTGCGAGAAGTGAAACCGAACTTAGGTAGACGACGTTGCATAGGCATTTGACCGCCTTCGAAACCAACGCGTACTTTACCGCCAGAACGTGATTTTTGACCTTTGTGACCACGGCCACCAGTCTTACCAAGACCAGAACCGATACCACGACCAACACGTTTTGGAGCAGTTTTTGAACCTGCAGCAGGTGAAAGTGTATTCAAATGCATCGAATTACCCCTCTACCTTAACCATGTAATAAACCTGGTTAATCATACCACGTACACATGCTGTGTCTTCTAACTCAACAGTGTGATTGATACGACGTAAACCAAGACCGCGTAATGTAGCTTTATGCTTCGGTAAACGACCGATAGAGCTTTTTACTTGTGTTACTTTTACAGTTTTATTAGCCATGGTTTACCCCAAAATCTCATCTACTCGAAGACCACGTTTTGCAGCGATCGACTGAGGAGAATTCATGTTCTCAAGAGCTGAGATCGTTGCACGTACAACGTTGATCGGGTTAGTAGAACCGTAACATTTAGAAAGTACGTTCTGCACACCAGTCACTTCAAGTACTGCACGCATAGCACCACCTGCAATGATACCAGTACCTTCAGATGCTGGTTTCATAAACACTTGTGAGCCAGCATGACGTCCTTTAACAGGATGCTGTAATGTGTTGCCATTTAGGTCTACGTTGATCATGTTACGACGTGCTTTTTCCATTGCTTTTTGAATAGCAGCTGGAACTTCACGTGCTTTACCATAACCGAAACCTACTTTACCTGCGCCATCACCAACTACAGTTAGTGCAGTAAAGCTAAAGATACGACCACCTTTAACTACTTTAGACACACGGTTCACCGCGATTAGCTTTTCAGCTAAATCAGGCTGTTGTTGCTTTGCTTCTACGTTAGCCATTGTCTACTCCTAGAATTGCAAACCGGCTTCACGCGCAGCATCAGCTAGCGCCTTCACACGGCCGTGATATTTAAAGCCACTGCGATCAAAAGCAATCTTTTCGATGCCTTTGTCAGCCGCACGTTCAGCAACCGCTTTACCAACTGCTTGTGCAGCTGCAACGTTGCCTGTGCCTTTAACTGTTTCGCTAATAGCTTTCTCAACAGTAGAAGCAGCAGCCAGTACATTACCCTCAGCGTTTACAACTTGAGCGTAAATGTGACGTGGCGTGCGGTGGATAACAAGACGCGTTGTGCCTTGTTCAATATAATTTCTACGAGTGCGTTTAGCACGACGTAGACGAGCTGTTTTTTTATCCATCGTCTTACCTTACTTCTTCTTAGCCTCTTTACGGCGTACATTCTCATCTGAATAACGAACACCTTTACCTTTATAAGGCTCAGGTTTACGGTATGCACGAATGTTAGCAGCTGTTTGACCAACTAACTGCTTATCTACGCCCTTAACTAGAACTTCTGTTTGGCTTGGAGTTTCAATCGTAATTCCTTCAGGAACTGCGAAATTAACTGGGTGCGAGAAACCAAGAGTTAAGTCTAAAACTTTGCCCTTAGCTGCAGCACGGTAACCAACACCTACTAACTGAAGTTTCTTCTCGTAACCTTCATGCGTACCAACAACCATGTTGTTGATTAGAGCGCGAGCAGTACCTGCTTGTGCCCATGCATTGGCTACGCCTTCACGAGGTAAAGTTGTAATAACGTTGTCGTTAACTTGTACTTCAACTGCATCGTTGATAGTACGAGTAAGTTCACCGTTTTTGCCTTTAACTGTGATTTCCTGGCCTTTTAATGTAACTTCTACACCGGCAGGAACGTTTATTGGTGCCTTTGCTATGCGAGACATAGTTCCCCTCCGATTAAGCTACAAAACCAATGATTTCACCACCAACGCCTGCACTACGTGCTGCGCGGTCTGTCATTAGGCCTTTAGAAGTTGATACGATAGCGATACCTAAACCACCCATTACCTTTGGTAATTCGTCACGTCTCTTATAGATACGTAGACCAGGGCGACTTACACGCTGGATATTTTCAATAACAGCTTTGCCTTCGAAGTACTTTAACTCGATAGAAAGCTCAGGTTTTACATCACCACTTACTGAGAAGTCTGCGATGTAACCTTCATTTTTTAATACATTAGCTACTGCTACTTTCAGTTTCGAATTAGGCATCGTTACAGATACTTTCTTCGCTGACTGACCGTTACGGATTCGTGTAAATAAATCCGCGATAGGATCTTGCAAGCTCATAGTCTTACTCCCATGATTCTATTACCAGCTAGCCTTTTTAAGGCCAGGAATTTCACCGCGCATAGCTGCTTCGCGAACTTTAATACGGCTCATGCCGAATTTGCGAAGGAAACCATGTGGGCGGCCCGTAATGTTACAACGATTACGTTGACGTGCAGGGCTAGAATCACGAGGTAAAGCTTGTAGCTTAAGTACCGCGTCCCAACGATCATCTTCAGATGTATTAACATCACTGATGATAGCTTTTAGTGCTGCACGCTTTTCAGCGTACTGAGCAACTAGTTTAGTGCGCTTTGCTTCGCGCGCTTTCATAGAATTCTTTGCCATAACCCTACCCTTATTTCTTGAATGGGAAGTTAAACGCTTCTAACAACGCACGGCCTTCCTCATCTGATTTCGCAGATGTAGTGATTGTGATATCCATACCGCGTACACGGTCTACTTTATCATAATCAATTTCTGGGAAGATGATTTGTTCACGTACGCCCATGCTGTAGTTACCGCGTCCATCAAAAGACTTAGCACTCACACCACGGAAGTCACGGATACGTGGGATAGCGATTGAAACCAAACGCTCAAAAAAGTCCCACATACGCTCGCCGCGTAGGGTTACTTTACAACCAATCGGGTAACCTTCACGCACTTTGAAGCCAGCAACAGATTTGCGTGCTTTAGTGATTAAAGGTTTCTGACCAGAGATAGCTTCTAGATCCGCAACAGCGTTATCTAAAATCTTCTTGTCAGCTAAGGCTTCGCCCACACCCATATTTAATGTGATCTTCTCGATCTGAGGGACTTGCATGACAGAGCTGAAACCAAACTTCTCTTGAAGTTCAGCAACTACTTTGTCTTTATATACTTCATGCAGTTTCGCCATCATTCTACTCCAACTATTAGATAGTTTTACCAGTAGATTTAAAGATACGTAATTTCTTACCATCTTCAATCTTGAAACCTACACGATCTGCTTTGCTCGTTTCCGAGTTGTAGATCGCAACGTTTGATACGTCGATAGACGCCTCTTTCTCAACAATACCGCCAGCTTGGTTCAACTGTGGAACCGGCTTTTGGTGTTTCTTGATTAAGTTAATGCCTTCGACAAATACTCGACCAGACTCGGTTACAACTGAAAGCACTTTGCCGCGCTTACCTTTGTCTTTACCTGCTAGTACGATTACTTCGTCATCACGACGGATTTTTGCTGCCATGATAGACTCCTTACAGTACTTCTGGGGCTAGTGAAACGATTTTCATGAACTTTTCATTACGAAGTTCGCGAGTCACAGGGCCGAAAATACGAGTACCAATAGGCTGCAAGTTATCATTTAAGATAACAGCCGCATTGCTGTCGAAACGGATCAATGAACCGTCTGGACGACGAACGCCTTTTTTGGTACGCACAACTACCGCGTTTTTAACATCACCTTTCTTCACTTTACCGCGAGGAATCGCTTCTTTTACAGAAACTTTAATGATATCGCCAATCGCTGCATAGCGACGGTGTGAACCACCAAGGACTTTTATACACTGCACTTTGCGAGCGCCGCTGTTATCAGCAACTTCCAGCTGAGTTTGCATTTGGATCATGTTAATGACCTCCGGTGTAGTAATTACAACTTGTCTTAAATTTGTTTAAAATCAAGACATTTCGATTGAATTCCACTCAAAAAACATACTAGATGTCTCTTAAGGGCGGGCAATTGTATCAGCATTGAGGGGGGAGTGGTAGGTTATTTTTTAATTAATTTAATAGGGATGCTAAATTAAAACGAGGTTTTCTATGCTATTTATCTAATTTACAGGTGGTTATAAAACAAACAAGGCATCTTGTTGATGCCTTGTTTTATATCAGTAATTAAAATTAGCCAAACAAACCTTTTAATTTGTCTTTAATTTTATCTTTAGCTTTGTCTTTTGCATCATCAAGCTTTTGCTTAGCTTCATCTTTTAAAGCATTGCTTACATCAAGCTTTATATTCACGTCATGAAACGGGCCTTTTATGCGTAAAGGAACTTTAAAGCCAGTACTGTCATCGGTTGTACCTTGACCTTCAATAGAGTCCACGACGCCTGTTACTAGTCGATAGTTAACCAGCGTTTGCGGTAAATCAACGTCTCCTTCACCTGAAATGCGTATTAAAGGGCTGATCAACGATAAATCAGTATTTTTGCCTACGCCATTGGTAAAGTTAAAACTACCAGAAAGTGCAGAGAAATCGGTTTTCTCAGATTCTTCAAATCCTGTATCTAATCCCTCAGACACGGCATTAAAGTTGCCTTTAACTAGCTCTTTACCCTTACGCACCATTTCCGCTACGTTTGCTCCCTTAACGGCACCATCCGCGAACTTGAACCCTAGCTTACCATTAAGCGCGTTAATGAATGTTTTTTGGCTTTGCCCTGCCGTGGTTAGATTCCAACTTAAAGAGCCCTTGCCCATTAGCTTATCAAAGCCTGCAGCATCGCTAAGTAATGGCTGTGCGTCTATTTTATCTAAATCGAAGTTGGTTGCTATTTTATAAGGGGTATTTTGAGCATTGATAGTCACCACCCCTTTACCTGTTCCTTCATAAGCCGCAAAGCTGTCTAAACTTAATTTAGCAATGCTATTTTTAAGTGCCATAGTAAACTGATTAGCGCCTAGTTTAATGTCGTTAGCTTTTAAACCACTTGAACGAACAATCACATTTGCATCTAATGCACTTAAGCCACTTAAATCAATTTTAGTATCATCCCACACTATTGGCTCTGCAGGCTTAGACTCGTCTTTTACTGGGGCTTCTTTTTTAGCTACGGTTTCTGGTAAGTAAGGATTTAAATCAAGCATCCCTAGGTCAATATCAGCATTAACCGCTAAACGGCTGCCTAGATTCACCTTACTTTTACCTTTAATCTCGAGAGCATCGAGCGTTGCAACTAATTCTGTTAGGTTAAACTCCTCACTGAGCAAGTGCATTTGGGTATTGATACTAAAGGCATTAAACGCATTGTCTTTAGCGTTTAAGTCAACCCCTTGCCAGTTAGCAATATTTTTAACTGAATCACCGTTAAGTGCTAATAATCCTTTAATATCTTGGCCTTGTTTGGCTATGCTGCCATCAAACGTTAAATCGACTAAACGTGAGTTAAGCGTTTGCTTTACATTAAATGGGGCACCTTCAATCGCTTTTGCTGGAGTATCAAGTTTTACATCAAGCTCAAATCGCTCTTGCATATAAGTAATAGCCCCTTTGACTTCGAGCTGTTTGCGCAGTGAAGGCAGTAATATAGCCAGTTCTAAATCGCTAATTTGTTGTTTAGCACCCGTTTGACCATCTAAATATGTAAACGACCCGCCATAAATAGCGACTTCACCTAATTGAATATCAAAGTTTTCAGGTAGTTTGACTGCCTCACCCGATTGAGTTTGCTGCTCAGGTTGCTTGGCCACTGCATCAAATAACTGCCAGTTAGCTTTACCGTTTTTATCGGTTTCTAGCAAAATATCAGGCTCATTAATGACAAACTTTTCTAGCTTTAACTCGCCACCGAGTAATGAAAGCCAAGGAATATGAACGGCAAGTTGCTGCATACTTGCCATATCAGCGCGAGAGCCGCTAGGCATATTGGCAAAATGCACATCATTAAGCTCTAATTTTAATGCAGGGAATACACTGAGGGTTTTATCGCCCTTTATGGTTAATGTGCGCCCGGTTGTTTTTTCAACCTGCTCAGACACTTTATTAAAAATGGTATCAGTAGGAATTAAAAAAGGTGCAGCAACAATTAACGCTATGCATAGCAATAATATGACACCAATAACTTTAAATAAGGTCTTCATGATCATCCTTTCAAACGTGCAAATAATGTTCTTATCATAGCGGGAGTTAACACTAAAAGCATTGTTAAATAAATAAAAAACATATCAATTAGGGCATCCCTTTTTAAAATCAGGTTTTCAAAACTCATTTTAATAAATTTAAAGATTCATGCCCCTGATTACATTGCTGCAATTGTTCGGTATGATGCGCGCCCCTGTTGTATTTAGCCTAAATAAGCTAAAATGTAGCGACTAAAAAATATATCTAACCGGAGAGTCTACAAGGCATGAAGAAACTGCTAATTTCACCGTCAAAAATGGCATTAGGCGAACAAGAAAGTCAAATTTATCAAAACATTCTGAAGCAATCTTCAGAGCTAAGCCTAAACCTGATGGCCGTGAAAGTGGAAAACCATCCAGAAGATTTTTTAGGTTGGTGTTACGAGCTATTAAGTGCAAGCCGCGACCGCATTAATTACGACTTACTCGAAACCTCACAATTACCATTATTAAAAAAACTGCACGACCAACTTATTTCAGCGATTAGCTTTTTACAGTTAAAAACATTACGGGTAGCACCTTGGCCGGTAGTGAGTATGTTTGTAGAACAACATAAAGAACTGGTGGCACTTGATGAGCAATTACGTTTAACTGCTTATATCTCAGGCCTGCGTGAAAAGCCGTTAAAAGATATGATCCCTGAAGACTTACTCGCTTTTAGCGGTAAGCATATGGCATCACTCGATCCGAGTACTTATAACTTTGATGTAGAATGGTTTGCCTCTACCAAAAGCGCCAAAGGTTTTCACCTGATGCTGGCTGATTTGCCAGGTGCATTCGACGATGCACTCAGCAACATTCCACTTGAGGGTGATGTAGCGCTAGGTAATTACCAACAATTTGTAATTGCTTATTTGAGTGCATTTAATGGTAGTGATGAAAAACCAACTCTGGCGCCTGCCACCCGTTTATTAGCAATGCGCCGCCCTGATGTATTTACACCGATTAGTAACAGTCGCTTAGATGCACTTTGCTCCGCACTTGGTATCACCAAATTAAATAACCGTGACTTTGAGCGTTACTGGCAAGATGTAGTACAAAGCATTCACGCTATGTCATGGTTTAAAATGGCCAATGCAGGTAATGAACTAGAAACTCAGTTAGTGGATATAAAAGCGCTAATACCTTGCTTTTTTTATTATGCAGATACGAATACTGCAGATAACTCTAACTACATTAAGCTACTAAATAAACCTACACGTAGCACTTCGAGCAGCAGTAAAGCGCCACGCCGAGGTAAAGAATCTGCTGAGATTTTAGTGGATCGCGCTCTTGCTGCTGATGATATCCCAGAACATATTCGTGCTAAACGTGACTCTATTATTAGCGAAGTACAAAAAGGCCGTAGTGTAAACGAAACAATTACACTTATGCGTACCATTTTTGGTTAAAACGTATATCAAACGCAATTAGCTTTAATAAACTAGCTTAACGTTAGGGTCTGTAGACCTTTCAAGGTTAAATTTTCAAAGGTCAATAGATCCTAATATAGATAGCCTGGTAGCGCTCTAATGGTGCAGCCAGGCTTTTTTTTGCACCAGCAGTGTGTTCTTTCCTTACATACTTTTCACTAAGCGTCTTTGCGCATAACTTCAACACCTTGTTTTATAATATAAAATTTATTTTTTATTAAATAAATGGAAGCTGGCACATACAGTGCAATTCCCCCTGCAGTAACGTAATAATACGCCGCCGTTCAAAAGGTTGTAGTCGTTTATAATAAAAAACCTTGGCGTGCAAAATCATACAATGGGAAATGAAACATGCTAAAACTACAAAAAACAATACTCATCGGTGCATTGGCATTAACAGGAATGACATCAACTACTGCATTTGCCGAAGTAACAGCCAATGCAGCCGCTACTTCTAACTACTTATGGCGCGGACAAGAGCAAACTGGGGGCGATGCAGCTGTATCTGGCGGTATTGATTACGCTAATGAATCTGGATTTTATGCAGGTACGTGGGCGTCAAATGCGTCTTGGGCCGATGAAATGACCTACGAACTAGACTTATACGCCGGTTTTGGCGGCGCTATTAATGAAAACGTAAGTTATGACGTAGGTTATATTTATTACGCTTACCCAGATGCGGCATCAGGTGCCGATGCAGATTTTTCAGAAGTTTACGGTAGCATTAGTGTGCAAGGTTTTACATTTGGTGCAGCCGTACTTGCAACATCTGCTGCCAGTGGTGATGGTACTGATTTTGGTGATTCACTGTATTTAAACGCCGATTACAGCTTCGCTGTTGGTAGCAATGGCACTGAAATGGCGCTACACATAGGGCATTACTCAGGCGATTTCATCGGTGATGACAATATTATTGATTATGGTGTATCAGTGTCTAAAGATGGTTTTACCTTTGGCCTATCTGATAACGACATGGACGGCTCAGATGTTAAAGCTTATGTAGCCTACGCTGTCGACTTTAGCCTATAAAAAGAATGTGTTACTTGCTGCAACACTAAGGGCCGAAAGGCCCTTTCTCGTTTTAAATAACTTAACTAGATCTAATCACGCCACACCTTGTTAACAAACCGTTACAATTAATAAATCAACTTACCTCGCTTTTACCTTAGTATATGACTGATAACTATATAGTTCACTATTGAGAAAATCATAAAGGAATAATCATGAAGTCATCTAACGCGCTATCTGCTTGTATCGACATTTTTATCAGCCCAAGCAAGGCTTTTAATGGGCTAAAAGAAGCTAAAGGCTGGTCTTGGCTTGCTTTTGCACTTCTCGCTCTAACCCTTGCAGCCTCTGCTTATACATTTTATACCACTGCAGACTCACAATTTATTTTAGACCAGCAGGTTGCTGCAGCGAGTGTGGATGCCACAATCGGCGAGAAAAAAATGATCCGTCAAAGTATGGAGCAAAGCCTCGATAACCAAGTGTGGTTTGCAATTGGCGGGGGTATTTTCGGCCTTCTTTTTATAAATGCACTCCTATCTGGGTATTACATGTTGATATCTAAGCAAGACCCTGATGCTAATTATAGCTATGGTGCGTGGTATGGTTTTGGTGTTTGGAGCATGATGCCCATGGTTATTTCAAGTTTAGGTGTTGTTGCGCTAGTTCTTACAGCCAGTAACAATGAATTACCTATTAGTTTATTCAATTACGCGTCTATAAATCAGTTATTTCTGGGATTAGAGCTTGGAGATAGCTTCTATAATATGATGGAGAGTTTAAGTATTTTTAGTCTTTGGAGCATAGCTTTGGTTGCTATTGGGTTAAAGTGTTGGACTAATTTCAGCTTTAATAAAGCACTTCTTTTTGCTGCGCTACCGACCATTATCATTTACAGCATCTGGACAATTATTATTGTTGCTTAAAGGAATGTAGGCAAACTTTTCTGCCTACTCATAAATACGGAAATAAAAATGAAAAAAGCGATTATCATTACCCTTGCAATTGCAGCTTTTATTGCTCTTATCGTATCAAAGCAAATTACTGGCGATGAAAAAGCACCAGAGGTAAATGTTGCACAGGTTGAGCAAGGTAGTATTGCAGACTCCATTATGGCCTCTGGCAATTTAGTCTTTAATACTCAAGTGCAGTTACGTTCAGAGGTAACCGGACGAGTCGACAAGGTGTTTGTTGAAGAAGGGCAAAGTGTAAAACAAGGCGACATTTTAATGCGCTTAGATACCACTGCTTTTGAGTCAGAAGTAACACGTAATAAAGCGGTATTGCGAGCTAGCGAAATAGAAATTAAACACAGTAAAACACGCCTTTTGAACTTTGAACGTCAGCTTAAACGTCAAAAAGAGCTTTATGACGTAGGCCTAGCAGGGCAAGAAGTATACGAGAACTTACAAAATGCACGCGACCTTGCCAAAATAGATATTGAAGCCAGAGTAGAGTCTTATAATCAAGCCAAAGCCTCTCTTTCAATCGCTGAAGATAGACTTAGCAAAAGTGTATTTCGTGCTCCAATGAGTGGTTTGCTCGCCTCAGTAAATATTAAAGAAGGCGAAACCGTTATTGCCGGCACCACTAATATTATTGGCTCAGATTTAATGCTGGTTGCCGACCCAAGCGCTATTTTAGCTGAGCTCAGAGTTGATGAAACTGATATTGCTGGCATTAAATTGGACCAGCATGCAGATATTTATGCTGCTGCGTACCCCAATCAACCCTTCACTGGCAAGGTCATTAACATTGGAACCTCAGCAAAAAACCAAGCAGGTTCACAAGGTTTATCATTTCGAGTGAAAGTGTTACTTGATAATACCGATAGGCAACTATATGCAGGTATGAGCTGCCGTGCAGAAATCGCAACAAGCCTTGCTGTGAATGGCTTAAAGCTCCCTATCGAAGCCGTACAAAAAGAAGATGACAAAACGTTTGTATGGCGTTTAAACGACGATAACACTGTAAGCAAAGCCTATGTAGAAGTGGGTATTTCTTCAGATATAGAGCAAGCAATTACCCAAGGTTTAAATAAAGGGGAGCGAATTGTTATTGGCCCTGCACGTCCTATCAGTAAACTAAAAGAAAATGATACGGTAAAAGTTAAGCAAACAACTGCCAAGGATGCGCAATAATGTCGGCGGTAATCAAGCTTGAGCATATTAACAAGCAATACAAAATGGGTGAGCAAATATTTAAGGCCCTAGATGATGTAAACGTGGTCATTAATGAAAACGAGTATGTCGCTATAATCGGTCCTTCAGGTTCAGGTAAGTCAACTTTAATGAACTTATTGGGTTGCTTAGATACTCCAACTACTGGGGATTACTTTTTAAAAGATAAACTTGTAAAAAGTATGACAGAAACCGAGCTCGCTCATCAGCGTAACGAAAGTGTTGGCTTTATTTTTCAGAGCTTTAACTTACTTCCGCGTGCGTCGGCACTTGAAAATGTGATGCAGCCTTTGGTTTATAGGTTTATACCCGCAAAACAACGTAAACAAAAAGCCCTCGATGCACTCAAACGTGTAGGACTCGGTGATAAAGTGGATCATCTATCAAGCCAGTTGTCTGGTGGGCAACGCCAGCGTGTTGCCATTGCACGAGCGCTAGTGACTAAACCGCATATTTTACTCGGTGACGAACCAACCGGGAATCTAGACAGCAAAACTACCACTGAAATTATGGCGCTATTTGATGAGCTACATAATGAAGGCCACACCATTATTTTGGTAACTCACGAACAAGATATTGCAGATCATTGCCAGCGAGTTATTCGCTTAGTTGATGGCAAGGTAGTGAGCGATGTGCGTAAAGGTGAAGGAGACAAACAGCATGTTTAAATCTGCTATTGCAATTATGGAAGGAACAAAAGCAGCACTAATGGCCATTAAAGCCAATGCCATGCGAAGCGCACTCACTTGTTTAGGGATTATAATTGGGGTTGCCGCGGTTATTACAGTGGTAGCCGTTATGCAAGGCTTTACTAAGCAAATTAACGATCAACTCGCAGATATGGCACCTGATGTAACCACAATTAAACCCTTTACCAGCATTGAACAAGAAATGGTGGGCAAAAATGCTAAACTCACTTACAACGATTTTTTAGTCTTAAAAGCCCGAGTAAAAGAGGCTGAAACACTCACTGCACTGATGTTTACTTGGCGTTTTTCTGGTGGCGCTGAATATGGAAATAAAAGCCACTCATCACGAGTAATGGGTACAGAGCAAGATTACCAAAAAGCGTATAGAACCTTTCCAGAACTTGGGCGCTTTATTCGCGCAGAGGATGATGAAAAGCGCCGTCGAGTCGCTTTTATTGGTCCATCCATTATTGAAAAGCTAAACCTGCCAAAAAACCCTGTAGGCGAATATATTAAACTTGGCGGCGAGTGGTTTAGAATTATTGGCGTGGCTGAAAAACAAGGTAGTTTATTGGGGTTCGATCAAGACGATTATATTAATATTCCCATCAGTACCATGAGCGCATTAGAGGGTCCAAGTAGCAGCAGCAATGTACAAATTATGTTTAGACTCAAAGAAGACAGTGATGAAGAATTGGTACTTGCTAAAATCACTCGCATTTTACGCCAATTACATAAACTAAAAGACAATCAAGAAAACGACTTTGAATTTGAAACAGCTGAAAAAGCACGCGCTAACGTTGATAAATTTACAGGTAGCGCTACAGCAATTACCGCAGGGATTGTAGGTATCAGTCTTGTTGTTGGCGGTATTGGTGTAATGAACATTATGCTTGTATCTGTCACCGAACGCACCCGTGTGATAGGCACATTAAAAGCACTGGGGGCGACTCCTGGTTTTATCATGCTGCAATTTTTAGTTGAAGCCGTGGTGCTGTCATTATTTGGAGGCTTAATTGGCTTAGTCATTGGCTATGGTGCTGCCGAGCTCATTTCGCTCTCTGTACCAAGCATGCCCGACGCTTATATACCAGGCTGGGCTATTATGCTGTCGTTTGGTTTTACCTCTTTAATCGGTATTGTATTTGGTTTAGCTCCCGCAATAAAAGCAGCTAGGCTTAATCCCATTGATGCCTTACGTTATGAATAAACACTCAAAATAGCGACCTGTTTGCTTAAAATAGTATCCTAAAATAGCTGACTTTTACTGTTTTAGGATACCTAATAGGCTCTTATCTATTGGCTAAGCCTTGTAATATGATATAAATATTTTATGCGTAGCGCGGGTTTTATAAACCTTAGCAGATAAAGCCTTTGCTGCTATTTTAAACCACACACTCTAAAAATAAGAAGCGAACAGCCATGCAAAATCATAAAAGCCAACCATTAGCCGATTTTATAGAATACCCTCAAGAGGAAATGCTGACGCGTGCGAATGAGTTTTTACAAACGAGTCAACGCCGTCATAGTATTCGCAGCTTTAGTAACCGCCCAGTGCCAAAAGAAATCATCGAAACCTGTATAAAAGCGGCAGGTACAGCGCCTAGTGGCGCAAACCACCAGCCTTGGCATTTTGTAGCCATTAATAGTGCAGATGTTAAAAAACAAATACGAGAGGCCGCTGAAAAGCTAGAGCGCTCATTTTATGAAGGTCGCGCAGGCGAAGAATGGCTTGATGCATTAAAACCCTTAGGCACTGATGCTAACAAACCCTATTTAGAGCACGCGCCATGGTTAATCGCGGTGTTTAGTCAAAAAAAGGGGGGTGTAAATACGGACGATAAAAACACGAATTACTATGTGCATGAATCGGTAGGCCTTGCCACTGGCTTTTTAATTCAAGCCTTGCACCGCGCAGGCCTTGCAACACTTACCCACACACCAAAACCGATGAGTTTTCTAACCGATATTTGTGGACGTGATAAAGACAACGAACGCCCTTATATGTTACTTATTACTGGTTACCCAGATGAGCATGCAACAGTGCCGCTGCACGCCCTAGATAAAAAGTCGATTGATGAAATTGCGAGTTTTATTTAATCGCTTTGACTTGGCATGTAATCAACAGCAAGTACATCACCCTCTTTTAGGCCTGCTATTACGTGTTGCTGGTTATTTATAATACTGCCTAAACGCACGAAACGTTTAACCAGCGTTTCGTTTTCAAGTACATACACCATATTGAGCTGACCAAACTCATGCACCCAACGTGGATCAATTAATACACCTTGGGTACTTTTTATTGGTAACTGTAGTTGAGCATAAAGGCCTGGCATTAAACCAAGTTGCGCATCGGCTTCTAAACGAATAAGCAAGCTGCGCGCCGCGTTATCTGCCACTGGTACAATTTCGCTCACCGTTGCGGGTGTTGTTATATCTAGAGAAGGTAATACCACATTTAAACTGTCCCCGACTCTTAATTTTACTGCTTGTTGTTCACGTACATTAAATTCAAGCTGTAACTGTAATGGGTTATACAAAGTAATCAGCGGTTTACCGGGTGTTGCAGTATCGCCAGGTTCAGTTAGGCGCTCAACGACCACGCCCGAAATAGGGGCAGTAATACGCGTATAATTAAGCGATACCTGAGCTTGCGTTTGCTGTTGCTTAGCAACCGCTAAATTAGCGGTTAAGTTTTCAAACTTTGCTTTGGCGTCATCTAATTCACTAACAGATACTAATCCTTGCGCATTTAAATCAATCATTCTGGCTAGTTGCTTTTTAGCTTGCGTTAACGACGCTTGCACCGCATTAATATTTGCGCTGCTTTGCGCTAACGCCGCTTTAAAATCATCTTGCTTGAGCATAATAAGTAAATCGCCCTTAGCGACTTTATCGCCAGCACGTACTTTTAACTGCTCAACCTGCGCCATAACATGCGATGAAATTTGCGTATTTTGTTTTGCTATTACACTACCTGGTACCTGCTCAGTGCCTGCAATACTTTGCAGCGTTACCGTTACTCGCTCACCTTGATAGCTCGTTATTTGTGATTCTTTTAAGCCAGCAGCTTGCTTGTCAGAAAAGCTGCCTGCCATATAAAACACAGCCATAATAATGACAAATAACGCGGCAAATGTGCCTATAAGTTTTGATTTACCCTGCATGCGCTTCATCCTCTGTGCTTGCAAACACTAAATAATAAACAAGCGGTACTACAAATAATGAAAATAATGTAGACGCCACAATGCCAAAAATAATCGCAATCGCGAGCCCGCTAAATACCGGATCGAGTGTGATCACTAAGTTACCTAATAAAGTGGTACCTGCGGTTAGGAGCACAGGGCGCATTCGCACCGTACCCGCTGCAACAAGCGCCTCTTTAATTGCCATGCCTTGGCCACGAGCTTGATTAATAAACTCAACCAAAATAAGTGAGTTACGCACCACGATACCTGCAAGGGCAATCATGCCTATCATCGCTGTGGCAGTAAATAATACCGGCTCTGGGGCACTTGCTATGGAGCGCTCACCAAACTGATTTAACAGCCAAAAACCTGGCATTATACCTATCACTGTTAACGGAATAGCCGACATGATAATCAGCGATAAACTCGCCGACTGTGTTTGTACCCGTAAAATTATAAATATGGCACTGAGCGCAAACGCAAAGGCAATGCCCATATCTCTAAATACATCAATGGTTATGCGCCATTCCCCCTCGCCGCTAAAGCTGACATGGGTTCCTTGTGGTAGTTGCCATGGGGCTGTTCCGCCATTATTAAAAAAGTGACGACCTACCCACGATGTTTTAACAAACTCATCGTTTGATACATTTAAATCAGCATTCACATCAGCAATCACTTCCGCTGGTGTGCGCCCATTAAGCTCAGCCATAACATAAATCACGTCGCGCTGATCTTTACGAACAATCGTTTTAGCAACATGATGTTGTGTAAATTCACCGAGTTCTGAAAGTGATACTAACGGCCTTGGCGCACTGCTTAAACCAAACTCGTTGCTAGTTTTAGCTAAATCTCTGTCGCCCCTAACCTGAAGTGCAAGTAATTGCGATAGTTGATTTCGCTCGCTATAAGGTAGCTGTAATTTAATATCAACGGGCTCTGTTTCATTGCTCACATAAAGTACACCCACGTTTTCACCTTGAGAGGCAATACTGAGTGTTTGTGCAATATTTTGAGTTGAAACCGCACTGAGTGAGGCCTTGGTTTTATTGGTAACAAAGCGCTGTAATGGCGAGGGTGCCACCATTGAGGTATCGACTTCAACTACATGAGGCTCTTGTTGTAAACGCGCAGCTAACTGCAAGGCAGCGTGAGAATGTGTTTGCTCATCAACAAAAGCATCTCGGTAAACCTCAGCAACTAAGGTACTCAGTACCGGCGGCCCTGGTGGTACTTCAACCACTTTTATTACAATGCCATCGGTTGCTAGCATCGCGAGCTGTTCGCGAAGGCGCATAACTACTCCATGCGATTGATGATCGCGCTTAGACTTATCCACTAACAATACCCTCAGCTCGGCGAGATTCGCTGCATCACGGCGATAATAACCGCGCACCATACCGTTAAAGTCCATACTTGAAGGTTGACCAACATAGGCCGCTATTTCACTTACTTCGTTTAATTGCCATGTGAGTGTTTGGATTTGTTTAGTAAATGCAGCTGTGCGCTCCAGATTAGTCCCCTCTGGCATATCTATCAGCACTTGCAGCTCATTTTTATTATCAAAAGGGAGTAGCTTTAAAGGCACCAAACGCATCACGGGTAACATGGCACTAATGATAAATAATGCTAGGGTTAGCCACAAAACAAGTTTTGCTCGCCCCTTAGAAACCAATAATGGGCTTAATATTCTTTGATATGCACCAACTTTAGGAGCAAGCTCGGAGGGTTGTTCGTTATCAGGCTTGAGTAACTTCATCGCAAGCCAAGGGGTTACAAAAAATGCAACAATGGTAGAAACCATCACGCTAACCGGCACATTAAATGCCATAGGTGCCATGTACGGCCCCATCATTCCGGTAATAAACGCCAGTGGAATAAACGCCACCATAATAGTGAGCGTAGACATAAGTAAGGCACTTCTAATTTCGCTCATTGCGCCAACAATCTGCTGTTTTTTATCGCCTTTTTTATTCAAAAAGCGGCTAATATTATCAATACCTGTGATTGGGTCATCTACCAGTAAACCCAAAGATAAAATAAGCGCAAACAAGGTCACCCGGTTAATGGTATAGCCAAATGCAAAATCCAGAGCCAATGTAATGCCATAACAAATAGGCACAGCCAGCCCTACCACAACCGCCGGACGCCAACCTAAAAACACCCCCACAAATATCACCACAGTAAAGACCGCAAAGACTAAACTTGAAGTGAGGTTATTTACTTTTTCATCGGCAGTTTCGCCATAATCTCTTAATACCGCATAGCTCACCTCAGGGGGTAATAGCGTGCGTGTTAGCTGCGCCATCATTTGATGAACATCGTTGGCAACTGCAACAGCGTTCGTGCCTGTTTGTTTTGCAACGCTTAGTGTTACCATTGGTAAATGCTGCTGGTTTGCCGATTGGGCAAGCCATTGGTAATGCTTAGCTTCACTTGGGCCATCAATAACGTTTGCAACATCAAGCAAGTAAACACTTTTGCCATTAACAACATTCACTACCAGCTGTTCTACAGCAGATTGACTTCGTAGAACATCACCTGCTTGCAATTCAATTTGCTGCTGACCATCAACCACACTGCCTACTTGCGTTAGTTGATTAGACACGCTTAATGCATAAAAAACGTCATTTACGGTTGTTTGGTGGGCAGCCAATGCGCTGGCATTTAAATTAATGGTGAGGGTTCGTTTACGACCAGCAATGACTTTTACTTCACTGGTGTGTTCAATACGCTGTAAACTGTTGGCTATTTCGTTAGCAAAGCGGTTTAACTCGTAATCACCATAAAGTTGTGGGTCTTTACTGTATAGCCCCAGCATAACAATAGGTACATCATCCACTTCAACGGGCCGTATTTGCCAACTTTTGATAACAGAAGCCATAGTATGTTGATAACTGTTAAGTTTTGCATAGGTATCTAAAATAGCTTGTTCGCGGTCATGGCCAACCTCAAAGCGAAGTGTAACCACTGCGGCATTCGTTTGTGTAGTGGAATAAATATGTTCCACACCGCCAAGTTGGGCAAGTAGCTTTTCAAGTGGCTGGGTAACCAATCTGGCTACCTCTGGAGCTTCTACGTTGGGCGCCGATACGTATATATCGAGCATAGGCACCACTATTTGTGGTTCTTCTTCTCGCGCTGTTTGTTGTAAAGCAAATAAGCCAAACAAAATCGACAACACAAAAATAATAACCGGAATACGGCCACTTAAGCTGCTTTTTACTGCGTTATCAATCATGCTCATAACTTTTAGCCCTTGCAAAACAGTCCATATAATGTGCCTAACAAATGCACGGCATTTTGATCAATCACGCGGTAATAAATAGTTTGGCTTTCGCGGCGAGTAGCCACTACATTGGCTTTGCGCAGTGCCGCTAGGTGCTGTGATAACGCAGACTGCGCTAGCGGTACGGCTTCGTTAAGCTGCGACACACTCATTTCGGTATCTTGTAATGAGCATAAAATCATTAGTCGATTTTTATTCGCTAATATTTTTAATAGCTGCTCAGCTTGATCCACATTAGTCGCCATCGCTGTAAAGTCAATTTTCATACTATGCTCTTATTCTAAATTATGCACTTAGTATAAATTGCTAGATAAGAAATGTCTAATATTAGAATTTACTAATTTAATAATATCTAATATAGTAGCTCTGTACTCAATCAAATAAGTGACCTACTATTATGAAACTCAATAACGCACTTCGTCTTATCGCTGGCATCATGATTGTTGTATCAATCCTTTTGCAAACGTATCACGATCCGAAGTGGATATACTTTACCGCTTTTATCGCTGTAAACTTAATCCAATCAGCTTTTACTAGCTGGTGCCCAATGATCACTCTATTACGCAAACTTGGCTTTAAGGAATAATCACCATGCTTACATCTATCCCCGATTTACTAAAAATTATTACGCCTAATCAACGTCGTATCGACGCCGAACAAGCTAAACAGGAGATCAGTGAAAACAAAGGATTACTCATTGATGTGCGTGAACCGGCTGAACATGCAACCAAAGCCGCTACCGGCGCAATTAATATTCCGCGCGGCTTACTTGAAATGAAGTTAATGGAAATAGAAAAAGACGCAGCACGCCCTATTTACTTACATTGCGCTAGTGGTGCGCGTGCAACATTAAGTGCTGAAGCACTGACACGCGTAGGTTATGAAAACGTCACAGTTATTACCTGTAAAGCAGAAGCTGTTTGTCAGGCATTTTAAAGGCCAAAAATTAAATCTCTCGGCGATCAACCGATCGCCGAAAATTAATGTATACCTGCGCCTTACTTCCTCTCATCCAACAAGTTGACTAACATTTGCTCGATATTTTTTACGCTATAGGTAAGCGAGCGGATGAGCTCTACTTGGCTTTGTGGTTCATCGTTATTAGATTGGGCTGGCTGATCTGAAGTGAGGTTATCTTTTTGAGTTAAAATGGCTTCACGAAATTCACTGGCATTAACTACCCCAAGTAACGATACTAATGCACCGTGACCAGACTGCCCTGCAGTTTCAAAGCTTAAGCGGTATAAACCAAATAGTCGCATTAATGGCCCCTGACTTAATCCCACATCAGTGATTTTTTCAAGCGGAATCGATTTTTCTTCTTTAAACAAAATACCGCGTTTAACCACTAGCTTGCGCTCTAGTAAATCGGCCGACATAGCTGCTAATACTCGCCCTGCGACTAGCCACACCAAAAGCAATACAACGGGTAAAAACACAATAGTTACAACTGGAAAAAGGCTAAATATTGCAGCTAAACACATCCAGTACTGTTTGACTTTGTTATCAAAAGTGGCACTTTTTAAAATTATATTAGACATCGTTTTATCACTTTTAAATTATAGTTTTTTTAAGTTACATTAATTACCAACTGTACGCAATTCAATCACTTTGATAGTTAAAATCCTATTACCACTTTGATCGCAAGCGCAATAAATACCATACCTAATAGTCTATCTAACCACACATTTTGCTTGGTAAAGCCAAAGCGCTTTTTAGACACATCAGTAAGTAAAGCCACCAATAAATACCACCCAGTATCTATTACAAAAACGGTTAAGCACATAATAATACCGATGTTTAATGTAAGGTTTTCTGGATCGATAATCTGCGAAAATAGCGCCAAAAAGAAAATTGCCAACTTAGGGTTTAAAAATGCAATCGCAAAACCATCTTGTAACGCCTTAGAACTGCTCACTGCACTTTTTTGAACTTGCAGCTCGCTGTCGTTAGGTTTTGAAAATAGTATTTTCAAACCTAAATACGCTAAATAGGCTGCCCCTAAGTACACTAAAAATTGATACACAGTAGGAAACTGCAACATCAATGCGCCTAATCCCAATAATGAGGCCGCTGCATATAATCCAACCCCAAAACCATGGCTTAACGCTGCCAGCATGCCATTTTTCATCCCGCCATTTAAGCTATGCTTTAATACCACAGCTAAACTAGGCCCTGGCGACATTGCGCCCATCATGCATACCAGTGCTAAGCTAAACCATAATGATAATGCCATTAGTAACCCTTATATTTCTTCATTTTCAATAAGTAATGCATAACCATGCACTTGCCCATAAAAGCCTGTCAATGGCACTGCGTTTATTACTTTCCAGCCGTCTTGGTTTAATTCCTGTATGCGATCATTTAGTGCGACTATATCTACCCCACCCAAAAAACGGGCCTTTCTGAATTCGATTACTTTTTGCATTTTAATCCTTGTTGAACTTATAACATGTATTCAAAATCGTAATGGTGAATCCCTTGCTCAATCCGTATTTTCATACTGCCTGTTAGTCCTGCGAGCTCATCAGTGCCTGAGTCGGGTACCACTTTTAAAATCAAGCTATCTTGGCCTTTATCCATGGTGCCAAAATGCTGCAGTACAAAACCACCTTGCAAACCATCAAGTTCGCCTATTACTTGTTCAATAGCCACATAACCGGCACTGCCTTGGGTGGGGGTCATGGCGCTGAGCATTTCACCTTGGCTAGTTGCGGTTAGGCCACCAGTAAATTGTTTATCAATCGCCATACGACCTAAGTTAACGCCTTGCTGCCCGTGTGCATACCCCTCTATAGGCGCTAATGTAACGGTAAACTCGCCAGTTACCTGTTTAGTTGTCATAACTTTTCCTTATTGATGATTTTTAATACTATTGATTTTTAATCTATTGATGCCATATCTATACCTTAATCATCAATAAGAATCTACTATGCCTACAGACAAGCCTGCTTCAGATAAAGCCGCCTTTAGCGCTTTATTCCCTATATTCAATTTTATTAAGCCTTATAAATGGGTAGTTTTAGGGGCTTTAGTGGCGTTACTTGCCACCGCAGGAGTTAACTTATCGCTAGGGCAAGGCGTTAAATTTGTGATTGATCATGGCTTTATTGCCGGCTCGCAAGCGCAATTACAACAAGCTGTGTTGGTATTAATTGGTTTGATCAGTTTATTGGCAGTGGGTACATTCAGCCGATTTTATTTAATGTCGTGGATTGGCGAACGAGTCAGTAACGACATTCGAAAAGCCGTGTTTAATCGTATTGTTACCTTGCACCCGAGTTACTTTGAAGAAAATCGTAGCGGCGAGCTGATGTCGCGTTTAACCACCGACACCACATTATTACAATCTATTATTGGCTCGTCATTTTCTATGGCACTGCGAAGCGCGCTAATGTTAGTCGGTGGTTTAATTATGCTGCTTGTTACTAATTTAAAGCTTACCTTGGTCGTTGTGGCCTGCGTCCCTTTAGTACTGGTGCCTATGATAGTGTTTGGTAAAAAGGTGCGCAAACTCGCCAGTTCTAGCCAAGATGCTATTGCCGATATAAGCACCTACGCGGGTGAGATCATTCAAAACATAAAAGTGGTACAAAGTTATAGCCACGAACAACAAGAACAATCTGCTTTTGCGCTTGAAACCGAAAAGGCCTTTAATGTGGCTAAAAGCCGAATTAAACAACGTTCGTTTTTAATTGCAGCTGTTATTTTTCTTACCTTTAGTGCTATTAGTGCCATGCTCTGGGTAGGCGGTAGTGATATGTTAGCAGGCACTATGACGGGCGGTGAACTCGGTGCTTTTGTGTTTTATGCCATTATGGTGGCCATGTCGGTAGCGACCGTTGCAGAGGTTTATGGTGAACTACAGCGCGCCGCAGGAGCCGCAGCAAGATTGCTCGAACTGCTCGCCGTTGAAAGTAAAATACAAAACCCCGAAATTCCACAAGATGATGAGTTACATGCAACAACCAGCAACAGTGCAATTTCACTTGAAGGTATTAGTTTTAATTACCCTTCTCGCCCAGATGTAAGCGCATTAAATAATATCAGCTTAAATATTGAAACAGGTAAAACTGTGGCTATTGTTGGCCCTTCCGGTGCGGGTAAAACTACCTTATTTGAACTATTGCAGCGCTTTTACGATCCAGCCAGCGGAGCGATTAAGTTTCATAATATAGATATTAAAGAGTTGTCGTTAAACACCTTACGCAACAAAATGGGCATGGTGGCACAAAACCCAATTTTATTTAGCTCTGATGTCATGCATAACATTCGCTATGGCAACCCAAGCGCCAGTGACGAGCAAGTTTATGCGGCCGCCAAACATGCACATGCTGATGAATTTATAAAACAGTTACCACAAGGCTATAACAGCTTTTTAGGTGAGCAAGGTGTTAGGCTTTCGGGTGGGCAAAAGCAGCGTATTGTACTTGCCCGCGCCATTTTAAAAGATCCCGAAATACTGCTACTCGATGAAGCTACCAGCGCACTTGATGCGCAAAGTGAGCATCATGTTCAGGCCGCACTTGAGCACTTAATGCAAAATAGAACAACGCTGATTATTGCTCATAGACTAGCCACGGTAAAACACGCCGATATGATTGTGGTAATGGAAAATGGCGAAATAAAAGCCACAGGCACTCATCAGCAATTAATGGCAAGTAACCCTTTGTATCAAAAGCTATGTGAATTACAGTTTAATCTAGATTGATTGCAATTTAGTCGCTACTTTTTATCAAGCCATTTATTCATTGCGGTATCGTAAGCCTCAGTTAGCTTGGTTTTATCGCACTTTGCACCAACAATATAACTATCTGGCAAGTCATTTTTTGGCATAACTCCAGCACCAACGGATACCTTTTTAAAACAGCTATCACCTCGTCGGTAAGTGGTAAATTGCATATTTTGCTGCTCTATTTTTAATAGCGACTTCACCTTCCCTGCATGCTCTTTTGGGACGGTAATGCGCTTTTTCTGAGGGTCATTCTTTGCAGTATCAGAATAGCCAGTTTGTTGCTGTAAAATACTATTGAGCCCTTTTTTCAGGTCGATCTTTTTATAAGACGTTGCGGTTACAGGGTGGGTGTTTATGGAGGTGGTACTTACCGGCTCAGTCGTCTCCTTTGTTTTTTTATTAGTCGCATTTAGTGGTTTTGATTGGGTTGCATTAACAGGCTTGGTTGGGGTTATTTCTGTATTAACATTTTTATTAGCGCTTTGCTGAGTGGCTTGTTGCGTTACTTTAGTTTTGGCAGGCACATTCACCATATACGCTTTAATTGGCGTTAATTGCGGCTGTTTAATTTTAGGGGCTTTTAAGGTAGTTAAAAAAAACAAAACTAACCCATGTAAACATACCGATAAAATAATTGCTGTACGCCAATTTGTCATAAACATGTCCCTATGAAGAACTCCTTATGACAACTAACTTATTTAAAAGTGCCCTTTAAATAAGTACACAAACCGCGCGCAAACGCGGTTTGTAACTACAAAAGCTAACCTTGAGTGTTTGGTACAATTTGAATTTCTACTCGGCGATTTTGCGCACGACCATTCGCTGTGTCGTTAGTCGCTATTGGGCGTGATTCGCCATAGCCACTCGTGCTTACTCGTGCCGCCATAATTTGCTGGTTCACTAAGTAGTTTTTTACACTTTGTGCACGCTGCTCTGAAAGAGTCATGTTGTAACTGTCTTTGCCCGTGCTGTCGGTGTGACCTTCAACACTTAAGTAGGTTTTTTCGTATTTATTCATTACACTTGCTATCGCATTTAAAGTGTCATGAAAGCCCGATGAAATATAAGATTGATCAGTCGCAAACGTAATATTAGAGGGCATCACTAAGCGTAAGTTATCGCCTTCACGAACCACTTCAACTCCCGAACCCGCTAACTCATCACGAAAAGCAGCTTCTTGTTTATCCATGTAATCACCTACAGCAGCACCCGCTAGCGCACCAATAGCTGCACCAATAAAAATACGCTTATCTTTATGATTACCTGTAGCTTTACCTAAAATACCACCCGCGGCTGCACCAATAGCGGCACCTTTACCTGTGTTATTCATTTCACAGCCAGAAAGTAATACAGCAACGACAGTGACACTTAAAAGTGATTTAGTTAACATCATGGTAATTTCCTATTCATTTAGAATTTATTATTGCGATTATGCAAATATATGTATGAACCAACAATGAAGAATAACGTATAAGCGTTGATATTGCCTATCAAATAAGGAAGTAGTGATAGCGTTTCATAATAATGTCATACTTGTTTGTGACAATTTTATGATTTATCAAAAGGCGATGGACACTATGTTAATTGCGATTTTTAGGCAGTTTTTTTTGCTTGGCTGCATGAGCTTTGGCGGCCCTGCCGCGCATTTAGGTTACTTTAAGCACCACTTTGTTGATTCGCTTCGCTGGTTAAGTACAGCGCGTTACGCGCAGCTAATTAGCTTAAGTCAAGCTCTGCCAGGCCCTGGTTCAAGTCAGGTTAGCTTTGCTATTGGCGTAGAACGTGCGGGTGTACTCGGTGGTATCGCTGCGTTTATAGGCTTTACCCTGCCTTCGTTTTTGATCATGGTGCTAATTGCAATAAGTGCACATCAGTTTGATGCTGTTTATTTTGCTATTATTGCAGGTTTGAAACTATTTGCCGTGGTTATTGTTGCTGATGCGACCCTTAGTATGGCGAAGAGCTTTTGCACCAGTGCGGTACTTAAACTTCTGGCAATAATGAGTACTTTAGCACTGATTTTATTTCCTATGTTGGGCACTCAAATCGCCATTTTAGTAACCGCTGCCATTATCGGTGCTTTATGGCCTTTACTTAACTTAGCTAAATCTACAGAAAATGTTAGCAGAGAAAAAACCAACATCAATTGGATTGCTCTTGGCTTATTTGCACTACTACTTGCCATCAGCTTTATCCCACTTGGCGAAAACGCTGCGTTATTCGCGCCTTTTTACCAAGCAGGTGCCATGGTATTTGGTGGTGGACACGTTGTATTACCTGTTTTGCAAGCGGGAGTTCCAACGCTGAGTAATGATCAATTCTTAACTGCGTACGCCAGTGCCCAAGCCGTTCCTGGCCCAATGTTTACTATAGCCACCTACTTGGGGGCACAATTGAACTCTGCACAACCATTAGTGGGTGCGCTAATCGCAACATTATTGATATTTTCACCCGGTTTTTTACTGATGCTGGCGTTTCAAAAAAGCTGGATAAACTTGGCCAGTAATCCTCGCTTTGCCAGCTCAATTGCAGCGCTTAATGCTGCTGTAGTTGGCTTTTTGGCAGCTGCATTATATTCGCCCATTTGGACTTCTGCCGTAAGCAATATTTGGCAAATTGCATTAGTGATTGCTGCGTTTGCATGGTTACGTATTAAAAAGCCACCTATTTGGTGGCTATTGTTATTGTTTATTGGTGTTGGCCTTGGACAGCATTATTGGGCACTTTAATACTGGGTTTACCTGCCATATTGGCTCCGTCAGCTGGGCTTAATTGCCCACTGACACTTTGATAAGCGCGCAGCCCAAACACAGGTAATACGGCCAGTAAATGGTCCATAATTTCAGCTTGTAAGTGCTCGTACGATATCCAACGTTTGTCTTCACTGAAGCAGTAAAACTCAATCGGTAAGCCATGATTAAGCGGTTGTAGTTCACGCACCATAAGTGTGAGCGAGGTATTGATTTTACTGTGTTGTTTTAAGTAACCCTCTGCATAGCGACGAAATAGCCCTAAGTTCGACACCGGATCGGGAAGTGTGCCTAGTCGAATATATTCTTGCAGTGGTATAGCCGCTTCTATTTGCGCTTTAAAATCGTCATCAACTAAAAAGATGCTGTTCATATCAATGTTTAAAGAACGCTTGATGCGTCGCCCACCAGATTCTTGCATACCGCGCCAATTTTTAAATGAACCGGCCACCAGCATATAAGTAGGGATGGTCGTTATGGTGTTATCCCAGTTACGCACTTTTACAGTATTAAGTCCTAAATCAATTACTTCGCCATCGGCGCCGTAGTTATCTACTTGGATCCAATCTCCATAGGTCACCAAACGATTAGCGGCAATTTGAATGCTGGCGACAAAACCTAATATGGTGTCTTTAAATACTAATAAAGTAACAGCGGCAATAGCACCAAAACCAGAGAGAATATAAGTCGGCGATTTTTCAAGCACAATACTAACAATTAATATTGAACACACAATAAAGGTGATCAGCTTAACCACTTGAATTAAGCCTTGAATAGGTACTTCTCGGGCAAAATCTAATTGGTTATAAATAGCGCCAGCAATGCTCACTATGCTGCTAATAATAAAACCTATATAAATAATTAATAATGCTTGGCCAATGGTTTTAAGGATCTCTTGAGCAATTGCATTAACCGGATAAACACTATCAAATGTGGCTAAAAAAAGCACACAGCACAGCAAGCAGGCAATCCGCTTATTCAGCTTAGTTAACATAGGTGACAATGAACCAATACGCTCAGGAGAGAGTTTAGTCACCACCTTTTGAATACCCGGTAACATTAAGCGACGAGTAAATAAGTAAACAAATAATAATGAAAGAATGCCAATTGATGAGGCGGTGATTGCACTGAGAAAAAAAGCATCGGGGACTTTTTCAAACCAAGGAGTAATTAGCTCCTGTAGGTGTGTTTTGCTCATGGTATTTCAATTTCCTTACTGGGTGTTAATTCAGTACTAGCTTGTTGAATATGAATAGCGCTTAATTGCTTATCTTTTACTGTCCATAAGTTATTTAAGTATTGCTGAAACTGGGCCCTGAATGCCTTATCGGTTTGGTAACTGCCAATCATCTGTGTATTTATTGGCATAACCTCAATAGTAATATGAATAGACTCCAACTCGCCTTTTAAAATATTACGACACACATGATCTGACTGACCGCTATACACTAAACTGGTGTTAAGCATAGCGTCAAACTGCTCGTTTAAAACCTCTAAGGCAAAAGCAGTTCCACCAGCCTTAGGTTTTAATAAATGCTGAAAAGGACTTTGTTGATGCTGGTGCTTTTGCGCAGTAAAACGCGTACCTTCTACAAAGTTAACTATGGTTGTAGGATGATGACGAAAGTTACGGCAACTGCGCTTAGTACGCTCGACATCTAAGCCTTTTAAATTCGGATTTTTAGCCAATTGCGCTTTGGTCACTCGTTTCATAAAGGGCATACCCATCGCCCACGCACCAGTGCCAATAAATGGCACGTATTTAAGCTCATCTTTTAAAAAAAACTTAGGGGCTGGCAATGCATCCAACGAGCTCAATACCGCAATATCAAGCCAGCTAATATGATTACTGATTAGCAAATACCAACTGTTGGCGTTTACCTCCCCACTAATATTAACTTTAATATTATTACAGCCTAACCACAGCCCTAAGCGGTTACCTTTGCACCACCCTTTATACGCACTGTGTAATAATTTACTCACTACAGGTATGGGCAGCACTAATTTAACTAACCCAAGGGTAAGCACTAATGCGCCAAATATTATTAAATTAGCAAATAAAACACAGCCAACAATTAAGCCATTTAACCAATTAGGTAACCATTTTTTTAGCATAACTGTCAGCTCATTTTGTTATTTTTGTTTGAGATTAACCAACGTCTGGTTTTTTTCTTCCCACACGCGGTTTAATTCACTTTGAAAGCGTACTCTAAAGTCAGGATCATTAGTGTAATCACCAATTAAGTCGTCACTAACGCCTTTTACTTCAACATGTACATCAATGTGTTTTACTTTACCGGCTGCAAAATCCATAAAGGTAGGAATGCCCTCAGGGTAATGAATAGTGACATTTACCACTTTAGAAATTTGCTCACCCATGGCTTGCATTACAAACGCCACACCACCCGCTTTCGGTTTAAGTAAGTGAGGAAACGGGCTATTTTGACGCGCATGCTTTTGCGCTGTAAACCGCGTCCCTTCAACAAAGTTAACCACACTGACTGGCATTTCTTTAAATTTTTCACAGGCTTTACGGGTGGTTTCTAAATCTTTACCACGCAATTTAGGATTCTTTTTTAATTGGCTTTTACTGGTACGGGTCATAAAAGGAAAGTCGAGTGCCCACCAACACAAACCTAAAACAGGTACGTAAATAAGCTCTTTTTTCAAAAAGAAGTTCAAAAAAGGTATTTTTCGGTTAAACACCCGCTGTAACACTAAAATATCCACCCAGCTTTGATGGTTCGCAATAACTAGGTACCAATCTTTTAATTTAAGCTCTTCAAGGCCAATAACATTAAGTTTAGTTGGCGTTAATAACGTCTGATTTAACGTGTTGAAGGTCACCCAAATAGAGGCACATTGCTTGGCCGTCCAGCTCATTAATTTTTGTAGTGGTTTGATTGGGATTAACTTAACGATGCCACAAATAAAAATAGGCACAAACCAAAAAAGAGTGTTTATTGTATAAAAGAAAATACTAAATACACTACGAATAACTGACATTACTTCTATTCCTTTAAACATCGCGCAGCCACTAAGACCGCGCTTAACTATGCAACTAAATTAATCTTCAAAATAGGTGTAGCCTTCAAGCCCTGCATTGAGCTCGGCTAGGTACCCTTCTTTACAGTGTTCTGATACATCAAGTTTATTAATTTGAGTGGCAAAGTTATCAGCTAATAACTCGCTATCATAATCAACAAATTTTAATACATCCTTAACGCTGTCTCCTTTAATGGCATTGGTTAATACATATCCTTGCTCATTAAGCTCAACATGGACTGAGTCGGTATCACCAAATAGGTTATGTAAGTCACCTAAAATCTCTTGGTATGCCCCCACCATAAACATGGCAATATGATACTGCTGACCTTGTGTATATTCAGGGATAGGTAAACTAGTTTCAATACCTGCACCTTCAACGTACTCACGTATTTGCCCGTCAGAATCACAAGTAATGTCTTGGATAATCGCGCGCTGAGTAAGCGGCTGCGTTAGGTTTTCGATGGGCATGACCGGAAATAACTGCTGAATACCCCATACATCAGGTAATGACTGAAACAATGAAAAATTCACAAACAGTTTATCGGCTAGCTTTTCGTTTAAATCATCCAGCACTTCGCGATGAGCGCGTGCGTTAACGCTTAACGATGCACGAACTCGGTGTAAAATCGTAAAGTAAAGCTGCTCTATTTTCGCCCACTCTAGCATGCTCACTAAACCATGCACGTATTGATCGTGTGCTTCGCTAAATAAGTGCATAGCATCATGATATATTTCAAGTGCCATACGTGGGTTCAAACGTTGTAGGCATTGCCACATTTCATCTAGCACTAATGCGCTGTTTTCCAATGGCGGTTCTGGGTTTAAATGATTCGGTGCTTTTTCTACATCAATGACATCGGTGATCAACACTGCATGATGAGCCGTTAATGCACGGCCAGATTCGGTAATAATCGCAGGATGCTTTAAGTTATGCTGATCGCACACATCGGCAAATGCATTCACTACATTACGCGCGTATTCTTCGACTGTGTAGTTCATTGAGCAGGCACTACGTGAGCCTGAGCCTTCGTAGTCAACGCCAAGCCCGCCACCCACATCAACCGTATTTAGCGGTACACCGTATTGAGTTAATTCAGCAAAATGGCGAGCACATTCGCGCAAGGCACGATGAATATCACGAATATTGGCGATTTGAGAACCAATATGAAAATGCACCATTTGCATTAAATGCAACTTGTTATGTTGCTTAAGTACTTCCACTGCACTGAGTACTTGCCCTGCGGTTAAACCAAACTTACCTTTTTCACCACCGGTATTTTGCCATTTACCTTTGCCAACCGAATTTAAGCGAATACGAATTCCAATAGCCGGTTCAATGCCTAAATTATCAATTTCTTCAAGCAATGTGGTTAGCTCTGAGAGTTTTTCAACCACAATTTTAACGCTGTGTCCCATTGCTTGACCAATACAGGCTAAACGTAAAAACTCGCTGTCTTTGTAGCCGTTACATACAATAGTAATAGGCTCTTTCGCCACCCCTAAAATGGCCATTAGTTCAGGCTTAGAACCAGCTTCAAGTCCCACTAGGCCACTTGGGTGAGCTAATAACTTACTCACAACAGAGCGCTGTTGGTTTACTTTGATAGGATAAACACAGGTGTATTTGCCGTTATATTCGCGGTTAGTGCGCGCTTGAGTAAAGGCATTGGTGAGCGTATCTACACGATTTTTTAAAATATCAGTAAAGCGCACCAGTACGGGCAATGTTAACCCTTGCTGCTTAAATTGCTCAGTAAGCTGACTTAAAGAAATGGCAGGTTTTGTTTGGTCGCCATCAGGATAGGCTATCAACTCACCTTGTGCGTTAATATCAAAATAACCATCGCTCCAATGAGCAACATTGTATGTAGCACGTGCTGTTTCTAAACCCCAAGTCATGGCAACTCTTCTTTATTAAATTAGGTGTAAAGGGGCATTTTAATACGTCACTATCTGCTAAGCTAACAAAAATTGAACTTTCCCCTCTTTATAGCTAACTTTATTCGCTAAAGAGAGTAAAATTTGATTGAGCAATAGGCCAAGCACTGGCAGAATTGCCTCCTTTTTTTCATACTCAACCAAAAGTGTAACAACAACTATGGCAAATTTAGATCAAAGTAAGTGGTTTACTGAAATTAGCGACCGCGATGGCAGCGCATTTTCATTACGTATTAACAAAAAGTTAGATGAAAAACAGTCTCCTTTTCAAAAAGTAGAAATGTTTGAAACCACAGACTTTGGTAATTTAATGATCATTGATGGTTGTACTATGGTAAGTAGCCGTGAAAACTTTTTTTACCACGAAATGATCAGCCACCCAGCATTACTGGCGCATCCAAACCCAAAAAATGTAGTTATTATTGGTGGCGGCGACTGCGGTACGTTACGTGAAGTGCTCAAGCACCCAAGCGTAGAAACTGTAACTCAAATAGATATTGACGAAGTGGTTACCCAAATATCGTTAAAGTACTTCCCAGAGTTATGTGAATCAAATAATGACCCACGTGCTACTGTGATGTTTGACGATGGCATTAAATACATGCGCGAAGCAGCTGGTGAGTCTATTGATGTAGTGATTGTTGATGGTACTGATCCGGTAGGCCCAGGTGAAGGTTTATTTAACCATGCGTTTTATACTAGCTGTTTAAACGCACTTCGCCCTGGTGGAATACTGGTACAACAAAGTGAATCGCCATTAATGCATATGCCACTGTTGGTTGAAATGCGCGAAGCTATGCTAAGTGTTGGTTTTAACGATTTACAAACACTCCCATTCCCACAACCTATTTACCCAAGTGGGTTATGGTCAGTGACGCTAGCTCGCAAATCTGAGGCTTTTAATGGCTTTAGAGAAGACGGCGCAGCAATAATTGCACAGCATAGTGAATACTACAATGGCGGCATTCATCACGGTGCACTCGCAACACCTAATTACATGAAACGCGCTTTTGATAAAAAATAATAAGTTATAAATACAAAACAGGGCTCGCTAGAGCCCTTTTTTATGTGTTTAATTACATTGAATACGTTTGCAGTCATCTCGTAATAACCCCACCTTCACTTTATGCTCATAGTCTACAATTTGACATAAAGGACACACAATGAGATTACCTTTACTGCTAGTTGCTTTACTTTCAAGCAGCGCTTTTGCAAAAGAAGCCATGCTGGAATCGCCTGATCAAAAAATTAAAATCACCATATCTGATCAATCTTCATCTCCTTACTATTCTATTAGCTTTAATGGTAAACCTGTTATTACACAGTCACATTTAGGTTTTAGATTTAAAAGCCAAGCGCCATTTGATGAAGGTTTTGTTATTAGTGAAGTAACTCGCTCACAAACCGATAGTCAATGGCAGCAACCTTGGGGAGAGCGTCAAACCGTTGTCGACAAGCACAATGAAATTGCCGTTACCTTTAATAAACCCGCACCCCACGGTGGCACATACACAGTGCGATTTAAAGCCTTTGATAGCGGTGTGGGATTTCGCTATGAAGTCCCTAAACAAGCCGGTTTTGAAAAAACAGAAATTACTAAAGAGCTGACCGAGTTTGCCATCGCCGGTGCCGATAAAGCCACTGCATGGTGGATACCTGCTCGCGGTTGGAATCGTTACGAATATGTCTACAACACCACAGCCTTACAAGATGCTGCACTCGCTCACACCCCTTTTACTTTTAAAAATGGCAACGGCGTGCATGTCAGTATTCATGAAGCAGCCCTAGTCGATTATGCGGGCATGGTGCTTAACCAACGTCGCCCAGGCACTTTTAGCGCCGATTTAACGCCATGGTCAGATGGTATAGCAGTCAAAAAGCACGGTGTATTTAATACGCCTTGGCGCACCATTCAAATTGGCGAACATGCGGTAGACTTAGTTAATTCAGATATTATTTTAAATCTAAATGAGCCAAATAAGCTCGGTGATGTGTCCTGGGTTAAACCAGGCAAATACGTAGGTATTTGGTGGGGCATGCACATCAATGAGAATACTTGGGGTAGTGGCGAAAAACACGGTGCTACCACAAAAAATACTAAATACTACATGGACTTTGCCGCAAAATACGGCTTTGATGGTGTATTAGTGGAAGGTTGGAACACCGGTTGGGATGGCGACTGGTTTTTTAATGGCGATGTATTTAGCTTTACCCAAGCATATGATGACTTTGATATTGAGGAGCTTACCCGCTACGGTAAGCAAAAAGGGGTGCAGTTAATTGGCCACCATGAAACCTCAGGTAACGTAACAAATTATCGTAATCAAATGGAAGACGCTTTTGCGCTTTACGAGCAATCAAATGTAAGCCAAATTAAAACCGGTTATGTGGCCGATGGTGGCAATATTAAACGCATTGATGAAAACGGCATTGCCCGTTTTGAGTGGCATGACGGCCAATTTATGGTTAATGAGTACTTATACAACGTTAAGCTAGCTGCAAAACATAAAATAAGTATTAATACTCATGAGCCAATAAAAGACACCGGCCTTCGCCGAACTTACCCTAACTGGATTGCCCGTGAAGGCGCTCGCGGCCAAGAATTTAACGCATGGGGCACGCCACCCAATCCACCAGAGCACATTCCAATGCTTGCTTTTACGCGTATGCTTGCAGGCCCAATGGACTTTACACCGGGTATTTTTGATATGAGCTTTAATGGCTTAGGTGGCGATACAAACCGTCCGCAAACAACGCTGGCAAAGCAATTAGCACTTTATGTTGTAATGTACAGCCCAATTCAAATGGCGGCTGATTTACCTAAAAATTATTTAGCTAAGCCCGATGCTTTTCAATTTATTCAAGACGTACCGACCGATTGGCAACAAAGTATTGCGCTTGATGGAGAAGTAGGCGACTTTATTGTATTTGCTCGAAAAGAACGTAAACGCGATCAGTACACTGGTAATGACTGGTACTTAGGCGCTGTAACTGATGAAAACGCCCGCACCATTGAGGTTAAACTCGACTTCTTAGATAAAGATAAACAGTTTGAAGCGCAAATCTACAAAGATGGTGATAAGGCAGAGTGGAAGAACAACCCTTACGATTTAAAAATCGAAAAACGCACTGTTACCGCAAATGATAAACTCACACTAAAATTGGCCACCAGTGGTGGTACAGCCATTCGTTTTAAAGCACTATAAAATGGTTAAAGCTATCCGCATATAACGGCGGATAGCTTTATTTAGTTTTGATTAACCACTTTAACCGGTAAATATATTTGCGCACTTAAACCACCTTCAGGGCGATTAGAGAGCACAACCTTGCCATTATGCATGTCTATAATGCGTTTAATAATAGCTAAGCCTAAACCACTGCCTTCACTGCCTCGTGCAGCGTCACCTTGCTTAAATGGTTCGAACACTGATTCTAATTCACTCTCAGGAATACCTGGGCCATTATCGTTAACCGCAATAATGACGTACTTTTTATTGCTATTAAAATAACTTTGCACCTCAATATCCCCTTGCGAGTAACGCAGTGCATTTTCAATCATATTCGTCACTACTCGCTTAATAGCAACTGAGCTGATGGGAATATTACCTAGGTTAGGATTGCTTTCAAACGTGATAACACGTTGATGCTTTAATTCACTTTGTACGACTTCGGCTACTAACGCATTGATATCTTCATAGCTTTGTTCTTCACGTTTATGATGGCGTAAATATTCAATAAACTGATCAATAATGCCATTCATATCTTCAATGTCGTAAATAATACCTTCGCGTAAATAATCATCTTCATCAACCATCATTTCTGTGGCTAACCGAATGCGGGTAAGCGGTGTGCGTAAGTCGTGAGAGACACCGGCCATGAGTAATCGACGATCATTTTCAAGGGCTGCTATACCTCGCGACATTTGGTTAAAAGCGCGCGTTACCTCAATAACTTCGCTTGAGCCTTGTTCTTGTAACTTAGTACTAAAATCACCAACGCCTACTTTTATTGCCGCTTGTTGCAGTGCTTTTAATGGTCGGTTCAAATGCCTTGCAAATAACCACCCGCCTAATACACTTAAAAAGCCTATACTGGATAAGTAAAAAGTTAAAAATTCAAGATTACTTTCTTTAAATCCGGTTAAGGGGACTTTAACCCAATAGCCCGGTGCTTGCGGGGCTTCCACCCAATAAATAAGTGGATCGGTTTGACTAATGCGTACCCGAGAAAACCCATTCAACTGCTCTGACATACTTCGCGATAGCCCCGAATACTCACGACTTTGCCCTAAGCCATTGCGCATCGCTTCACGCTGAGTCATCACCTCAATACCGGTTATTTCAAAAAACTTTTCTGAAACTTCATCGGTTACTTCAACACCATCTTCCCAGTCAATAAATACAGTTTTAATTTGCTTAGCGAGCATCAAATTAACTTGCTCAATGGTGGGTTTAACAACATATAAACTTACTGTGACGTAGGATACAATTTGGTTAATCAGCAACAAAGCTGCTACTAAAAAAACAGTTTGCCCAAACGCACTACGTGGAAACATCCCCATAATTATTACTTTTCACCATCAGGAACAAACACATAACCTAATCCCCATACAGTTTGAATATAACGCGGGTTAGCCGCATCCACTTCAATCATACGGCGAAGGCGTGACACTTGCACATCTATGCTACGCTCTAGCGCACTGTAGTCGCGACCTCTTGCCAAGTTCATTAATTTATCACGACTTAACGGCTCTCGAGGGTGAGATACCAACGCTTTTAATACGGCAAATTCACCACTTGTGAGCGATACGGTATTATCCCCTTCGCTCATTTCTCGTGTGGCTAAATTTAAAGTAAATTTACCAAACTCAATTAAATTCTCTTCTGCTGAAGGTGCCCCTGGCACTTCTTTTGATTGGCGACGTAAAATTGCTTTTATGCGGGCAAGTAACTCACGTGGATTAAACGGTTTAGGAATATAATCGTCAGCACCGAGCTCCAAACCAATAATGCGGTCTACTTCATCACCTTTAGCGGTCAACATCACAATTGGGATTTGGTTTTCTTTTTGACGTAACCGTCTGCAAATAGAGAGCCCGTCTTCTCCGGGCAGCATTAAATCAAGCACCATTAAGTGAAAGTTTTCACGCTCAATAAGCCTATCCATTTGCTGTGAATCTGCGGCTGTTCTAACAATAAATCCTTGCTCTACTAAATAGCGCTCAAGCAAACTGCGCAAACGTTTATCGTCATCAACCACTAATACTTTTACTGTCTCTTGTCCCATAATCTGTTGCTTATTTTTATAATTTATTAATAGTTAATATAAATGAAAAACTTAATAATAAAAAACTAATTAAGTGCTTAGATTGTTACTGAACATTTCAAACCCATTGGTGGCTATTTTATCTCGACAAGCTGCCTTTATTTTAATACCGTGCCACACATGAAAATTAAACAAGAACACGGCGTGAAAACAAACTTAATTACTCGCGAAGGTTATTTACAACTTCAGCAAGAACATGACCATCTTTGGAATGTAAAACGCCCAGAAGTCACTAAAATTGTGAGCTGGGCTGCAAGCCTTGGTGACCGCTCTGAAAATGCAGACTATCAGTATAACAAGCGTCTATTACGCCAAATAGACCGCCGAGTGCGCTATCTACGTAAGCGTATCCCCGATTTAAAAATTGTTGATTACTCACCCGTGCAAGACGGCAAAGTTTTTTTTGGTGCTTGGGTTGAAATAGAAAACGAGGCTGGGGAGTGTAAGAAGTTTAGAATTGTCGGTCCCGATGAAATTTATGATCGTAACGATTACATTTCTATTGACTCACCGATGGCGCGAGCATTATTAAAAAAACAAGTAGACGATGATTTTGAGGTCATGACCCCTCAAGGTGCTAAGCAATGGTATGTAAATAATATTTCCTACCAAAAATAAAACGGCTTAGTTTTGATTCAGATCATATTAACTTTTTATTGTTTATATTATCTGAGTAAGCTATAACTAAAGTAACTCAAGTTATGATGTATTAATTTGAGAGTAGTTAATTAAGGTCGTCACTATGTCAAACATTACAGCGCGCATATTACAACATGCCCTATTGTTTACACTCTTCATGAGTGTAAGTTTGACATTGCATGCAACACCCAAAAATACGCAAATTGATGCTGGTTTTACACCTGCAGAATTTATTGTTTGCGACTCTCCTGATCAAGCAAACCTCGACACCGATATAGACTCTCATGTCGGTGTTATTGCGCTTAGAGAAATTCAACCACTTCCTTTAGCGTTTTACTTTCATTATGAAAGCAGCCTTTTAGTCACACCCTACAGCCATGCACACCCGCGAGCGCCACCCGTTATTTAGTTTAATAACTTGCTTTTAAACATTATTAAATTTTATAACTAATTAGGTGGATATTATGTCTAACTTTAAAGAACTCCGTACCCAAGATATTTCTCATGGCACTATTGCGAATACATTTACTAATGAAGCTGTCATTGATTTAACTTCACCTGCTACACAAGTGGTGACTAGTTTTACTGATACAAGCCCGATGCGTGCATCGTTTGATACAACAATTGAACAAGCGTCAAAACAGTTAACGACTAAACGCTCTGATTTTATTTTGGTAACTGATGAGCAGCAAAAGCTAATAGGTATAGTGGCGAGTGCTGATTTACAAAGCTCAAAAATCATGATTTTAGCACAGCGTTTAGGCTTGCCTCGTAGTGAAATTAGCTTGCGCTATTTAATGACACCGCTAAGTAATTTAATGGGTGTAAGTATGAAAAGCTTAAGCTACTCATGCATTGGTGATGCACTGCAAACTATGGAACATCATGGCGCTATGTTTTTATTAGTCACTGCGGCTAATAATGAAATAAGTGGTTTAATTTCAGCACGCGATATAGCACGTAAGCTGCAAATTCCTGTTCATATTAGTCCAATAGCGCACACATTTAGTGAAGTACTCGAAAGTATAGAGCACCCTCACTAAATCAGCTTTTTATTAGTATAGTTCCAACCCCAGTAATGGCATCTTAAAGCAAGTAAAATAGCTTGCTTTAAGAGCTTTTTATTACCCTCCCCTGTGATATTATTCAAGACATTGACGCATCAGTTAACTTCTTAGCTGGTCTTATTTTTTGTATTAAAAGGTTTTTGCATGAGCGATATCTCTGCACGTTTAGCAACTGAGCTAAATGCACAGCAGCAACAAGTGGTTGCAGCAACAAAGTTACTTGATGAAGGCGCAACCGTCCCCTTTATTGCCCGTTACAGAAAAGAAGTGACCGGTGGATTAGATGACACCCAACTACGCCTTCTAGAACAACGTTTGTCTTATTTACGTGAACTTGAAGAACGTCGTGGCTTTATTCTATCGACGATAGAATCTCAAAATAAGCTTACCGAGGAATTAGCAGCTGATATAAAAGCAGCGCAAAGTAAAACCGAGCTTGAAGATTTATACTTGCCTTATAAGGCAAAGCGTCGCACTAAAGGTCAAATCGCTATTGAGGCCGGTTTAGAACCTCTTGCTAATGCGTTATTTAACGACCCAATGCTCGACCCAGAAGCTGAAGCCGCTCACTATATTAATGCCGATAAAGCCATTATTGATACAAAAGCAGCCCTTGATGGTGCCAAATTTATTCTAATGGAGCGTTTTGCTGAAGACGCTAAATTACTCGCTAAGTTTAGAAGCCATATTAGTCAAAATGGGGCGATTGAGAGTAAGTTAATTGACGGGCAAGAACAAGCAGGTGCTAAATACAGAGACTACTTTGAACATCAAGAGCCGTTAAAAAAAGTGCCCTCGCACCGTGCATTAGCCATGCTAAGAGCACGTAATGAAGGCATTTTACAGTTAACGATTAACCCTGAGCCAAGTGCTGAAAATCCAGCCCAGTTATGTGCCCAAATGATCAGTGATCATTACCGCCTAGATATTAAAAACAAACCTGCTAGTGCATGGTTATTAACTGTGGTGCAGTGGGCATGGAAAATTAAGCTTGGGCTACACTTAGAAAACGAGTTTTTAGCCGCAATGCGTGAAAAAGCCGAAACCGGTGCCATTGACGTATTTGCTAAAAATTTAAAAGATTTATTAATGGCAGCGCCTGCAGGCCCTCGCACAACACTTGGTTTAGATCCTGGCTTGCGTACTGGTTGTAAAATTGCGGTAGTCGATAGCACAGGAAAACTGCTCGCTACACAAACAATCTTCCCACATGCACCGCAAAATCATTGGGATAAATCACTGCGTACGCTCGAGCAATTATGCCGCCAACATAAAGTTGAGCTTATTGCGATTGGTAACGGCACTGCTTCTCGCGAATCAGATAAACTGGTTGGCGAACTTATCAAAGCCAATGCCGAGCTTAAACTGAATAAAATTATGGTCAGTGAAGCCGGCGCTTCGGTGTATTCTGCGTCTGAATTTGCCGCTAATGAGTTCCCAGATTTAGATGTATCTTTACGCGGTGCAGTATCTATTGCACGTCGCCTCCAAGATCCATTAGCTGAGCTAGTTAAAATAGAGCCTAAGTCTATCGGTGTAGGCCAATATCAACACGATGTATCACAAAGCCAACTTGGGCAAAGCCTAATTTCTGTAGTAGAAGACTGTGTAAACAGTATTGGGGTTGATTTAAATATGGCCTCAGTGCCTTTGCTTGCACGTGTTTCTGGCTTAAACAAAACGTTGGCTCAAAACATTGTAAACTACCGTGACACGAATGGGTCATTTACAAAACGTAGTCAATTGAAAAAAGTAGAACGCTTAGGGCCAAAAGCATTCGAACAAGCGGCCGGGTTTTTACGCATTAATAATGGCAGCGATCCGCTAGATAACTCATCAGTTCACCCTGAAGCATACCCAATCGTTAAGCGTATTTGTGAACATAATCAGGTAGACGTAAATAACTTAATTGGTAACAGTGAATTTTTAAGTAAACTCGCTGCAAACGACTATATTGACGATAAATTTGGCTTACCAACCGTGACTGACATTATTAGCGAGCTTGATAAACCAGGTCGCGATCCACGTCCTGAATTCAAAACCGCGGAGTTTAAAGCCGGTGTTGAAAAAATTAGTGACCTTAAGCCTGGTATGATTTTAGAAGGTGTGGTTTCTAACGTTGCTAATTTTGGTGCATTTGTTGATGTGGGTGTTCATCAAGATGGACTCGTACATATTTCAGCTATTACTAACAAGTTTATTTCAGACCCACGCGAAGTGGTTAAAGCAGGTGACATTGTTAAAGTAAAAGTGGTTGAAGTCGATGCTGCCCGTAAACGCATTAGTTTTACTATGCGCCTAGATGACGACATAGACACCAGCAATAAAGCAGCTGCTGCGGCACAGCAAAAGCCTCGCAGCAATAATACCAACCAAGCACGAGCGCCTAAGCCTAAACGCGATACAGGCAATGCGATGATGGGGAATGCCTTTGCTGACGCCTTTGCTAACGCAAAAGTGAAAAAGTAATTTAAACGATATATTTAAAAATAAAAAAAACCGCCTAGGCGGTTTTTTTTATGCATTTTAAATAAGCTAAATTTGCGCTGAAAATTCGCTCTGAATCGCGGGTGATGTCGCCAGTTGATAAAAGCTAGCAATGCGTCCTGCACGCGCTTCAACTTCAATATCACGCGATTGTTCTTCGCTTTTAGCGGTTTTTACTTCTGAACTTTCACTATTAGAAAACGACGCACTGACTCTACTTTTATCTTCGCTGCTGTCTTCGTCATCAGCTGAAGCTAACTCAGCTTGTGCGGCAGCCATTTTCTGTGTGGCGTCTGCCGCAATCGCTCTGTCGGCACCTGAGGGTTCTGCTGGTGCTAGTGCAGCAGCACGTACCGTTTGCATTTTATCGATGGTTGCTTGCGGATCGCCATTGATAACCCCAACATCAATCGGTACTTCACCACCTACGGCATAATTAGTGCCATCGGGGCCTCTTTGGTATTCGTAACTGGGTGAACCGGCATATTGTCCACCAACAGCCGCATGCGCTTGCTCGTGGGTTCGCACTTCGGTATCGCGAGCTTTGAGCTCTTTAATTTGTTGCTGTTCTTGCTCAAGTTGAAGCTCTTCTTGCTCACTAACTTCTTCGGCAGCTTGCTGTTTTTCTTGCTCGGCATCATCTTGATCACTATCAGCATTGCCTTCGCGTTGTTCAATAATTTTGTTGTCTGCAATTTTGCCGCTTGCAGTATAAGTTGAACTATCGCTGTTACCAGGTAGTTTGGCTTTTTCTGCATCACTTTGAGCTTTGTTTTCAGTACTACCGGCGGTGTTTGCAGCGGCTGGGGGAATGACTTCACGTAACTGATTGTCACGCCGAGCAGTCTCCGTATAAACATTTGCAGTGTTTATATTGATAGACGGAAACGGCGTGACGATATTCATGAGGAATTACACTTTAATATCAACTAAAGTGCCTAGTACATCATCTGCAGTTTGAATTGATTGCGTGTTAGCCTTGGCATTAAACTCTTCAACTTTTAAGTTTACTAATGCATCATCAATTCGTGCAGGTTGGGATACCGGCGCGGTTACGGCTTCTTCAGGGCGAGCAGCCGTTAATTGACGTTGCTGCGCTAATTGAGAATCATCTTGCTGCTCTATGCTGGCACGGTTAATCTCAGCGCTGGCCTTTTCAATACCTTGGCTGGCTCTATTAAACCCTTCAACACCGCTATTAAATACAGATCCAATCGGCATAATAATAAACCTCCAGCAAATAAATATTGTTTAATTATCGCTCAAAAATCACGCAAAATAAAGCTTTAAACCGCTGTATTCATGGCTTTGCTTCAAAGCATTGATTTAACGGCAGATAAAAATTCGTTTTTATGAGAAATAAATGGCGCATGTGATGCTTTGTCTATTACTTCGTACTCAAAGTCAGAATTAAGTGCGACCATTTTTTCAATTGCTCGATAAGGAACGAGAGAGTCTAAACGCCCAAAAATTCCACTAATCGCGACGGGACAGTGAGAAAATAATTCACGTAAGTCTTCACTTTGCAGTATATCTAACCCCACACTTAATGCTTGATTACTCGGCGGCGGTGACTGACTCAATAGTTGTTTTAGCTGTTTTACATCATCTCGCGCCGACTCACTGCCCATCGCTTGAATCGCCAAAAAGCGCTCTATCGTTTTTGAACGCTCTTGCAATAGCTGTTCTTTAAACTGTGTGAGCACTTTAGGTTTAATACCTTCCCAGGGCAATTGCTCTACAAAAAAAGGAGTGGAGGCAACTAAAATAACTTTTGACACTTTTTCTGGCCAATGTTTGGCAATATAAATGGCAAACAAACCGCCTAAAGACCATCCCATCAAAACAGATTGTGGTTTTAATTGCTGACTCACCAGCTGAGCTGCATCATGTAAAGTATACGGTTCCAAAGAGACATCATGAGCACCGTAACCAGGTAAGTCTAAACTACGTACCTTACCAGAATATAAAAATTCTAATTCTGGTTTTATTAACTGCCACACGCCTTGGTTCATTCCCCAACCATGCAACAACACAAATTCATTTTGCATATTTGCCTAACCTTAACCAAACTTAAATCTATGATAGCGTTTTAGGGGGAGTTTGTAATGAGGAGAATCAGCGAATGAAACTTAGCCTAACTGATTGGCTTTTTCCCTCGTATTGCGTGTTGTGCCAGAATCAGATACACAGCTCACTGGGACTATGTCAGTTTTGTTTAGATGACCTGCCTTTGCTAGATTTGTCTGAGTATGACAATTTATTTTACCGCCCAGATATTGTAGAAATGTTTCCTAACTGCAGCTTTGAGAAACTATTTGCCTGCGCTTTTTATCAACCCCCTTTTGATTTATGGCTAAAACAACTCAAATTTAATAATCAAATTCATTACAAAAAAGCACTGCAGCAAGTCATCAAAAAACAACTTACTATTTTTACTAATAAACAGCATTTAGCTGCTGCTGTATTTATTATTTTACCTTTGCACAAGTCGCGTTTTTTTAGTCGAGGATTTAATCAGGTTACCCAAGTATGGCAGCCTTGTTTGTCATCCTTTAAGGTCTTGAATAATGTTTTAATACGCAATAAAAACACCTCGGCACAGTCACAACTGAGCAAAACAAAGCGGATAAAAAATTTACAGCAGGCTTTTTCATGTACTGCCAATTTAGAGGGTAAAACGGTGGTCATTATTGATGATATTATGACCACCGGTGCAACACTCAATGCAGCCACCTTGTCGCTAAAAGAAGCGGGCGCTAAACAAGTCTGGGCATTTACGACCTGTTTAACGCCACTTTAGATTTAGTTACCACTGACGCGAAAGGTATGCCCGAAAAATAAAGCGTTACTTAATAATCGGCTGGTGCCATACCAGTAACCTCTAAATACAGGGTTGTCTGTCATCGCAATCACACTACCTCGACCATAAGAGTGAGCCATTAGCGCAGCACCGCCGGCCACTTGCTCTACATTAACTGCATCAGTAAAACCAGCAAGTAACGGCTGTTGTGTATAGGTGAGTATATTTACAAACGGCGCTTGCGAGGCTTCAAGTAACCAGGTACTGTTTTTAAATACTGGCAGAGTGTCACGCTTAAATGAAAACGTCAGTGGGTGCGTAGTATCTACATCAGTATTAAATATAGCGCCTGCAATACGCTGGCGACCCGCTAGATGGTCTTTGTCTGCATATTTTAAACCTTGAGTATCAAATGCGCTGGCAACATCTTTACGTGATAAGTAGTTTGCTTTTAATAACTGCTGATCAGCTAAGAACTTTGCCCCGCCTTTATGACCCCAAATAACGCCGCCTTTTCTCACCCAGCTTTTAATTGCCACTTTGTCGGTATCAGATAACGTCGAATAATCGCCATGCGCCAAAACAATATGGCTGTAATTACTGAGCTCTAAAGACGCTAAACGGTTCATTTCAACAATGGTAGGCGCTACGCCTACAAAGCGATCTAGGTAATACCACACTTCACCTGCTTCATATTGGCTAACCCCTTTACCGCCAACTAATAACACCTTAGGCGCAGAAACAACCGCCATAGAGCGCGAGCCTAAGTCGGCACCTTTACTGGTTAAGCCTGTGGTAATTGGCTTAATTTCAATATCAAATTGGCTTTGTGCTTGATTTAGCTTTGCCACCCAATCAGTCTCTGTTTGCAGTCCTGCAGGGATAATAATACTGCCAGCATCAAAATTTATCTCATTACTCGTTGATGTTGCGGTTAATGGCTTTAATGCAACACGCGCTTTAATGCCTTGCTGTAATAAACTATTGAGCATTTTTGGGGCAAGCATGTCGTCCCAAGCAAATCCGTAGGCATAGTTTTTAGTTAGCGGCGTTAAAACAGGCTGTTTTGCTTTTTGCCAAGCCGTAGTATCAACCTCTAATCCCCAGCGGCTGTTTACTTTAGCAAATGGTAAATTAAACGCATGCGCTAATGTCCAACCTGATACATCGTAAAAAGTGTTATCGGCAAAGTTTTGCTGTTCACTAAAAATAGCTTTAACTAATCGGTATTGTGGTTGCGCAAGCGGCACAAAATAGCTATTAGCGGTAAAGTTTTTACCTTCAGCTTTTAGTCCCTCTTTAACTGGATAAGCATTAATTTGGTGCTGTTTAAGTATGCTTAAAAAATCGTTAGTACGTGTTTTGTCTTCCCCACCTTGAACAATATAACCTTGATAGTCTTCATCTTTGGCAAGCTCAACCGCTTTGTTATAAAAGTTAGCCTGATACTCAAGTAAAGCTTGGCGGTTATCAATCGCCGCTTTAAACGTTGATAAGCTCGTTAAAAGTTGGTTTTTAATCGTAAACGCAAAAGTTAGCGGGCCATTGATCGTTTCTTGAATATGGCCACGAGAACTTGCTTGTTCAAATAAAATACCGACACCACCATTTACATCAGGGTAAGTTGAACCTTTGCCATAATAAAAGTCATCAAAGCTTTCTTCTGTAAAATACAGTGCGTTGTTTTCATCTAAAGTTTTTGCATGATAATTTGCAATTGCTTTTGTTAGGCTCACATTTTCTTCAGGGGTAATGGGGTGTTTACGACTTGGGATCCCTGGTTGAAAAAAGTAGCTACTGTTTGGTCCCATTTCATGAAAGTCAGTTAAAATATTAGGTTTCCAATAATGAAACTTGGCTATACGCGCTCGCGACTCAGGGTGCTGCAGTAAAAGCCAATCACGATTTAAATCAAACCAGTAATGATTGGTACGGCTACTTGGCCAGTTCTCTACATGCTCACGCGTTTGCGGATCTGACGATAAGTTCATTCCACGATTACTATTAGCCCAATTAGCAAAACGTGCTAAGCCGTCTGGGTTAAGCGACGGGTCGAGTAAAATCACCGTGTTGTTAAGTAGCTCATTTATTTCATCACCTTGCGCGGCTGCTAAATAATAAGCCACTAGCAAGGCAGCATTACTCCCTGACGATTCGTTACCATGAACGCTATAACCCATCCACACAACGCTTGGCTGCTCTGCTAATTTATTGTTTGAATTATTTAGGCGAGCTAAGTGTGCTTGGCGAGTTTGTTTTATATTTTTTAGTTTGTTAGCTGCGGCAATAGTGAGCATAACTAGTGGGCGCTGCTCGTGGGTACGACCTATTACTTCAAAATTAACTCGATCGCTTTTTTGAGCCAAAATTTCCATATAGCGTACAAGCTGATCATGCCTTACATGCCATTCACCCACTTGATAACCAAGTACTTTTTCAGGTGTTGGAATGCTGGGATCAAATTCAACCTGTTGCTCAAAATAATACGACAGGGGCTTTGCCACACTTGAAAAACTGGCTAGTATCACCACTACTGTTAATATAAACCGCATATAAATCACTCTAAAAATGTTTGTTAATTGCACGCTACCATTGCTTAAAATAGATGCCAACTTTTTACGTTCAACACTAGCCGCAACACGATGAGCGGAGTATGATATGCAGTATCCGAGTAATTTAGTCAAGTATAGACGGTTTTATGATTTCAATTTCCGAAACAGCGCAAGCGCATTTTGCTAAGCTATTAGCAGATCAATCTCAACAAACGAATATTCGTGTGTTTGTTGTTAATCCTGGTACATCACAAGCTGAATGTGGTGTTTCTTATTGTCCAGAAGACGCGGTAGAAGAGAGCGATATTCGCCTAAACTTTAACGGTTTTGACGCTGTTGTTGATGCCGAAAGCGCGCCTTTTTTAGCCGAAGCTGAAATTGATTTTGTTACTGACAAAATGGGCACGCAGCTAACTCTAAAAGCGCCTAATGCTAAAGCACGTAAGCTAGGTGAAGACGCAAGCCTAAATGAACGCGTTCAACACATGTTAGAAACAGAAGTTAACCCACAACTTGCAAATCATGGCGGCCAAGTAAGCTTAGTAGAGATCACCGCTGCTGGTATTGCTGTGCTTCAATTTGGTGGTGGTTGTAATGGTTGCTCTATGATTGATGTCACACTAAAAGAAGGCATTGAAAAAGAAATGATTGCTAAGTTTGATGAGATCACCGGTGTGGCTGACATAACCGATCACGAAGCTGGCGAGCACTCTTATTACTAAGTATTAACCCAATATGCTAAAGCCACTCATTTACCGCTTAGGGAGCGACCCTAAGTTGAGTCTAAAGCGCTTTTTTCGCGGCCTAGCACTGTTTGTGCTGGCCGTGATGTTTATCACTTTGGGTTATTACAACCATTATAGTTTACAAGTCATTGGCATAGTAATTTTAGCGCCGGCATTGTTTTTTGCATTCTGGGGCTACGCGGGTATTTTTGCCAATCGTTTTTCGCAAGTATTGAAAAACATCCCTGCCAAAAATAACGACCCCGATCTATGGAAATAACGGTTTAATCAAGTAATTGATTATTAGTTTTTAGCTGCTGATATTTAATTATAAGTGTTACACCCCGCATTAGCATAAAACAACTCATTGCTAACCATAAGCCATTATTTTGCCACGACTGAAACAACCAAAACACCCCAAAAAAACCTATTGTCGCCGATAACAGCATACTATTTCGCATTGCTTTAGCACGTGTTAAACCAACGAATATACCATCAAACAAAAAACAACTCATTGCTAAAATTGGCAGCACAATTACCCACGGTAAGTAATCAGTAGCCTCTTCAATAACCTCAGGTACATTAGTCAACAGCTTTATAATAGAGCTGCCAAATAATATAAAAAATACACTATACAAAATGCCAAACAACATGCCCCAAAATACGCTTATTTTTACCCATAGCCTTATCTTTTCAACACTTTGTTGACCTTTCGCTTGGCCTACTTTTGCCTCGCTCGCATAAGCAATTCCATCAAGCGCAAAGCTGACCAACATTAAAAAGTTGAGTAGTACCGCATTGGCTGCCAATGTAGTTTCACCTATACGTGCAGCATAAAAGGTCATAAAGCTAAAACATAACTGCAATACTAAAGAGCGAATAAAAATATCGCGATTTAAACTTAATAATCCTGCCATTTTTTCTATGCTAAACCAATTTGCAACCGCTAAACTTATGCCCTGTTTTTTAGCTAGCTGAACCACTAACAGCAAAGCAAAAATTAAAGCCGTGTAATCCGCTATTAATGATGCCCAAGCCGCCCCTGCAACCGCCCAATCAAGATAAACTACAAAATAAATGTCGAGTACAATATTGGTAATATTAGTGACTAACAATAAATAAAATGGCCCTCGCCCATAGTGAACGCCAAGCATCCAGCCTAATAATACTAAGTTACATAGCGCTGCTGGGGCGCTAAAAATACGAATACTAAAATACCGATAGGCCTCATTGAGCACATCACTATTGGCAGCAGATAAATACGCAATGGCGTGTTTTATAAGGGGGGATAATAAAATCAGAATTAGAGCTACGCTGCTGGCCAATAACAAACTGCGTTTGAGTAAAGCTGCCAGCTGAGTTAAATCATTTTTACCGTAAGCCTGTGCCACCAGCCCAGTGGTGCTCATTCTTAAAAAACCAGCAAGCCAAAATAAAATGGAGATCACGGTAGAACCTAAGGCAATTCCCGCTAAATAATGCGCACTCCCGAGGTGACCAATCACTGCCGTATCAACAATTCCTAACAACGGCACAGTAATATTTGATAATATCATTGGACCGGCTAACAACAACAAGCTTTTATGGTGTGCTTTATTATGTATAAGAAATTGTTTCATTTAGTATTATTGTTCCTGATTTGTGGTTCTTTACGTGCGCAAGCAGCTGTTATTCTACAGTATCATCACGTCAGTGAAACCCTTCCCGCGGTGACCAGTGTAAGCGCCAACACTTTTACTAAACACTTAAATTATTTAAAAGAGCATAACTTTAACGTTATTCCACTAAATGAGCTGATTAGCGCATTAAAACAAGGTAAGGCTTTAGACGATAAAACGCTCGCGATTACTTTTGATGATGGATACAACAATAACTACGAACAAGCTGCGCCTATTCTTGAGAAATTTGGCTATCCGTACACTATTTTTGTAAACCCAAAACTCATTGATGAACAAGCGGGTTATGTGATGGGATGGGATAAGCTCAGAGAGCTTGCAAAAAAAGGCGCCCTTATTGCCAACCATAGTGCCGAGCATAACTATCTGCATAAAAAGCGCGAAAATGAAACACAAAGCCAATGGCGTGAACGCACTAAAAACGACATTCTTAGTTCACAGCAGCGTATTAAAGAAGAAATAGGCCACGATTATAAATACCTTGCCTATCCATACGGAGAGTTTAACAATCAGCTACAAGCTCTCGTTACTGAACTAGGCTTTATTGGCATTGGTCAGCACTCTGGTGCAGTTAATCAACATTCTAATTTTAGCCGTTTACCACGTTTTCCCGCATCTGGTTTTTATAGCAAATTAGATACGTTAATTACCAAGCTCAATTCAACTGCTTTTACTATTAATAAACTAACCTATAAAGATAGTGTAACCACACAAAATCCACCGTCGTTAACTATAAATCTAGAGACTGATGACTTTCATAAAAGCCAATTTGCCTGTTATGTATCAAGCATTGGACAAGCTAATTTAAATTGGTTAAACGATAATACGGTTGAGGTGACCTCGCCAAAGCAGCTTAATAAAGGACGCTCTCGCTTTAACTGCACCGCCCCATCAATAAAAAAAGCAGGCAGTTATTATTGGTTTTCACAGCCTTGGGTGATCAATTAAATTCTATTTTTTAATCACTTGATTTAATAACCGCTGGGTCATTTTATCCAGCGGTACGACCTCATTTGCAGCCCCGATATCAATAGCAGCCTTGGGCATTCCCCATACCACAGACGAAAACTCATCTTGTGCCAATGTATAAGCCCCTTGTTGTTTTAACGCCAGTAAACCTTTCGCGCCATCACTTCCCATACCGGTTAATAGTGTGGCAACAATATACTTAGCACCAATTTCAAGTAATGAGTTAAACAGTACATCTACTGCGGGCTTATGCCTATTTACAGGTTCACCATCATCAAGCTGACAATATAATGCACTACCTTGTTTGCTAATGCGTAAATGTAGCCCGCCGGGAGCTATATAAGCGCATCCTGCTACCAGCTTATCGCCTTGTTGTGCCTCTTTTACGTTAATGGTACAGGTGCGCTGCATTCGCTCTGCAAATGAGGTACTAAATACAGGAGGAATATGCTGCGTTATTACAATGGGTGGGCAGTTTTTTGGCATGCGTATAAGTACTTCTTTTATCGCCTCCGTGCCTCCGGTTGACGCACCAATCGCAATCACTTTATTTACTAAAAATTCGGCATTAGTGGGGATAGGTTCTGCTACAGCACTATTTTTTTTATAGCCTCGAACCCGTGCACTGGCTGCCACTCTGACTTTTTGCTGAACAATATCAGCATATTGACTCATTTGCTCCTTAACGTTAACTGTTGGCTTAGCAATAAAGTCAACTGCACCAATCTCAAGCGCTTCAAGCGTAATGGGTGAACCTTTTTGTGTGAGTGTAGAAATCATCACAACCGGCATAGGACGTAAGCGCATCAGGTTTTTTAAAAAACTAATGCCGTCCATTTTTGGCATTTCAACATCCAACGTTAGTACATCCGGATTATATTTTTTGATCATCTCTCGGGCTTCGTATGGGTCTTGTGCACCCCCTACTACCACAATATCTTTTGCCTGTTGCAGTATCTCTGTCAGCAATTGTCTGATCAGTGCCGAATCATCAATTATTAATACTTTAATCATAGCCATCCTTAAAACAGCTCTATATCAGTGGCTTTTGTTTGTTGCTCAAGATTATGTAAGTAACGCACTTCACGTTTTTCAATCGTATTATTGTGTAAGTTACGTAGCTTTTTAACTTGTACCTTTCCATTATGAGGATTAAAAAATATTTTTCGTGGCCAAGGCCCGCCCATATCATGCGCCACTAAATTTAGCGCTTCTTCTGCTATATATGCATTGGCAAAACTGATATTGCCAATACCAATATCTGTCATGGCGCTAATTATTTTGCCTCCCCCAAACAGTTTTACTTTTAAGTTTGCCCGGGATGCGCCATTTTTAAGCACTTCATTAATTAAATATTCCATAGCCCAATTACCGTAACGACAACTTAAACTATGCGCTTGCTCAATTCGCTCACCTTTTTGAATTGGTAGCATAAAGTGGTTAATCCCGCCTATGCCTAGCTTATCGTCGTAAATACAGGCAGCAATACACGATCCTAGGACGGTGGTGATTAGCTCATCATTTTTAGAAACATAAAACTCACCTGGTAATACCTTAGCGACCACACGATCTCGCGAGGCGTCCCAATAGCGTTTAATATGCTCAAAACCCGCTAATACTGGCTTAAATTGCGTGTGCATGGGCTACTTTTTGATACATGGTTTTCCCTAAGTTTTTAAATAAAACATGCTCTTTACCCATGGTTTCTGAGTGCCCTAAAAATAAATAACCTTGGTCATTAAGAATATCGGCATAACGGTTAAAAAGCTGATCCTTTGTCTCTTTATCAAAGTAAATCACTACATTTCGGCACAAAATCAGGTCAAACGAGCCTTTCATTGGCCAGTCTTGTAATAAGTTTAAACGCTTAAATGAAATACATTGCTGCAGCTTAGGTTTAACCTTATAACTTTGCCCATCTTTACTGGTTAAAAACCAGCGTTTTAGTAAAGCATCATCAAGACCATTTACGTTCGCTGCGGTATAAATACCACTTTGCGCCTTCGCCAGTACATTAGAGTCAAGATCAGTGGCTAATATCTTCACATCCCAATCACTTGGAAAAGCTCCTTGCAGCGTCATTGCTAAACTATAGGGCTCTTCACCGGTAGAGCAGCCTGCAGACCAAATTCGAATGCGCTTAGTCTGTTTATTTGTCTTTAACAGGGTTGGTATTAACTGATCTTTTATAAACTCAAAGTGATGCATTTCACGAAAAAAAGAGGTTAGATTAGTGGTAATGGCATTGATAAATGCATCAAACTCCTGATCTTTATGATTTTTTAAGTAATCGAGGTAGCTTGAAAAGTTTGTTAATTTTCGCTCACGAATTCGTCTTGCCAAGCGTGAGTAGACCATCTCTCGCTTATGCTCTCCTAGTACAATACCGCAGGCGTTATAAACTAAATGAGCCACTTCCTTAAAATCACTATCCGTTAATAAAAACTCTTTCATTATTTGCTCTCATTTAAAAATAAAGCGAGGTTCACGCATACATTGCAGGTGAACCTAACTAAAGTGAGTTTAAAACTCCTCCCACTCTTCAGCCGAGTCTACAAAATTTTCACCTTTGCTTTTATTACTAACGAAGCTATTTTGTTGCTGATGAGATATTTCAGGTGTGCGAATAACAGGCGATACCACTGCCATATCTTGCTGGCCTAATGAGAAAAAGTGCAGTAAATGGCGCATTTCATTGGCTTGTTCCGCCATTGATTCACCTGCAGCCGATGCTTGTTCAACTAATGCCGCATTTTGCTGGGTCATTTCATCCATTTGCGATACAGCTTTATTTACTTGCTCAATACCTGCACTTTGCTCTTCAGAGGCTTGGGTAATATCGGCTATCATTTGCGTTACGCGTTTCACCGATACCACAATCTCTTGTAACGTCACACCTGACTCATTCACAAGCGCGCTACCGTCAGCAACTTTGCCAACACTGTCTCTAATTAGCTCTTTAATTTCTTTCGCTGCACCTGCCGAGCGCTGCGCTAAGTTACGTACTTCACCTGCAACAACCGCAAAACCTCGGCCTTGCTCACCGGCTCTAGCAGCCTCTACGGCAGCATTAAGTGCAAGCAAATTGGTTTGGAATGCTATTTCGTCTATCACTCCAATGATGTCGGCAATTTTCTTACTCGATTCATTAATCGCAGACATGCTGGTTACCGCTTTATTAACCACTTCTCCACCCTGAATCGCCTTATCACAGGTTTCTTCAGCTAAGTCATTTGCCACTTTAGCATTATCGGCGTTTTGGCGAACTGTACTGGTCATTTCTTCCATGCTAGAGGCCGTTTCCTCTAACGATGACGCTTGCTCTTCTGTGCGCTGGCTTAAATCAGCATTGCCTTGTGAAATTTCTTCAGCTCCACTGGCCACCAAAGTGGCTGATGTATTAATTCGGTTAATAACCTCAGTTAGTTTATCTGCTGTCGCATTTGCATCTGTTTTAAGTTTTTCAAACGAGCCTTGGTATTCTTTTTCAATCCGTTTAGATAAATCACCAGTGGCCATGGCATCGAGCATATTGCCAGTATCAGTTACCGCATCGTCAACCACTTTAACTAAACTATTAAGACCCTGAGCTAAACGTAAGAAAAAGCCATCTTTACCTTGCTCAGCTACTCGTGCATTTAAATCACCTTTGCTTGCTGCGCCGACTAATTGAGCAATTTCTTTTTCAATAGCAACTTCTGCGGTTCTGTCTTCCCACTCAACTACCGTCCCAATACGCTCATTGTCTGTGGTGATTATAGGGTTTGCCACTAAACCAAAGGTTCTGCCGCCCACTTTAATTTCTGTACTGTAAGTATCCGTTAACTTAGCCAACATATTTTGCTGATGGGCTGGATTTTTATGAAATATATCAATACTTTGATTAAGTAAGTTCTTGCTATCAAAGTTAGGTAAGTCAGTGCGTATATCATTTTGCGCAACACTCATCATATTTCTCACTGCGCTATTCATATACACAATGACATTCGAGGCATCAGCAATCATGGTATTGGTTGCCACGGTATCTAATGCTTGGCGAACACGTAAGTTTTCTTGCGCTCTAGCACGTTCAGCATCCGCTTTAGACACCTCATCAGTAATATCTTGCCATTCAACAATAGTACCTAAGCACTTGCCATCTTGATTAGTCCAAGGAGAAGCAATGATGTCAAAAATAAGACCAGCTAAATTCAACGTAGTTTTATAAGGAGCATCTAAGTTTTTTAGTCGCTCTTGCTGATTAGCTAGTTCCTGATGAAACTCATCAACACGGATATCCATTAACCCAGCGACTGAAAAACTAGGTAAAACAGTTTGCAACTCTTTTTCACGTGCTTTAAACATTTGCTTGATGCAGTCATTCACAAAAATAATGTTTAAATTTTTATCAGCAATCATCACACTTGCTTGGCATACTTTTAATGCGTTAGCCAAGTCGGCCGCTTTTTTAGAGGTTTTTTCTAGCTCTTTTTGCGCTGTGATATCGGTGGCGTACTTAATCACTTTAAATGGCTTACCATTCATATCGTAAATAGGATTATAAGAGGCATATATCCAAATTTCCTCGCCTTGTTTACCTATTCTTAAATACTCACCACTGTCATACTCGCCACGCCCAAGTTTATCCCAAAACGCTTGATATTCTTGGCTATTTGCATATTCAGAAGTAACAAACAATCTATGATGCTGCCCTTGTATTTCATTTGCCTGATAACCAAATGTTTTTAAAAAATTATCATTAGCGCCAATAATGGTTCCATCTAAATTAAACTCAATAACCGCTTGTGACTTACTGATTGCGGTAATTTGGCCTGCAGCTTCAACCGCTTTTAACTTTTGCTCAGTAATGTCTGTTGCAAATTTAACGACTTTAAGTACTTGCCCTTGCGAGTCTATAACAGGATTGTATGTTGCTTGGATCCAGACTTCTTTGCCATTTTTTCCAATACGCTTAAATTCATCTGAAATAAATTCACCCGCGTTCAAACGCTGCCAAAATTGACGATATTCATCACTTTGCGTTTCGCTAGGGCTTACAAATAAAGAATGGTGCTGGCCTTGAATCTCAGCGAGTGAGTAGCCCATTACACGAAGAAAATTAACATTGGCAGTAATGATTCTTCCATTAGGCTCAAATTCAATTATTGCTAATGATTTATGCAATGCATTTATAATCAAATCATTGCTTGATTTAGACTGTTTTGAATTACTAAACCATCCCATGCTTATCACCACCTTTAAGTTATTTGCTTTATTTAGTTACTATTACCGCTAAATATTCATGGTTGCCTGCAGGTTAATTAGCGCGACCATTTTATCACCCACATTCACTAGCCCTGCGACATATTCACTTTCATTTGTTTGGGTTAAACTTGGCACTGCTTTAGCGTCTTGCTCAGCAATACTGTAAACATCCGCTACGGCGTCTACCGTGATCCCCATCACTTTACTTTCTTGCTCAAACTCAACTTTTACAATAATGACTACCGTTAACGGTCCATACTCAATGGTGGGTAAACCAAAGCGCAATCGTAAATCAATAATTGGCACAATGGTGCCGCGTAAATTAATCACGCCTTTTACGTACTCAGGGGCATTTGGCAGTGCGGTTATATCTTCCCAGCTACGAATTTCTTGCACCGTTAATATATCTACTCCGTACTCTTCTTCAGCCATAATAAAGGTGAGAAACTGCTTAATGCCCTCTTTGCGCTGTAGTTCAATATTGCTATTTAATGCTATTGATTCAGAGAACATGAATCCTCCAAGATGGTCGATGGCTCAATACTCAATGCTTGGCTACCTGGCTTTTTTAACCCTGAAAGCTTTATCAAGCCGCTAATATCTAAAATTAACGAAACACGCCCATCACCTAAAATCGTTGCCCCCGACACACCATCCACTTTGTGGTAATTAGCCTCTAAGCTTTTTATAACCACCTGCTGTTGTGAAAGTAAATCGTCGACAAGTAACCCTACTTTTTGATTATCGTTTTCCACGACAACTAGTAAGGTTTTATCTAACGATTCAATGGCATTTTGGTGATTAAAAATGTCGTATAAACGTAAAATAGGAATGTATTCATCACGTAATCTGAGTACATCTAGGTCTTTACCAACACGGCTTACTTTTGCAATATCAATTTGCAACGATTCTACAATCGAGATCAGTGGAATAATGTAAGTATGCTTGGCTACTTTGACTAATTGCCCATCTAAAATAGCTAAAGTGAGCGGTAGCCGAATAGTAAAAGTAGAACCAATTCCAGCAGCAGATGTCACTTCTACCGAGCCATTTAATGATTGAATATTACGCTTAACCACATCCATACCCACACCACGGCCAGATAAGTCACTGACCTCATCAGCGGTAGAAAATCCTGGCATAAAAATGAGTTCGTTAATTTCATCATCTGTTAGCTCACTGTCAGCGGCGATCACTTCATTGGTAATCGCTTTTTCTTTGATCTTTTGAGTGTTAAGACCTTGGCCATCATCCATAATTTCAATGACGATATTGCCGCCCTGATGAAAGGCATTTAATGTAACCTTACCCACAGGATCTTTTCCTGCTGCAATACGTTTTTCTACCGTTTCAATACCATGATCCAATGAGTTTCTTACTAAATGCACCATAGGATCGGATATTTTTTCCATAACGGTTTTATCTAATTCTGTTTGTTCTCCTATCAGCTTTAACTCCACCTCTTTATTAAGCTTTTGGGCAATATCACGTACTAAACGTGGAAAACGACTGAACACAAAGTTAATTGGCAGCATGCGAATACGCATCACGTTTTCTTGTAAGTCGCGGGTGTTATGCGCTAATTGCGCAAGCCCCTCTTGAAGCGAGGTCACCGTGGTAGGCGTCATTTCTTGTTCGCTAAGCTGATTTAGCATCGCTTGGGTAATGACCAACTCTCCAACCATATTAATCAGTGAGTCGACCTTATCAATGCCAACACGAATGGAAGTTGACTCAGGCGCTGCTTTTGCACTGGTTGGTGCTTTTGGTTTATTGGTTTTGGGCTCAACAACCGTTTTTGGTGTTTCAATAACAGGTTCGTTGACCACTGCAGCTTCTGCTGCTTTACCATCATTAAATAAGCCACCGCAAAGCTCAATTTTAATATCGGCATCGTCCTCAACCCACTCAAAAATTTCTCTAATTGCTTGATCGTCACGGTCAGTGTTTAAGAAAAATCGCCAATATAAAAAGCATTCATCGGTCGTTAAATCTTTAATATCAGGTATGACATCTGTAAACGCTTGTACTTCCAATTCACCAAGTTCAGCTAATTCACTGATCATAAACAGCGGTTCGTTACCCGTTTTAAACAAATGAAAATGCGGTTTAAAATCAATTTGATAAGTATTAATAATGACCTGTTCAACACTGGCTTCTGCCACTACGGCTTCACTTTCAGGCATGCCAAGTAATCTTTCAAACTGCTCTCGTAATGAGTCAGCTTGGCTTAAATCAGGCTCTTCCTGTACTTTAAGCGAATGCAACAAGGCTCTTAAACAATCTACTGATTTAAGTAATAAGTTAATATGTTCACTGCTTATATTTCGCTGACCTTCACGTATTTGATCCAGTAATGTTTCTAGAACATGAGTGAAGTTTGCGATTGAATTAAACCCAAAGGTAGCACTGCCTCCTTTAATAGAATGGGCAGCCCTAAAAATAGTATTAATGGTTTCTAAGTCTTCTTCGCCCGGCACTAAGTTGAGTAATTCAGTCTCCATAACATCGAGGCCTTCAAAACTCTCTTCAAAGAACACTTCAAAAAACTGGCTTAAATCAATACTCACAGTGCACTCCTAGGTTAGCGGATTACTTTTTTTAGCACGGCTAATAGTTGATCTGGATTGAAGGGCTTTACAATCCACCCTGTTGCCCCAGCAGCTTTCCCTTCTACCTTTTTATCCATACCCGATTCTGTGGTTAACATAAGTAGCGGTGTAAACTTGTAATTCGGAAGCCCTCTTAACTCTCTAATAAGCGTGATCCCATCCATAACAGGCATATTTACATCAGAAATAACTGCATCAAAACCTTGCTGCTTGGCAATCGCTAATGCCTCACTACCGTCTTTGGCTTCGGTAACATCAAACCCTGCTGTTTTTAACGTAAAACTCACCATTTGACGCATTGATGCAGAATCATCTACAGCTAATATTCTTTTCATATAGACCTCTAATTAGTACTTTCTGGTGCTAGGTATTCACTTAAACCGAGTTGATCAATGGCATTGGTTAATGCATCACTACTGCCAACCCAGGCAATTTTTTGATTAATAGTAAGGAGATGTTTTTGTAGGGCACATAAAAGTTGAACCGAGGCCGTATCAGCAGACATTACATCGCTAATATCTAAGCAAATATCTCGGCTATTATTAAGTTCGCTTAATAAATCTTGATGTAAAACTTCAACATGAACAATTGAAAGTTCGTTTGGTAGTTTAAGCATTTTTTAAGCTTTTCCTTATCAACTCAATCCATAACAAAAGCTTAGACCGAGATAATGAAAACGCCATAAAAACGACTAAAAAATAACTAATTAATTAAAAACCGTTAATAAAAAACGCGAAAAGGGGCATAAAGCCCCTTTAAAATCGTAAAACCTTTAAAAGCTAGTTTTTGTAGTATTCGGCTATTTTAATAAATTCTGCGGTTAATTTTGTAGTATTAACCAAAGGCACATCTCCTTGTTTAAATTCAGGCTTAAAAATAGCTCTTAGTGCGCCACTGCCATCAACAAGGGCAACAGATGCACTATGATCCACCGCATAGTCGGATTCATTACTATCACTAATTGCGTAAATTAATCCAAGCTCGCGGACAAATGGAAATAAGTCTTTATGTTCACCTGATACAGCTAAAAAATCTGGATTAAAGTAATCTATGTACTCTTTACGTTTTTGAGCAATATCACGTTTAGGATCAACAGATATAAACCATACTTGTAGTGGATACTCAGCCTGCAAATTTTTATAGGCATTGTTGAGCTTAGCTAGCGTCATCGGGCAAATATCAGGGCAACTTGTGTAACCTAAAAACACTAAATTCCACTGGCCTAAAAACTGCTGTTTGGTTACTAACTTCCCTTGTTGATCACTCAACGAAAAGTCAGATAACGGTTTTGCGGTTTCATAAACTAACGCATCAAGATCTTGTAAATTTTTTTTATCACTACAGGCCGATAAAAAGAGTACTGAAAAAACAACTAAACCACACCATAACTGCTTCATATAACTAGCCATTTATCTATAAATAAGATGATAAATAGTATCATCAAATGAATAATCGAAAAACGAAATAAATCCATCGCAGTGTCTTCTTTGGCGGCAAACTTTAAGTTAATTGCTTTGTATATAAATACAATATTGAGAAGACATGCCCCGCTTAGATAAATAAGCCCTGACATGCCAATCAAATAAGGAAACACACATACAATGGCGAGTAATACCGAATATGCAAGCACGCATGTTTTACAAAAATCGATACCATGGGTGACCGGTAACATGGGGATTTTAGCCCGCTCATAATCACTTTTACGCGCGATGGCGAGCGCCCAAAAATGAGGTGGGGTCCAGGTAAATATAATCATCACCAGCAACCAAGGGGCTGCCGCCATTTGATTTGTTTCAGACACCCAACCGAGTAATGGAGGCATTGCACCGGCTAATCCCCCTATAACTATATTTTGTGGTGTGGCACGTTTTAAAAATGACGTATAAATAAACGCATAACCAACAAGTGCAAATAAGGTCAGTATGGCTGTGAGCGTATTTGCCCACAACATCAGCATAATAAAGCCCGCAACGCCAATCACAGCAGCAAAGCTCAGTGCATGTAATTTACTTAAACGCCCTTTAGCAACAGGGCGATGGCGGGTGCGTGCCATTTTGCTATCAATTTCGCTATCAACCACATGATTGATGACTGCGGCGGCCGCAGAGAGTAATCCAATCCCTAATAAACTGATGAACTGAACCCCAACACCTCTGCCAACATCAGGGGCTAGCGCTAAGCCAACCCATGCTGTTAACACTAGCATAGCCACTACTTTAAATTTACTTATTGCCAAATAATCTTGGATTAAGTGGTAACTTTTAGTCAATAACGATGCGCTGTAAACGGGCTGCATTGCTTTTTTATTAATTGTAAGTGCCATAATCATTCCCCTCTAAGTACGTACTTTTAGGTAATAACATAACCTAACCATAGTTAATAACAGTATGGCAGCCATTAAGTTATGCGCCAGTGCCACGCCTAACGGAAAATGAAAATGCACCACGGCTAACCCTAAAGCTATCTGGCAGAATAACGCCACTAACACACTCACCGTACAGCTTTTAATTTTTTGCGAATAGGCATGACTGTATATACGCCACATCACCAAGGCTAAAACAATGCAAGTAACTAAGGCCCATATTCGATGCAGTAAATGAATAGACATACGCGCCTGTTGCGACAACACACCAAATTCATAATTACTGTGCTCAAGGGGGAGCTGAAAGACACTACTGAATGAAAAAGGCTGAGCGTAACTACACAGCGGTAAGCCATTACAATGTGGAGCCGCATAATTAGCCGCTAACCAACCACCAAGGGCGATTTGTAAAATCAGTACCGTTAATGCCACGAGGCTTAATTTAAAGTGAGGTTTTGCGCCCGCATCACCACCCGTAATAGGTTGGCTGGTCAGACGCAAATACAATAGCGTTAATAACGCTAAAATACTAAATCCTCCGAGCAAATGCCCCATAACTATAAGCGGCTGTAGGTTCATAGTAACCGTCCACATACCTAATGCGGCCTGAAAAATAACAAGCAGCAGCAATATCATAGGCAACCTTACAGGCGTGGTTGGGTACTGACGCTTTAGAAAAGCTAAAATAAACAACACTAAAATTAATACCCCAAGCGTGCCTGCAAAGTAGCGATGGATCATTTCTTTCCATGCTTTTGCTTTTTCAAATATCATATCGGGATAACTTTGAATCGCTTGTGCAATCTCTGCTTCGTGTTTAGGCACGGTTAAAAAGCCATAACAACCAGGCCAATCGGGACAACCAAGCCCTGCGTCACTTAAACGCGTGTATGCGCCCAGAGCCACCACAATTAATGCGAATAAACTCGTTGCTAATACCAAATTTTTATAGTTTTTATACATAGCATCCTCTACTTAGCTCGAACGAGAGTAATTGAGTAATTTTTTTAGATCTTTTAATAACCCTTTTTGGATCAAACGGTTTTCTTGTGGTTGAGAACTAAATGGATACTCCAGTACAATTAGCCCCATATGATCGATTAAATACAAACTGGCAGGTTTTAACTGCTGTTGCTCATCAATAACATGCCAACGCGTTGTAACTAGCTCAGGCTGTCCCATAATAGCCATATCAACTTTGTGTTGGTTTTTGCCAAGGGCAACATATAAATTGTCTAAAGCGGCTAATTGCTCTGTGCAAGACGCTTTGCATTGTGCTGAATAATTTAAAGCGATGGTCCATTGCTTAGGATTATGCTGCGCCCAATTGTCTAGCTTAATTTCACGCTCTAAAAATTCACCATGGTTAGTAATTGCTGTAGGTAGCCAATCAAGTTTTAACGCGCTGTAAGCCAGCACTAAGGGAATAGCGCAGCACACAGCAAAGAGTAACAGGGGTTTATTTTTCATTATCTATCCTCTTCCTGCTTGCAAAAATAGCGACCACCACACAGGCAACCGCAATTAAAAACCACTGTACTGAGTAGGCATAATGTTTTTCTGGACTCATAACAACGGCTTCATAATGAGGGGCAGCAATTTCATCAGCTTGACCTTGGCGGTAAGCCATAAAATTCACTAAAGGGCGATTAGATTGGCTACTCAATGCTTGTAAATCAATGATTTGAATTCGTTTGGCTAAATCCGACTGAGTATTGTTATTGGCTAAGGTAAAGCCACTTAAATTATCTTCTTTAATTTGTGCCGTTAACGTAAATTTACCACTAGGTATTGTTACGTTTGGTAGGATTTCTCTTGAACGTTCTGCTTTTACCCAGCCTAAGTTCACTAACAAAAAGCGTGATTCATCAGACAGTTTTAATAATGCCAGTAAGTCGTAACCAACCTGACCATTATAGATTTGATTATCAAGCAACCAATAATTATTAGTGTCAAAATAACCATTTAACGAAACCAATACACCGGTTTTGTTCCACTCTTTTGGCAGCTGTTGTAACTCTGCCCAGCTCATTACGCCATGTTGTTGTATATTTTCAATGGCACTAAGCTGCTGTTGCTTTTGTTCTGCTCGCTGTAATTGCCAAAACCCTAGTCGCACACAAACCAATACCACAATAACAACCAAGCAAATTGTTATTATTGAGCTAAGCTTTTGTTTGTTAAATACAACTAACTGCATAAGGGTATAATCCAGTGATTATTAAAATTATTATTGTTCTACTGTTATTATTTATATTATTTAATTTATTTCGTGCTTTATTAATTATGGTGTCAGGGAAAACCAATGGACGCCCTATGTCTCACTTTTTAGGGCGTCGGGTGTTATTTTCTGTTGTGGTATTAGTGATGGTGATTGCCGCACTAAAACTTGGTTTTATTAAGGCAAATCAGTCTCCCTTAATCACTAAAGCACATACACAAATACAAACAAACACAGCCAAACAACATCAACAAAATGCCAGTACCAAGCTGCAGCTTGAAAGGCAAAGTGCTTATCTTTAGTGAAATGTCCTTTCATAATGCGTAAAAACACCACCAATAAAATAATTGTTCCTAAGGTGACGTGCATGCCGTGAAAGCCGGTTAACAAAAAGAAGGTATTGCCATAAATGCCCGCATCAAGGGTTAAGTTAAGATCGTTATAAGCATATATATACTCTTCTACCTGCAGCCCTAAAAAGCACACTCCGAGTAAAATGGTCGCTCCCAAGCATACTTTGAGTGGGGTACGTTTATTATTTTCCATCGCCACATGGGCAAAATGTAAAGTTACCGACGAGGCCAGCAAAATAAGGGTGTTGATAAGCGGCAACCCTTGCCAGCCCATCGCTTGGGTCGAAGTGCCTCCTGGGGTATTTAGCAATGGCCACATGGCTTCAAACGTCGGCCACAATACTTCATTTGTCATGGCGTTGTTATCCGCACCTCCAAGCCAAGGCACAGAAAACATGCGAGCATAAAAAAGCGCCCCAAAAAATGCCATGAAGAACATCACTTCTGAAAAAATAAACCAGCTCATACCTTGCCTAAAAGAACGGTCCATTTGTGCAGAATAAAGCCCTTGATCAGACTCGTGTATGACATTTTTAAACCAGCTAAACAGCATGTAAAGGAGTACAGCTATACCTACGTATAACAAGTAAACGCCATTACCACCCTCTTTGCCCATATCCATTACGGTTAAGGCTGCGCCTACCGCAATAAAAAATAACGCAACTGCCCCAACTATTGGCCATGGACTTTGCTCTGGTACATAATAATGTTCATATTTTTGATTCATTTTATTTGCTCCTAGTTTTTCACTAGTTTTATAAGCTAGTTATTACTGGCTACTAGCCGCTCGCTAATATCAAATACGGTATAAGACAGGGTTAACTCTTCTACATCACTGGGTAATTCAGTATCTACATAAAACAATAATGTAAACTCCAGCTCTTCACCTGCCTTTAACGGTTGCTGATCAAAGCAAAAACACGCTATTTTGTGTAAATACTTGGCCGCTTTTCCTGGTGCTACCGACGGTATAGCCTGCATTACTTTATCTTCATTACTGTTATTTTTAGCGCTAAACTTAACTTCACGCATAGCCCCAGGCTTTACATCTACACTGTACTCTTTAGATTTAACTTCAAAAGGCGCACCACTTTGCGCATGCGTAGTGAAACTAACGCTGACTTCTCTATTTTCAGTGACCAAGGTACTTTGCTGTGCCTGCTCTAACGAGGGCTTACCATTAAGCCCCGTTATATCGCAAAACACGTCATACAAAGGGACCATGGCAAATGCAAATGCAAACATTGCAATGCAAATCACCACCAGCTTTTTTAATAACGGCAAGTGAGTCATTATTTAATGTCCGGCGGCGTTGAGAACGTATGATAAGGCGCAGGTGAATCAACTTCCCATTCAAGCCCCTCAGCTCCATCCCAAACTTTTGCAGGCACTTTGTCGCCCCCTTTTGCACATTTATACACAACCACCACAAATAATAATTGCGATAAACCAAAGGCAAACCCACCTATACTAATAATGGCGTTAAAATCAGCAAACTGTAGCGCATAATCTGGAATACGGCGTGGCATACCGGCTAACCCCACAAAATGCATTGGGAAAAACAGCACATTTACACTTATTAACGACAACCAAAAATGCCATTTTGCTAAGGTAATATTGAACATGTTTCCGGTCCATTTTGGCAGCCAATAATAAGCCCCCGCCATAATAGAAAACACCGCGCCCGTTACGAGTACATAATGAAAGTGTGCAACCACAAAATAGGTATCATGATATTGGAAATCGGCAGGTGTAATCGCTAGCATCAACCCCGAAAAACCACCTAAAGTAAACAACACAATAAATGCGATACTAAACAGCATTGGCACTTCAAAGCTAATAGACCCGCGCCACATAGTCGCTACCCAGTTAAATACTTTTACGCCGGTAGGTACCGATATCAGCATAGTCGCGTACATAAAAAACAACTCACCCGCCACGGGCATACCAGTGGTAAACATATGATGCGCCCACACAATAAAGCTCAACAAGGCAATGGAGGAGGTGGCATACACCATAGAGGCATAACCAAATAGTTTTTTACGTGAAAAGGTGGGAACAATCGTAGAAATAATGCCAAAGGCAGGCAAAATCATAATATAAACTTCAGGGTGACCAAAAAACCAAAAAATATGTTGGAACATCACCGGATCGCCACCACCAGCGGCATCAAAGAAACTGGTCGCGAAGTATTTATCGGTGAGCACCATAGTAACTGCACCAGCAAGTACCGGCATAACTGCAATAAGTAAAAACGCCGTGATCAACCATGTCCACACAAATAACGGCAGCTTCATCCACGTCATACCCGGAGCACGCATATTTACTATGGTGACCACCACATTAATGGCCCCCATAATCGAACTAATACCCATAATATGCACAGCAAATACAAACATTGCTGTGTTGTCGTTACTATAAGTGGTGGAAAGCGGCGCGTAAAAGGTCCAACCAAATGCAGGGCCACCACCAGGCATAAATAATGAAGCTAATAGGATTAAAAACGCAAACGGTAAAATCCAAAAGCTCCAGTTATTCATTCTCGGTAAGGCCATATCTGGCGCACCAATCATTAGCGGGATCATCCAGTTTGCCAAGCCGGTAAAGGCTGGCATAACCGCACCAAACACCATTATTAAACCATGCACTGTGGTCATTTGATTAAAAAAGTGAGGATCAACCAGTTGTAGGCCCGGCTGAAATAACTCAGCTCGAATAACCATCGCCATTGCCCCACCAATTAAAAACATGGTGAGTGAAAAAATTAAATATAAGCTACCTATATCTTTATGGTTGGTTGTAAATAACCAGCGCTTAAAGCCTGTGGCAGGTTGATGGGCATGATGAGCCTCATTGGTATTAGGTTGTTCTGCAATGCTACTCATTATTTAGCCTCCCCATCAGCATCCAGTGCCGCTTGTATCTCGCTCGGTTGAATTACATCACCAGTGTCATTACCCCACGCGTTGCGTTTATAGGTAATAACAGCTGCTATTTGCTTGATTGATAATTGCTTTGCGAAAGACTGCATAGCCGTACCTGGTTTACCGTGGAGCAAAATATCTATATGCCCTTTGATATCACCTATGACTATTGGGCTGCCTTTAAGAGCCGGAAAAACACCCGGCAAGCCTAATCCTGTTGGCTGATGGCACGCCGCGCAGCTCGCCATATAAACCTGCTCACCAAGCGCCATCAGCTCTTCTTTTGGTACAACTTGGTCTAATAACGCAGCGTCTGCTGCAGCTGCTTTTTGCTTGGCTTGTTTAGCCTCTGCTAACCACGTTTTGAAGTCTTCTTCAGTTTTAGCTTCTACCACAACAGGCATAAAACCATGATCTTTACCGCAAAGCTCTGCACACTGCCCACGGTAAGTACCAACCTCATTAATATTGGTCCATGTTTCATTAATAAACCCAGGGTTTGCATCTTTTTTAACGGCAAAGTCAGGCACCCACCATGAGTGAATAACATCATCTGAAGTCATTAAAAAACGTACTTTTTGATTAATTGGTAGTACCAGCGGTTTATCGACCTCGAGTAAATAATTCGGGTTTTTATCAGCAAGGTTGGTTATTTCATTTTGAGGTGTAGCTAGCATGGAATAAAACTCAACGTCCTCCCCCATATACTCGTAATGCCACTTCCACTGTGAGCCTGTAATTTTAATGGTGAGATCAGCTTTGCTGGCATCCTCCATGGCAATTAAGGTTTTAGTCGCAGGAATGGCCATAACAATTAATATGACAAAAGGGATCGCAGTCCACAGTATTTCTACTTTGGTGCTTTCATGGAATTGGGCAGGGACAGCCCCTTTAGATTTGCGATGATGAATGAGTGCCCAAAACATAATGGCAAACACGATCACCCCAATCACACAACATATTAAAAAAATAGTCATGTGCAGTTGGTATACATTATTACTTATATCGGTTACGCCTTTACGCATATTATATTGGCTATTAGCAAGCACATTCTGCGAAAAAACAAACAATATAAGCCACAAGGAAGAACTCAGCTTACCCATGTGACGGCTCCTTTGATGCTATTGCTGACGCAAAGCGAAGAGGCATACGGCTTAAACGCCTATTCGTTATTTTTATTTTTTATAAGGGTGCTGGATTTAGTAAATGTGTGTTCTCAAAACGACTAAGCTGTGAGTTATTTTTATTCCAGCTCTTTAATAACTAGTTAAAAAATAAACAATAAGCAAGGTGAGTATGAAAAATAAACAAGGTGTATTTTTTAAAATGCGCAGCTAAAAAAATAGCAACTAGTCAGGCAATTAATCTAAGAGTCAGGTTTAGTAAGGGGTGTATTGAAATTACAGGATAGAAATATAAAAAATTGTTAACTTAAAAAAGCAGAGTAAATTTGTTTATTTATAAAGTATTTAGTGATTTTATTTATGATAGGAGAAGCACTTAACAACATATAGTCATACATTTGATAAGTTAGACATTGTGCTGCTAACAAACCCAGCGCCTAATCACTATTAAGCGCTAAATTATGCTTTAATACTACATCCAGTCAGCGTTACGAATAACACCTACCGCTAAGCCTTCAATATTGAACGACTCATTTTCTAAATCGACCTCAATAGCTGAAAACTCATCATTTTCAGCATGTAAGAGTACTTTTCTGCCCGCTTTTTCTAAACGCTTCACGGTTACATCGTCGTCAACACGGGCAACAATAACTTGTCCATTTTCGGCAACTTGGGTTTTATGCACAGCAAGTAAATCACCATCCATAATACCAATGTCTTTCATACTCATACCGTTAACACGCAATAAAAAATCGGCCGCAGGTTTAAACATTAAAGGGTCAATTTTACAGTGGCTTTCTACATGCTGTTGCGCCAATATAGGCTCACCGGCAGCCACCCTGCCAATTAAAGGTAAGCCTAACTGCTCTGGCTCCTCTTCTTCAACAAGCTGAATGCCCCGACTCGCGCCTGGCTTCATTTTAATCACACCTTTTTTGGCCAGTGCTTTTAAGTGTTCTTCTGCAGCATTCGCACTTTTAAAACCCAGTGTTTGTGCAATTTCGGCACGTGTAGGAGGCATACCAGTGTCTTTAATAAACACTTTAATGAGTTCGAGTATTTGCGCTTGGCGTTTCGTTAATGGTCGCATACAACTGGTTTTCCATACAGTACAATTAACTGTGAGTATATACAGTTATTTAAAAATCGCAAATATAAATTAATGCCTTATATGCCGTTATCATCAAACAATAACCTACTTTAAAAGCAGGGTGATAAATGTAATTATTAGCAACGCATTATCATATTAATAAATTTTAATTCTCAATTACTTATCCAAGGAGCTAGCATGAGTATTTGGCATCAACCGATTACATTAGAGTTTTGTAAGCAATTAGATCAAGGTATTACAGGCCAAGGGACACTCATGAAAACCATGGGAATAGAAATCAGTGAAATTGGTGATGACTACTTAGTGGCAACTATGCCGGCAATTCCAGAGCATCATAACCCTATGGGTATCGTTCATGGTGGTGCAAATGTGGTGCTTGCTGAAACAGTAGCAAGTTATGCCGCTAATTTTGTGGTTGATTTCAATCGGTTTTATTGTGTTGGCCAAGAGATCAGTGCAAGTCATTTAAAGGCATCACGCAATGGCACATTAACGGCCACAGCGAGAGCTTATCATATCGGCAAGCGCAGCTCGGTTTGGGATATTAAAATAACCAATAGCCGCAATGAGCTTTGCTGCGTATCACGTATGACCGCAGCCGTAGTAGAGCGAAAAGGCTAGTAAGTCAATTAACCAAGGTTGAAATTAAATTACTTTTCGAAAGGGTAAATAGTAATTTCTACGCCTGCACCAATTGCAGATATACGTAACAAGGTATCTGCATGTAAGGCTTGGTTAAAGCATTTTGGCGAAGTGCCAGACTCAAACCCAATATCGAAAGTTCTGCGTGAACAACTCAACCATTGCTTTAATGCATTGCGTGAACACGACTCGATTAACTCACACAAGTGATTAATCGCTTTATCTGGCGTGGTTATTTCACCTGCAACCTCAATGCGAGCAAGTTGACGGTATTCGTCTTTATCATAATGTAAAATAGTTGCGACCTTTTTTAAATCAGCAACTAATACGCTAATATCTTGCTTTGACTCAAGCTCTAGATCTACATTTAAAAATTGAATTTCCGACATTATCTCGTTTTTACCCTCTATTAATCTCATTGCAAACTTTAACGCAGTTTTACCGTTATACCAAATCAACAACGCAGGAATCACTGCATTAACGCGTTTTTAGCGTTAGCCTCTGAATATTGCCCACTATTTACTCCTAAAAAACGCCCTACACAAAATACGCAAATTAAAATTAAAGCATGCCGGCGGCAGTTTACTTTTTTATTCTAGGCCTTAAACTAGCCGCTCCTGTAGTTCACGTATGTGATGGATATGATTCGGTTTATTTTAGCTTTGTTGGCTTGCTGTGCTTGTTTTTCAGCAATGGGCGAACAATTTACGCGGTTTTCGAGTGCCAAAAAGCACTTAATTAATACCCTTCCCGAAAACGCTAAAAGTATTTATTGTGGTTGCGATATAAAAAAACAAGGCAAAAAGTTGGTACCCGACCCTACCCATTGTGGCTACGTGCCTCGCAACACACTAACCCGCTCAGGCAAAGTAAATCAACGTGCCCTGCGAATTGAATGGGAACATATTGTCCCTGCATGGGAATTTGGTCACCAGTTACAATGTTGGCAAGATGGTGGGCGTAAAAACTGCCGCAAAGTTAGCGCTAAGTTTCGCTTGATGGAAGCCGATATAAACAATTTAGCCCCTGCAATTGGTGAAATTAACGCCGATCGCTCAAACTACCGCTTTGGCATGTTAGCCCAAAACGCGACGCAATATGGTCGCTGTGAGGTTAAAGTTAATTTTAAACAACGTGTTGTTGAACCGCCTGTTCATGCACGTAAACGCATTGCCGATGCGTACGCTTACATGCAAAAAACGTATGGTTTAAAAATTTCAGCTAAACAACAAAAGCTATTTAATGCTTGGCAACAACAAGCTTATGCTGCTAACACAAATAGTAAAAAGCTGTAAGTTTAAATTAAAAGCGTGTAACACACGCTTTTAATTAACCTATAACGCTTGGTGTGGTCCAAATATTTCGTAGTGAATGTTTGAGCTTTGCACACCTAAATCAAGTAGCTGGCCTTTTACGTAAGCCATAAATGATGCTGGTCCACACAAATAAAATGCCCCTTCGCTAATAGGTAATGATGCCTCAAGCACCGATAAATCCATTAGCCCAGTGAAATCACACTCCTCGCCACCTTGATTAAACCAAGTAAATGTTTTTAGCTGTGGATGCATTGCCGTTTGCTGCGCTAAATACCCTTTAAATGAAAATTCGCGGCTGTTTTCACACGCGTGCAAATAACTAATCGCTTGATTTTTATCACCACTAAGTAGCGTTTGCAGCATCGCCATCATCGGGGTTTGGCCAACGCCTGCTGAAATAAGTACCACTGGAGTTGCCTCATTTTTTAAAATGAAATCTCCCGCTGGCGGGTATAACTCTACTCGTGCGCCTTGCTCTAGTGAGTGTAAATAATTAGACACCACGCCAGGCTTTGGTTGGCACTCTTTTTTAACGCTAATACGATAGTTTTTAGCATTGCTCTTTTGCGAAATAGAATACTGGCGGATCTCTTCATATTCTGCGCCCTCAGGCTTAACTTTAATGCCAATGTACTGTCCTGGCTTGTAGGTAATAACTGCTTTACCATCCACAGGTGTCAGCGTAAAACTAGTTACGAATTCAGATTCAATATGTTTATCAGTAATTTCAAACTGGCGCGTGCCTGCCCAGCCACCATGGTTGTTTTTACTGTGCGCATACAATGCCGCTTCTTCGGTAATACAAATATCAGCAAGTACACCGTAGGCTTCGCGCCACGCATATTCAACATCGGCAGTAAACTGCTCAGGAATAAGCTCTTTTAACGTACCGATTAAATGTGCGCCCACAATAGGATAATGCTCAGGTAAAATATTTAAGCTGGTATGCTTATGATTAATTCGCGCTAGCGCCTCTTTTAACACGGCTAAATTATCAATATTTTGCGCGTACGCAGCCAATGCATTAAATAATGCAAATTGCTGACGACCCGTTTCTTGATTAGTCATATTAAAAATATGTTTAAGTTCGGGATTATGACTAAACATGCGCTTGTAAAAATGATCGGTTACGACCGTACCTGCCTCTGCAAGCAATGGCACCGTGCTTTTAACTATTTGTATGGTTTTATCGGATAACATGTTTATTTCCTATGTAATAACTAACTGCTTGCATTTAGCATTACACAGAGCGTGCCAACTAATTAAACCTATAATATTCAACAGGTTAAATTAACTCGCTTTACAAGATGAGTCTTTATGACCTACTATAAAACCTGTAAAAATACACTAACAGGTCATTTTGACATGAACCAACAATTCAACCTGACGCAAGTTGCATTAGAACTTGCGCAAAGTACGTTACATGCTCACAGTTTTGAGCAACTTTTAGCCACGGTTGAACGTGTTATTCCCAGCGATGCCAGTGCATTATTGATTCGCCAAGGTGAGCAATTAAAACCCTTAGCCATTAAAGGCCTTATGCCCGATAGCCTAGGACGACGTTTTGATATTGCGGAGCATCCTCGCCTTAAAGCCATCTGCAGTAGTCGTTTGGCTCTGCAATTTGCACATGACTGTCCACTACCTGATCCATACGACGGGCTACTACTGGCTAAAACCGGTGATATTCCAGTGCATGCCTGCTTAGGGTTACCCCTTTATGATAAAAACGCACTACTTGGCATTCTGACCTTTGATAGCCTTAACGCCAATGCGTTTGACGGTATTACCACTGATACACTCAACACCTTACAAACCTTGTGCAGTGCGCACTTTAAAACAGCCCTAGAGCTTGCCCATTACAAACAACATGCGCAGCACTCTAGTGAATTAGTACAAGCGTTAAACCGTGAGGCGCTCAAACGTGATGGTGGTGAAATTATTGGCCAAAGCTCTGCAATACAAACGCTTAAAAATGAGATAAAACTGGTTGCGGCATCAAACTTTAGTGTCCTTATTTTAGGTGATACTGGGGTCGGCAAAGAGTTGGTGGCACGTAATATTCACTTACACTCCGCACGTAAAGATCAGCCATTAATTCATTTAAATTGTGCATCACTGCCTGAAAACCTCGCAGAAAGTGAATTTTTTGGCCATGCAAAAGGCGCTTTTACCGGCGCCCAAAATGCCCGCCAAGGTAAATTTCAGTTAGCCGATGGCGGCACCTTATTTTTAGATGAAATCGGCGAGCTGCCTCTGGCTATGCAAAGTAAATTATTACGCGTACTGCAAAGTGGCGAAGTACAAACCGTTGGCGAAGATGAACTTAAATATGTCGATGTTAGAGTGATTGCAGCAACCAATCGCGACCTAAAACACGAAGTAACACAAGGACGGTTTCGCGCCGATTTGTACCATCGATTAAGTGTTTATCCACTCACAGTCGCTCCATTGAAAGCCCGTGATGAAGATGTTATTTTATTAGCCGGTTATTTTGCAGAAAAAACAGCCCGCAAGCTCGCTATTAAACAGCTAAAACTCAGTATTGAAACGCAACTGCTGCTTAAAAAATATGACTGGCCAGGCAATGTGAGGGAGCTTGAGCATGTGATTAATCGGGCTGCATTAAAGGCTAAACAACATCAGTGGCAGCAACCAATTATTACTATTGAACCTGCGCATTGTGAGCTAAATTTAAGCGCTGTTAACACCTTGGCTCTTGAACACTCAAACCAGCTTGTAATCCCACCTTTAGCAAACAACATTTCGTTAAAGCAAGCCATAGATACCTATACTCAGCAACTTATAATACAGCAACTTAAACAACATAATTATAACTGGGCAAGCACAGCGCGTAGTTTACAGGTCGACCGCGCTAACTTAACGCGGCTAGCCAAGCGCTTAGGTGTTTCAATAAAAAAATCGTTGTAGCCTTTTTAACTTAACTTTCGCTGCCTAAAATAATTTTTTAATAGCTGACTAAACGCTTGAACTTTTGCCGTTCGATGCACTAAATGATGCGTAACCAGCCACAAATCGGTTGGCCAACTCAGTTCATTAGGCAGTACAGGGACTAAATCAGAGTATTGCGCTGCAACATCATGCTGTAATCCGCCAATACCGAGTCCTTTAACGATGGCGCGGGTCGCTTCTGAGGTTTCTGACACTCTTAGCTTAACTTGCGACGGGGGAATATTTTCATCAACCCATGCAAAGTAAGGCACTTTGGCATTATACCCTGCTACACCTGACACAAAGCTATGCAGCGATAGTTGCGCTAATGTTTGTGGCAACCCATAACGGCTAATGTAATGCTTTGATGCATAAAATCCTGACGAGAGCGCCGCTAAATGCTGAGCAATATAATCACCCTCATCCGGTCTGGGTCCAGCTCTTACTGCGATATGTGCTTGGCCATGATCTAAACGTAAGCGTTTTTGATCCATAATCACTTGTAATTGCACTTGCGGATGCAAGGTTTGAAACTGCTCACACACCTCACTTAATACATCAATAAAGCCACTAACTGTGGTGAGTAACAAGCTACCTTGCAAGGTGCTATCTGCAGCAATAATGTCATTATGTAGGCGCTCTAGTTCACCATTAATCGCTTGTGCTGTGGTAAATAACTTAGCGCCAATTTCTGTGACTTTGTAGCCGCGAGCATGGCGATGAAATAGTCGCGCATTTAAGCTTTTTTCTAAGTTATTTATTCGCCTGAGCACCGTACTATGGTGAACATCTAACACTTCGGCCGCGGCAGTTAAAGTACCTAAGCGCGCTACCTCGTAAGCAACCTTCAGGTCTTGCCAATCATTAAATTGAATTGCCATGATAACTACTCTTTAATCTGTGCATATACGCACACAAGTTTTGCGTTTATTTGGCTTTTCTGCAAGTGATTATTTGTTAAAGTCACATTATACAAACTCATTATCAGGAGCAGCTCATGACAACACCAAAAATTATTGCCCTAGCAGGTAGCTTACGTAAAGATAGCTTTCATCAAAAACTCATTAACGAAGCGGCACGCTTTGCTTTAGAAAGTGGCGCTGAAGTAGAAGTGATTAAACTCGCAGACTTAGCCATTCCTATGTTTGATGAAGATCTCGAGGCACAAGGCACACCAGCCGGTGTACAACAACTTAAAGACAAACTTCGCGCAGCCGATGGCATTTTGCTGGCCAGCCCAGAATATAATGGCTCTATTACCGCCGTGTTAAAAAATGCTATTGATTGGGCATCGCGCACCGAACAAGGCGCAGAGCCTGCATTTGCAAATAAAGTAACCGCGTTATATGCAGCCTCACCAGGTGGGTTGGGCGGTTTACGGGGCTTAAATCATGTGCGTGATATATTATCAGGCATTGGCAGCTTAGTATTAGCGAACCAACTGGCAGTACCGGCTATTCATACTTTATTAGATGACAACGGTCGAATTAGCGACCCCGCTACCGCTGAAAAAGTGGCTGGTCTTGCACAGCAGTTAGTTAGCGTAGCAAGTAAGCTTAAATAAGCAGCCACTATAACTTTGTTGCTGCAAGCTTTGCAGCAATAAAGTCTTCATGGGTAACATACAATAAATTAGCAACACGACGAATAACGTATTCTTCTTGTGGATCAAGTTCTCCATCGGAGTACGCTAAACGCCAAAGTAATTCAACTATATCAATGCGTTGCTGTGCACTACATTGATTGTTAATTTGCTTAGAAAATTGAAAATAATCAATGGCGTCATCTAAGCTTGCACTTGCTTGCTCGGTTAACTCATCTACTGCTTCATCCGTTAAATCAAAATATTTTTTTAATGTTAGACTTAGCGTATGTTGCTCATCAGCCTGTAAATCGTTATCCGCTCGCATTACCTCAATTAATAATGCGGCAACCGCTGTTTTTAAATCATGTTGTTCAATATCATAATCTTGCTGATCAATACTCGAAAAAAGCTGTTTAATTTGCTTGAACATCACATTTCCCCTTTTTGGGTGTTAGACTTATATCATAACGGGTTTAATAGATATGCTGATCACACTACCCAAAATCAAGATGGAGTTAAAGGTTTATGAGTATAAAAGCCAATCATTACATACATGGAATTATTAGCTGGTGTTTATTAACGGGGTGTTTGAGTGTGTCGGCAGAGCAAAGTGAAATGCAGCGACTTTATGATTTTGATGAAAAGGTGCATTATAAGCAAACTCAAATAGACACTAACAATTACCACTTAGAAATACAGTCTGACGACTACCCACATTTTAGAAACCAAAGTGTGTTTTTGTTGCGCCACGCAAATCGTTTATGTCACGATAATCCTTTTATGTTAAAAGTGACTGAGGGCGTGCAGGAGTACCAACGCTTTCCAACTAAACCGCGTGCTTATCAGCCACCGCTCAGTGTATTTGTGCAGTGTGAAATGCCTGCAAAAAAAACCTCAAAAAAATAACACCTCGTTATTTTCAGTAAAACCACTGAGTATTAAAATAGCCTGTGGTTTTACTTTAGTTAACCTGAACTAAGTTAGTTAACGCCATATCCCCACGGCGCAGCCGGTGGTGTGATAGGTTTAGTTAAATCAAAATCAACACGGAATTCGCGACCTTGGCGAATAAGTCGATAAGTGAACTGTTCAGGGTAAATATACATTTGCCATGTATTGCCTACCGATTGCGGTATGCCTTGGCTAACAAATAACTCTTTTGAATATTGATCTGCAGGGAATGACTGCATATTAGCAAAACCCGCATCCACAGTATGACCGCCATACATAGTAGACACATCATCGCTGCCATCTTTATGGCGATGATCGTGCTTTAGGCTCAACCCACTGCCTGTTTTAGTAATGATCCACGTACGTGAAGCATCATCACCGACATGAAACGGCACCTGTAACTCACGGTCATTACACTTACGCACATGCATAATTAACTTTTTATCGGCAAATGAACTCGGCCCTGTGGCATTATCAACCGTTACTTTACCCTCAAAAGCTTTACCGCAATGTGCAGCAATACTATTGAAAAAGCTATCATGACTTGGAATTGATACTAAAGGCGCTGGACGTGCTAATGCAGCAGTGGATGCCAGCATAAACGCTGCAGCTGTTAATAATTTCATAATGTGTCCCTAAACATGTAAAAAATCAGCTTAGCGTTTAAGCAAACACAAAGAAAATAATCACGATGAACAGCAATAAAAATTAACAGAACAATGCAGCTTTGCTTTAATTAATTGGTAAAAAAATATCGCTTGAAAGAAAATGAGAAATTAAATATCGTTGTTTGATAAAGGAGAAATAACTAATACCAACTCGCTTAATTAAGCGGTCTATTTTGAGGCAGGAAAAACGGGTTGATAGCTAGGCAAGAAATTCGCTATTTAGTTGTTCTAAATGAGAATTTTTTAACACAGATAGCGACACGTTTAGCCCCGCAAAATGATTGAGTATTATTGCGGATTGGTATAAACGTAAAGCCAGTTTTAGCGCGGAGCACATATTTAAATGGAAAAATATATCGGCTTAATAATCATCGTTTTACTATTAATTATTCAAAATCGCTACACTCTGCACATATATCAACACCTTGCTGAGCAGCACCCAGAACAATGGAAAAAATTATCACAAAATTCATTAGATGGGACACCCTATGCCAATCTTGCTGAGTCATTTAAAGATGGTTTTTTTTCGACTATCAACGACCCAAAGGTAGTCCGCTACCAGAAATTTAAAACTCTCAATTTATTACTAATGGCAATGATTACATTAGCAAGCTTATTGCGTGGTTTTTTAATATAAGCGATTAAAAAAGCGCAACCTAAGTTGCGCTCCAGTTTCATATGTAAAAGGTTACTGCCACGGTCTCTCTGCGGCTAACTGCTTTTCAAACGCATCAATTTGCGGATTCAGGGTTTCGGTTACACCAATAAAATCTAAGCCACTTAATAAACGCTCTTTCACGTCTTTGCGAATATCAAAGTTGATTGGCGCAAACTTATTACTGGTAAGCACCTGGTTTTCAAGATCCACATCAATGTGAATATCGTCGTGCTGCTCACTTAACACAAATAACTCTTCCAGCGTTTGCGCTGGCAATGTAATAGCAAGCATTTGATTGTTACCACAGTTATTAAAGAAAATATCAGCAAAGCTTTCAGCTAAAATCACTTCAAACCCATATTGCTTTAATGCCCATGGTGCGTGCTCGCGTGATGAGCCACAGCCAAAATTATCGCGGGTTAATAATATTTGCGCACCTTGGTAACAAGGACGATTTAAAATAAATTCAGGGTTTGGCTCGCCATTATCTAAATAACGCCAATCGTAAAACAGTGCTGCATCAAAACCATCACGGCTGGTTGAAGTTAAAAACTGCTTAGGAATAATTTGATCGGTATCGACGTTGTTTTTATCAAGTGGGGCCATTAAGCCGCTAAAATAGATGCTCATTAAGCTTCTCCTCTAATATCAACAAAGTGACCATGTATTGCAGCTGCTGCCGCCATTGCAGGGCTCACTAAGTGTGTACGCCCGCCGCGCCCTTGGCGACCTTCAAAATTACGATTCGAGGTGGAAGCACAGCGTTTACCAGCTCCTAAACGGTCATCGTTCATAGCTAAACACATCGAACAACCCGGCTCGCGCCACTCAAACCCTGCAGCTTTAAAAATATCGGCTAAGCCTTCATCTTCAGCTTGCTGCTTAACTAAGCCTGAGCCTGGAACAATCAGCGCTTCAATACCAGCTAAAACCTGTTTACCTTCAACAATTTTTGCTGCAGCGCGTAAATCTTCAATGCGGCTGTTGGTGCATGAGCCAATAAATACCGTGTCTACTTTGGCGCTTGATAGTTTATCGCCCGCTTTTAAGCCCATGTATTTAAGCGCACTGCGAATTGCATCGGCTTTAATTAAATCGGTTTCTTTATCTGGATCTGGAATACATTCATCAACGCCAATCACTTGCTCTGGATTAGTCCCCCAAGTAACTTGCGGTTGAATACTGCCTGCATCTAACTCTACTTCTAAATCAAAATGAGCACCATCATCCGTTTTTAAAGTTTCCCAGTAGGCAACAGCGGCATCAAAATCAGCACCTTTGGGTGCAAACGGGCGGCCTTTTAAGTACTCGTAAGTGATTTTATCTGGGGCAATTAAACCTGCCTTGGCACCCATTTCAATGCTCATGTTACACAATGTCATACGGGCTTCCATTGATAGAGCTTCTATGCCTTCACCACAAAATTCAGCCACATAGCCAGTGCCACCAGCAGTGCCTAGCTTACCAATAACCGCCATAATTAAATCTTTAGCTGTTACTGTAGGGCGTAATACACCGTTAATTTGAATTTTTAACGACTTCGCCTTTTTTTGCTGTAGCGTTTGCGTAGCTAATACATGCTCAACCTCTGAGGTACCAATACCATGTGCCAAGGCACCAAACGCACCATGCGTTGAAGTATGACTATCGCCGCAGACTATAGTGGTGCCTGGTAAAGTAATCCCCTGCTCTGGTCCAATAACATGCACTATGCCTTGGTTTACTGAATTTAAGTCGTACAGCAAAATACCAAATTCTTTACAGTTTGCATCCAGTGCCATTAATTGGTTTTTAGAGACTTCGCTGGCTGCATCCAGTGAACGACTTTTAGTTGAAACATTATGATCCATGGTGGCAATGGTTTTTTCTGGACAGCGCACTTTACGATTTTTTTCACGTAAGCCGGCAAATGCTTGTGGTGACGTCACTTCGTGTACTAAATGACGGTCAATATAAAGTAAATCGGTTTGCTCATTAATGCTGGCAACGGTGTGTGCTTGCCAAATTTTATTGTATAAGGTTTGGGCCACTTGCTAACTCCCTGATCTGATTGAGCCACAGCCTGACGGTGTTGTGGCTTTAATAATTAAATGCGTGAAACGATGGCCGCTGCAACATCGGTGGTGGTATAGCCGCCCTGCGGATAAATATCAGGCGTCCCCACACCAGCTTCAACCGCCTCTGCAACTGCTTTTTCAATCGTACGAGCCGCTTCGTCTTGGCCTAATGAGTAACGTAGCATTAAGGCGGCACTTAAAATTTGTGCGATTGGGTTTGCCACCCCTTTTCCGGCGATATCAGGCGCTGAACCACCCGCGGGTTCATACAAGCCAAAGCCTGATTGATTTAAGCTAGCGGAGGGTAATAGACCCATTGAACCGGTGATCATCGCGCACTCGTCCGATAAAATATCACCAAATAAATTATCGCAAAGTAATACATCAAACTGGCTAGGTTGTTTAACCAGCTGCATCGCTGCGTTATCTACATAAATGTAATCTAAGCTCACTTCTGGAAAGTCTTTACTCACTTCGGTTACCACTTCGCGCCATAAAACGCTTGATGCTAAAACATTGGCTTTATCAACCGAGGTCACATGATTGCTGCGCAACTTAGCGGCCTCAAAAGCAAAACGTGCAATACGCTCTATCTCTTTACGTGAATAAGTTTGCGTATCAAATGCAGTTTCTTCTGCCCCTTCGCCACTGCGACCTTTCTCACCAAAATAAATACCACCCGTTAGCTCGCGCACACATAAAATATCAAAGCCTTTTTCGCTAATATCAGCACGTAGTGGTGATGCAGCGCTTAATGCGGGTAACAACTGAGCAGGGCGTAAGTTACAAAACAAACCAAAGTGCTTGCGCAGTGGTAACAGTGACGCGCGCTCCGGTTGGTCATTAGGTGGTAAATGTTCCCACTTAGGACCACCCACGGAGCCAAATAAAATAGCATCGGCGTTTTCACACGCTTTTAAGGTCGTATCAGGAAGTGCTTTGCCAAATTCATCAATGGCAGCACCACCAATAGCATGGTGTTCACGGTTCAGAGTAAAGCCAAACTTATCACTGACTGCATCAAGCACTTGCTCTGCAGCTGCCATAACTTCTGGGCCAATACCGTCGCCCGCTAATACGGCAACGCTGTAATGTGTTTTACTCATCCTGCTTTCCTTTGTTGTTTTAAATCAGACACTTTTTGTGCTCGATAAATTAAGTTATAAACCCGAACCATTGCGCGAACAGAGGCTTCGACCACATCGGCCGCAATACCGGCACCGTGATAAGGACGGCCATCATATTTAGCAATAATATTCACTTGTCCCAATGAGCTTGCACCTTGGCCGGTGGCCTCTAAATTGTATTCAATCATTTCAACGCTCATACCGGTTAAGCGCTCAATGGCTGCAAATGAGGCTTCTACCGGGCCATTACCTGTGGCCGCTTCTTGTTTTGCTTCGCCATCAATCAACAAACCTATCGTTGAGCTGGCTACCGATTGAGAGTTCGACGTAGAGTGAACAAACTCTAATTGATATTTTTCATCTTTGTCGCTGATTTGATTAAAGTAAATCATTGCTTCTAGGTCGTAGTCATATACTGTGCCTTTTTGGTCAGCTAACGCAACGAAACTTTGGTATAAGCTATCCATGTCGTAATCAGATTTTTGATAACCTAATTCTTCTAAGCGATGCTCTATAACATGACGCCCTGAACGCGAGGTCATATTTAATTGATTACTTGGCACACCCACACTTTCAGGTGACATAATTTCATAGGTATTTTGCGCTTTTAATACACCATCTTGGTGAATACCTGAACTGTGGGCAAACGCATTTTCGCCAACAATCGCTTTATTTGGCTGTACCGGCATATTACAAATTTTGGCTACTTGGCGAGAGGCGCGGTAAATTTCTTCGCTTTTTATATCGGTATATACGTTTAAATGGTCTTTGCGCATTTTCATGATCATCGCCACTTCTTCAAGTGAACAATTACCCGCGCGCTCCCCTATACCATTAATGGTGCATTCGATTTGGCGCGCACCGGCTTGAACGGCAGCAACAGAGTTAGCAACGGCTAAGCCTAAGTCGTTATGGCAATGCACACTTAAACGGGCTTTATCAATATTTGGCACGTTGTTCATTAAATGACGGATCATTGCTGCGTATTCATCTGGCGTTACAAAACCGACGGTATCTGGCAAGTTAATCGTGGATGCACCGGCACTAATAGCTTGCTCAACAATTTTGCATAAATCCCAATGTGGTGTACGTCCTGCGTCTTCACATGAAAATTCCACATCATCAGTGTAATTACGGGCAAGCTTGATTGATTTAACCGCCATCGCGGTTGCATCATCTAAGCTCATACGTAGTTTATGCTCAAGGTGTAAAGGGCTGGTTGCAATAAAAGTATGAATACGGCTTTGCTGTGCACTGCGAAGCGCCTCGCCACAGGCCTCAATATCTTTGGCAACCGAGCGTGCTAAGCCACAAATAATAGGGCCTTTTACTTCAGTGGCAATTCGCTGCACTGAGCGAAAGTCAGCGGGGCTCGAAACCGGAAACCCCACTTCCATGACATCCACATTTAAGCGGCTAATGGTATGCGCTAGTTGAATTTTATCATCTTCAGTCAGGCTTGCTTTAAGTGCCTGTTCGCCATCACGTAAGGTGGTATCAAAAATCCATACTTTATCTTGCTCTTGCATAACTGCCCCTCATTCCTGTGTTACCCAAATTTCGATTTATCCCTGCAGCGAGATAAAAAAAACCCCGCAATTGCGGGGTTTTGTTGTTTAGCTCAATGCAAACACACTAATCCCCGCTCACTTGCCACAGCAGTAAGAGGTTTAGTTTTAGTGTAATTAAACGATTAGTTTGCATTTGTTTTCTTGTGTGTGTGTCCAATGAGGCTTATTTTTATCATTGCAGCGCAGTAGGTGCAAGCATAAAAATGCCATAAAAATAATTACACAAGACTTTTAAGGGATTTTAAATTCAATAAATAGATAAAAAAGAGATAAAGAATTCAACCTTGGAGGGCGTGGCGTTTAAATTAACAAGCACCGTAAAGTACAGTGCTTATTTTAACTTTTTTTAATATTTACTCTTTCTTTTCTGCGCGTACGTAATTTGACGCACCACGAGTAATATAGCGTAACTGCCAAATAACTCGCTCAATTAATTCATCGCGTTGCTGACCTTCAATATCTAGCGCTTCGGCGCCAGCATTAAATACCAACGTAACCATAGCCTCTGCCTGAATATACGCATGAATCGCATCACAGGGCGTTTCACTTTCTAAATAATGAGCAAGCTCTAAAATAAAGTGTTTCACTTCACGTGCTACTGCCGCTCTAAATGCTTTTGAGGTACCCGAGCGCTCACGCAGCAATAACCTAAATTGATTACTAGAGTTATCAATAAACTCCATAAAAGTAACCACAGACGTATTTATTACACTGCCGCCACTGGCTATTCGCCTACGAGCTTGACGCATCAGCTGACGCAGCGTTAAACCCGCTTCATCAACCATGGTTAAACCTAGCTCGTTCATATCTTTAAAGTGACGGTAAAAAGAGGTGGGCGCAATACCCGCTTCGCGCGCTACTTCACGCAAGCTCAAATTTGAAAAGCTATGATCAGCACTAAGCTGATTAAAAGCAGCTTCTATTAATGCTTGTCGTGTTTTTTGTTTCTGTTGTGCTCTAACGCCCGACATCAACAGCTCCCTGAATGAATTTGTAATAAATTTTTAATTAAAAAAATAGCTAATAGTACAGTCTAATACTTGACGGCAGCAGATTGAAATATTATTTTAGCGTACAGTTGTACGCTGAGAAATGAGAAAGATGAAAAAACCACCACTTATATGGACCAACGTCCTTTTCTTTAGCCTGACGTTTTTGGCTGCTGTTACACTTGTACCTTGGTATGGGTTTAACTATGGCTTTACAGGCACACAATGGGCTGCTTTTGTAGCTTGCATGTTTTTCGCGGGATTATCGATCACTGCGGGTTACCATCGTTTATGGGCGCACAAAACTTACAACGCACACCCGGTCGTTGAATTTATTTTTGCCTTAGGCGGCGCGTTTGCTTTGCAAAACAGTGCACTGCATTGGAGCAGCGATCATCGTATTCACCACGGTCAAGTTGATGACCCTGTAAAAGACCCTTATGCCGCTACCAACGGCTTTTGGTATAGTCACATAGGCTGGATGCTGCGCGACTACCAAGGCGATAGCTACGGTGATTACAGCAATTGCCGCGACCTACAACGCAATAAAATTGTGATGTGGCAACATAAACATTATTTAAAGCTGGTAGTTGCCATGAATGTTGGTTTACCACTGGTATTAGGTTTAATGTTAGGTGATGTGTGGGGCATGTTATTACTAGCGGGACTACTTCGTTTAGTACTGAGCCAGCATTTTACCTTTTTTATTAACTCTGTTGCGCACATTTGGGGTTCTCGCCCTTACACAGAAAAAAATACCGCACGCGATAATGGCTTTTTAGCCTTATTTACTTATGGGGAGGGTTATCATAACTTTCATCATATTTTTGCTAGCGATTACCGCAATGGCATTAAGTGGTTTCATTACGACCCAACTAAATGGATGATCCGCTCGTTAGCAGCTCTTGGTCTAGCAAGTAAATTAAAGCGCACACCGGTTGAGCGCATAGAAAAAGCTAAAGCAGAAACCTTGATGAGCAAAACGCAAGGTCGACTCGCAAAATTGCCTTTAGCGCAAGATAAGCTTACATTATTACAACAAGAGTACGATTTGTTGCTTAAAAAACTGCAAAATTATTGCTCATTACAAAAACAAGTGTTGGAAGCTAAAAAAAATAATATGGCAAAGCAGTGTGAAAAGTCGGCATTAATGGCACAATATCACGAGCTTGAGGCCGCCTGGGAAACACAAAAACAGGCATGGCTAGCACTTAATGCGAGGTTATTAAAAGCCTCTTTTAGTTAAAATAGGAGTGGCTGTGGCCAAACAACCAGAAAAGAAAAAAGTACCCGTGACATACCAATATGATGCAATCATTATTGGCACGGGTCCTGGCGGTGAAGGGACCGCTATGAACCTCTCTAAAAGTAACAAAAAAGTAGCGGTTATTGAACGCCAAACAGCCGTGGGTGGTGGCTGTGTACATTGGGGTACCATTCCTTCAAAGGCACTTCGTCATTCTGTTAGTCGCTACATTGAATACAAAGCAAATCCTTTATTTAACGTAGGCGAGCGTCCGGTAAGACTTACCTTTCCTGATATTTTACGCCATGCCAGTTCGGTAATTTCAAAGCAGTCAAACTTACGCAGCAGTTTTTACGATCGTAACCGCATTCATATGTTTCAAGGCGACGCTAGCTTTGTTGATAAGCACACTATTGAAATTAGACGTAATGACGGTTCTACTGAGCGCCTTACTGCACAAACGATTGTTATTGCTACCGGCTCACGACCTTATCGCCCACCAGGGGTTGATTTCACCCACTCACGAATTTACGAAAGTGACACTATTTTAGGCCTTGAACACGACCCGCATCGCGTACTTATATACGGCGCGGGTGTAATTGGTTGTGAATATGCGTCTATCTTTAAAGGGCTAGGTGCCAAAGTCGACTTAGTGAATACTCGCGATCGCTTATTGGCGTTCATGGATGCTGAAATATCTGATGCATTAAGCTATCACTTTTGGAATAGCGGTATTGTAATTCGTCATAACGAAGAGTTTGATCGCATTGAAACCCGTGATGACTGCGTTGTTATGCATTTAAAATCGGGCAAACGTGTTAAAGCTGACTGTATTTTATTTGCCAATGGCCGAACCGGTAACACTGATACCCTTAATTTAGAAGCCATTGGCTTAAAAGCAGATAGCCGCGGACAGATAAAAGTAAACGAAACCTACCAAACAGAAGTAGACAATGTATACGCGGTAGGTGATGTTATTGGCTATCCAAGCCTTGCTAGTGCTGCCTTTGATCAAGGTCGAATTGCCGCAGATGCCATCGCGTGTGGTAATTGTGATGAAAAGCTGATTATTGATATTCCAGCCGGTATTTATACTATTCCTGAAATGAGTTCTGTCGGTAAAACAGAGCAGCAATTAACTGCTGCAAAAGTACCGTATGAAGTGGGACGTGCGCAATTTAAACATTTAGCCCGCGCGCAAATTGCAGGCACCGATGTGGGCAGTTTAAAAATATTATTTCATACAGAAACCAAAGAAGTACTCGGCGTGCACTGCTTTGGTGAGCGTGCCTCTGAAATTGTGCATATTGGCCAAGCTATTATGGAACAAAAAAATGGTGGCAACACCATCGACTACTTTGTAAATACCACGTTTAACTACCCAACGATGGCAGAAGCCTACCGAGTTGCGGCGTTAAATGGCTTAAATCGCTTGTTTAAGTAATATCAAGCACTAGGTAACAAAAAGCCCGCTTGAATCAAGCGGGCTTTTTTAATAACTCATCGTTATTTAGAAACTATTTATGATATTGCGCACTTAATTCATGCACGGCGTTAATGAATACACCGGCATTTTCTGGGTCAACATCTGGTGTAATACCGTGGCCTAAATTAAATACATGGCCATTGCCAGTACCAAAGTCTTCTAAAATAGTACCAACCTCTTGGCGAATACGATCAGGCGTACCATGAAGCATTGATGGGTCCATATTACCTTGCAGTGCTACTTTATCGCCAACACGACGTTTAGCATCACCAATGTTAATAGTCCAATCTAAACCTACTGCGTCACAGCCCGTTGCGGCAATCGCTTCAATCCACTGACCACCATTTTTGGTAAATAAAGTAACCGGTACTTTACGGCCATCGTATTCACGAATTAAGCCATCAACAATTTTATGCATGTATTGCAATGAAAACTCATTGTAATCACGCGGGCTTAGTACACCGCCCCATGAGTCAAATACCATTAGCGATTGCGCACCCGCTTTAACTTGCGCGTTTAAGTAATCTATCACCGAATCAGCTAGTTTATCGAGTAATAAATGCAGTGTTTGCGGCTCAGCAAACGCCATTTTTTTGATTTTACCAAATACTTTACTGCTACCACCTTCAACCATGTAAGTTGCAAGTGTCCAAGGCGAACCAGAAAAACCAATTAATGGCACTTCGCCTTTAAGTTCACGACGAATAGTGCTCACTGCGTTCATTACATAGCCAAGCTCATCGGTAGGATCAAGTTTAGGAATTTTTTTAACATCAGCTAGTGACGAAATTGGGCGTTCAAACTTAGGGCCTTCGCCGGTTTCGAAGTACAAGCCTAATCCCATTGCATCGGGAATAGTTAAAATATCACTAAACAAAATAGCTGCATCTAATGGGTAACGGCGCAAAGGCTGTAATGTTACTTCACAGGCTAACTCAGCATTTCTACACAGGCTCATAAAATCGCCCGCTTGTGCACGTGTAGCACGGTATTCAGGTAAATAACGTCCTGCTTGACGCATCATCCATACCGGCGTGACATCAACAGGTTGCTTGGCAAGGGCACGTAAATAACGGTCGTTTTTTAATTCGCTCATAGCGTATAGAGTCCTAGGGCTTTTAGAAATTGTGCAAGATTGTACCACCATATTCACGCCCCCTCTATCGCTAAGCGATTAAATCGCTACAGAGTAGCGCTAGATCAAGTAATTTTTAATTTTTATGTTGCTTTGTACATAAAACAACCAAACAAACGTTAATAATAAAAACTTTTCATTAAACTATTTGCAACATCTAAAAAGCTTGATATTGTATCTCCCGCGTTAACAAAACAATAACAAAAATTGTTAATATAAAAATAATAAAAATCTCTAATAAAAATAAGAATGCTTGTTTAAACAAGTCTAATAAAGAAATTAAACCACCGTAATAGGTGGTTTTTTCTTGCCTGGAATAAATTACTTACAACTTATACCCTTAAACAAAATTCCCTCTGGTATTACATCTATTTTACTTGTTGATATACACGCCAATTAAATATATCTTGGATAACATAAGTTTTATTTTTAATTTAAAAAATCCAACCCAGCTTAGGAGAAGAATTATGCTGAAGCGTGTAGAAAAAGCTCAACAAAAGTGGGGGGGTAGCCATACGGTCATCGATAATTGGTTAAACGAACGCCAAGAGCTGATTGTGCTTTACTGTAAAATTGCAGGCTTTTCACCTTATGAGAAAAAAGATCAGTCTTTGCCTGAACCATCACAAATTCAGGCATTTTGCCAAATTTTAATGGATTATTTATCGGCCGGACACTTTGAAGTGTACGACGATATTGCTAAAGCCTGCGAAAAGAAAGGCCTAGAAAGCCAGCAACTCGCTAATACGATATACCCACGTATTTCAGATACCACTGACATCGCTCTGGATTTCAACGATAAGTACGCTGAGGTAGACGCTGAAGATTTACTAGAAGGCTTTGATAACGATCTTTCAGTAATGGGTGAAGCACTCGAAGCGCGCTTTGCACTTGAAGATGAGCTGATTGATAACTTATTTTCTAATCATACTGACTAATTAGTTATTCGACGTAATAAAAAAGGGACCTAAGGTCCCTTTTTTATTATCTATAACGCTTATTCTGCAGCGGCAGCTCCTGCATCATTTTGAATTTCTAATAATTCAACTTCAAAAATAAGTGTTGAATTAGCAGGAATTTTACCTAAATCACGATCGCCGTAAGCAAGGTCTGAAGGAATAGTAAATTTGTACTTAGACCCTACAGGCATAAGTTGTAAACCTTCAGTCCAACCTGGAATTACACGGTTTAGTGGGAACGTTGTCGGCTCGTTACGTGAGTAAGAGCTATCGAACTCAGTACCGTCTAACAATGTGCCTTTATAATGTACTTTAACCACATCAGTTGCTACTGGTTTTGCGCCTTCGCCTTCGCTCATTACTTCGTACTGTAAACCAGACTCAGTAACCATCACGCCTTCTTTTTTAGCGTTATCAGCTAGGTATTTTTCACCTTCAGCTTTGCTTTTTTCAGACTCTACTTTTGCTTTTTCTTCTTGTTTAGTACGCACTGATTCGTCTAATGCTGTTAGTACTTCACGAATTTTCTCTTCGTCAATTTTTGCATTACCCGCAAGTGCATCTTCAAAGCCTCGCATTAATAAAGCTTGGTCTAATTCAATACCAATTTCTTTTTTATCCGCTAGATCTTTATTTAAAAAGTTACCTACTGATGCACCAATACCGTACGCTTGTTGCTGTGCTACAGTATCTAGCTTAACGTCTGCTTGCTCTTTTTTTGCTTCTTGATTACAAGCTGTAAGCGCTAAAACTGACGCTGCAATCAATGACAATTTAATCGTCTTTCTCATTTTAAATCTCCGACACACTTTGCAGTTGCCATTTATTGTAATATTACTAGTTAAAGATTAACGGCCTACATGGTAGGCTGCTTGTTTAATAGCTAAACTAAAAACATATCCAGTGATTAGACAAACAACCTAGGCGTTTAACGAGACCTAGTCTAACCTCTCAGTCACTAAGAGTTAAGAGGAAATACCTGTAATATGTCGTTATTTCGTACTTTTTTAGTCGCCACTTGCTGTTTATTAACAATTGCATGTAGTGATGAAAAACAACAAGCAGTGGCCAGTTTTGAGCACACTGCACAGGGCGCCTTTTCATCTGCGTTATCGCACGATGGTCAATACAGCTTAGTGTCTTCTATCCATCATGGGGTCGCCCTTTGGGATAATCAACAGCAAGCGCTTAAATACCAATGGTTTCAACAGCAGGCTGAAGATAGCTTAGTTTATGCCGTAGCCATTGCTTTTGATAATAGCGTGGCTGTTACCGCCGAAAAAACCACCTTTGCGGTCTGGGATATTGCCACCGGCAAAAATAAAGGCTTTTATAAAATACAAAAAGCCAGCATTCGCGATATTGCCATTAGCAACCAAGGCCAAAGTGTTGTTTACGGGCGCAGCGATGGCGTTGTGGTATTTATAAACCTTAACACAGGTAGGCGCATTGAATTTTTAGGCCATCAAGAAAAAGTAAATACCGTTGACCTATCACCCAACGGGCGCTATGCACTAAGCGGCTCTAACGATTATGTTGCCTACTTATGGGATACTCAAAGTGGGCAAGTAGTTCATCGCTTTAATCACCCAACCCGAGTAACGCAGGTCGCTTTAGATCCTCAAGGGCGCTATGCTTTTACCGCCGACAGTATGGCACAAGCAAATGTATGGAAGCTGACTACAGGTGACCTTGTTAGTAAACTAAAGTATATTGCGCGTCAGAAAATTTTTACCGCAGTGCGCTTTAACGATCAAGGCACTTTATTAGCAACCGGTTCACCCAATAAACGGGTTGATTTATGGCAGCTAACCAGCGGTGAAAAAATTCAAACATGGCAAGTCACTCCGCGAGAAGGCAGTAAGCCCAAATCGGCAGTGGTACTTGATGTGGCATTTACAGATAACGGTAAATCATTGTTAACTGAAAGCTCGAGCGGAATCGCTGAGCGCTTTATTATACGAGAACCAAATGAACACAATTGAACATCGGCTAATGGAACTTGAGGCTAAAGTGGCTTTTCAAGACGAAACAATTGAAATTTTGAATGATGAAATAAAAGTTCACCAGCAACAGTTGGCAAAAATAAAGCGCCAAACCGAATTGCTGGCTGAAAAACTTAAAGAGTCGCAAGCATCGCAACCTATGATGTCGAATATGCCGGAGCCTCCGCCACCGCATTACTAAACTGTTTAGGTTTAGTCGCCTGGATTAAACACGCCAATGATCTGTTCAAATTGGCGTGTTGATGCCTGCACAGCCTGCTCTGGTTGAGCCATTTTATGACCACACTGCATACATTCAACTTTTTCTACGTCATGCTCTTTGTAGAGCATTAACATATCCATGGTTTTACACTCAGGACACGTTGCTCCAGCAATAAATCGTTTTTTATGTTTCACTTCGTTTTTCCTACCATTTTGACTGACGTTATTTTATCGCAATATTTGCCTACTTGATACGATTGATATAGCTAATAAGATCCGTGTTATAATGGCCGCAATTCAATCAAGGCACAGTAAAGTAACGTATTTATGATCCAAATCTCAGAAATAGAACTGCTTCGCGGTGGCAAAGCTTTATTAAAAAATGCATCGGCTACATTATTTCCAGAGCACAAAGTAGGCCTTGTTGGTGCTAATGGCTGTGGTAAGTCAACGCTATTTAGTTTATTAAAGTCTGAGCTTTCGTTAGATGGCGGTAATTGCAGTATTCCTAAAGATTGGTCACTGGCCTCAGTAAAACAAGAAACCCCCGCCCTTGAAATAAGCGCTATAGATTACGTACTGCAAGGCCACCCTGAATATTATGCGCTACGAATTGCTTTACGTGAAGCTGAGCAAACCAATGATGGCGACACTCAAGCTAAAGTGCATATTCAGCTTGAAAATATTAAAGGCTATAGCATAGAAGCCAAGGCAGGAGAGCTATTACATGGCTTAGGGTTTGCTAATAACCAAATAGAAAACCCAGTAAGTGCATTTTCGGGTGGTTGGCGTATGCGTTTAAACTTAGCCCAAGCGCTTATTCGCGATGCCGACTTGCTGTTACTGGATGAGCCTACAAACCACCTTGATTTAGATGCTGTGTATTGGCTTGAGCGTTTTTTACGTGCCTACACTGGTACATTGGTACTGATATCTCATGACCGAGAGTTTTTAGATGCGGTGGTTGATCAAATTTGGCATATAGATAAACAACTTATCAATGTATATAAAGGCAATTACTCGCAGTTTGAACGCCAAAAAGCTGAGCGTTTATTACAGCAGCAAGCCATGTTTGAAAAACAACAAGATCAAATTGCCCACTTAGAGCAATTTATTACTCGTTTTAAAGCTAAAGCCAGTAAAGCCAAACAGGCACAAAGCCGCGTTAAAGCGCTAGAACGCATGGAAAAACTTGCCCCTGCACATGCTGACTCGCCATTTGATTTTGAATTTGCCGAGCCAACCGCTCTGCCTAACCCGCTAATGACACTCGACAAAGCGAAAGCCGGTTATGGTGATGTGACCATTTTAAACAGTATTAAGCTGAACTTAGTGCCAGGCAGCCGTATCGCTCTACTTGGTAGAAATGGCGCAGGTAAATCAACACTTATTAAGCTGCTCTCTGGTGACTTACAACCTCAAGCAGGTGAAGTGTTTCAGCATCAGGGGTTAAACATTGGCTACTTTGCGCAGCATCAATTGGAATCACTTGATTTAAAAGCCAGTGCCGTCACTCACCTGCAACGTTTAAACCCTAAAGCCAGCGAACAATCACTGCGTGACTTTTTAGGCGGCTTTGCCTTTGTAGGCGATAAAGCACTAGACCCTGTTGCCCCCTTTTCAGGCGGCGAAAAAGCCCGTTTAGTGCTGGCTATGTTGGTTTATCAAAAACCAAATTTATTACTACTCGATGAGCCAACTAACCACCTTGATTTAGAAATGCGCCACGCATTGGTTATGGCATTACAAGGCTTTGAAGGCGCTATGGTCACGGTATCGCATGATCGCCACATGCTTAAAAACACCGCTGATGAATTTTACTTAGTTGATAACGGCGAAGTTACTCAGTTTGGTTACGACCTAGACGCGTATTATCAGTGGCTGCTTAATGCTAATAAAGAAGCCGCTAAAAGCGACACCGATGACGAGCCAAAAGCCCACTCACAAGTAAACCGAAAAGAGCAAAAGCGCTTAGAGGCCGAGTTTAGAAAAGCGATTCAACCGCTTAAAAAGCAAATTGAAAAGCTTGAAAAGCAATTGGATAAATTTGCTGCAGAATTAGCTGACGTTGAAGAGGCGCTCGGCGATAACACACTTTATAACGATGAAAATAAAGCTAAGCTCAAAGAGCTAATTACCAAGCAAGCCACACTTACGCCTAAGCTTAATAATGTTGAAGAAGAGTTATTAATGGCCCTTGAAGAGATGGAACAAAAAGAACAGGCATTCGCCGATGAACTTGCTTAACAGCAACGATTTTTGGCAGTTTGCATGTCAGCTTTATAGCGAAGATGGCATGCAAGCGCGCCTGTTAGATTACCAAAACCTGCAAGGTAAAAACGTCAACCTATGCTTGTTGCTGTATTACTTAGATTCTCTCAATCTAGCTATTAACCAAACACAGCTGAGCAAGCTTGAACAATCTATTAGTGAATTTGAGCAGCAGGTATTAAAGCCTCTACGTACTACCCGCGCCTATTTAAAAACAAATCAAACCGAGATTACCGATTACGCCGCAATTCGAAAAGCACTTCTCGGCGCCGAGTTGAAGTTAGAAAAGCAGCAACAAATAATATTGATTGATGTAGTTAATAGTATGGATTTAACAGCCTGTTCAACGCCCAATAACAGCGATAAATATTTGGCATAATTTTTCACCATTATTTTCATCAGATCACTTATATTATGAATATTAACTCGTTATTTACGTGGTTACTTTGGTTTGTTTTATAAACCAAGCTGCATATCTTTGGCTTTGTATTGAAACACCTCTTCTAATGGCAAGTTAAAAACTATAGAAATTTTAAAAGCCACTTCTAGAGAGGGTGAATATTTATTTGCCTCAATTGCCATTACCGTTTGCCGAGTTACACCAATAGCATCTGCTAATTGCTTTTGCGTCATTTCATCGCGTAAAAAACGTAATGTTCGAATAGAGTTAGTTATTACATACTCATTCATAAATATTACCCGTTCTACCTTTATAAAGCTGCGCTATATAGTTGACTATTTCGGCAATCAAAAAAGCACCTACCATGACGTGCATTGGTAAGTATGGAATATTATATTCAATGGCTGGGCCCCAGTTATTAGCTTCAATTTGATATTGAACAATAGCAACACAAATTCCCGTCTGTAATATTATGGCCTTATATTTATAACCCACTAAATTTATTTGCTTTTCTCTCACATCAGGTGGCTGATTTAATTCATTATCACTGATAAATGAAAGTAATAAATAGCTCAATACTATAAGTATCACAGAATAAATTAACACCTGTAGCAATAAACCAGATAACCAAGAAACAGAACTAAGCTGCTGCGTACTCGCATTCATTAGGCTGTTTACATAAAAGTAAGATATATACACGCTTACTAGTAAATCGATACTCAGCGTCAGTTCTCTAAAACTTATGCTTTGTAAAAATTCTTTAAAGTGCTCTGAACGAGTCATATAAAGCTAACCCCAAGTAAAATATTTTTGACTTTAAAACTATAAGTTCACTCTTTAGCCATGTCAAATATATTTAACACCAGGTTTGTTTTATTTAACTTAAAACAAAGCAACGGTTATTCAAAGCTGAACTTTGCTGACCATCTTTATTATAAAAGTGATTAAAAAATCGCAGATAATTTACTAAAAAGTGCAAAATCGACTTAACTTTATTGATCAAAATCAACATCTGCATTGCCCATTTTATAATCTGTTAAATAGCTTGATCTGGATCATATCAAGCCCTGCCAAGCCAGCCTATGATTAACCCATAGACATCAGGAGGCCATTATGGACGTATTCTTTAGAGATTTTTTTAGCGACCCAGTACTATTTTTATCATTTGGATTTTTAGGCGTCGTTATTAGTTTATGCCTCTTCTTTGTGTATTTTTTCATGAAAAAAGTACACGATGCAGATATTAAAGAACAGCATTAAGCACGACGCACAAAGCGCCTTATTAGTTTACTGATTAGGCGCTTTTTATTTTTAAATATAAAAAATTTGCTACACTAGCGCTTCGTTTATTGCAAAGTGCGTAGTACAGACATGATCCCTAAGTTCAAACCCGCATGGTGGATGACCAACCGACACGTTCAAACCATAATGCCGCGTTTTTTTCGCCCTTTTCACCATACTCGCTACGAACTTGCGCAACTTGATACACCCGATGGTGACTTTATTGAGCTTGCTTGGTCACTCCCGCATAACGAAACGGCGCCGCTCGCAGTGGTACTTCATGGACTTGAAGGCAACATAAATAGTTTTTATGCCAAAGGCATGATGAAAGCATTAAAAAAGCAAGGGTTTGCAGTGGTGCTAATGCACTTTAGAAACTGCTCAACCGAAGTCAATCGCCTGCCAAGAGCCTACCATAGTGGCGACACTGCCGATTTAGCTTTTTTTATAAACCATTTAAAACAGCAATTTCCAAAGCGCCCGATTTTGGCGGTTGGCTTTTCATTGGGTGGTAATGTGCTGGCTAAATACTTAGGGGAAGAACACATTCACTGCCCGCTTAGTGCAGCCGCCGTGATATCTGCGCCCTATGATTTGTCATCATCTAGTGATGTTATTCGTAAAAGCTTAGGTAAAATTTACCAAAAATATTTGCTCGATCGGATGAAAAAGTCGATGCAACGCAAACTACCACAAATTAAACAGCAAATACCGATCACCACCGATCAGTTAATGGAAATTGACGATTTATTAGAGTTCGATAACCAGCTTACAGCACCGCTACATGGCTTTGAAAATGCGCACGACTACTACAAAAAAGCCAGTGCCATGCCGTATTTAAAAGATATTGCGACACCCACACTAATTATTCATGCCAAAGACGACCCTATGCTGTCGATTAAAGCAGTTCCAAGTAGTCAGGATGTAAGTGAGCATGTTACGCTGCGCATCTCAGAGAGGGGCGGCCACGTAGGTTTTATTAGCGGTAACAACCCATTTAAACCCGTGTTTTGGTTAGAGCAAGTGGTGCCTGATTATTTTAAGCAATGTGTATTTAATAACACCGATAAAGAGTGGCTATGATTATTCCTTTTGAACAACTTGATAAAGACACACTGTACAACCTAATTGAAAGCTACGTTTTGCGCGAAGGCACTGACTATGGCGAACAAGAGTTCAGTATTGAAAGTAAAGTAGCGCAAGTAAATCAGCAATTAAAAAGCGGCGAAGCTATGGTGTTTTTCTCTGAGCTACATGAGTCGGTCACCATAATTTCTAAAAGTGAATTCAAAGCACTACAAAGTGAAGAGCAACATCAGCAGCAATAACTATAAATTAAAGCTTAATTGTTGCTTTAATTTACTTGCTTGACGACGAGATATTTCAACTTGCGCACCATTACTGAGCTTTGCTAATAGCCCATAGTTAATAGTTTCTTCGAGTTCTATTATCGCGTCTAGTCGTATTATGTCACTGCGGCTTGCTCGTAAAAAGTAATCTGGATTTAAGCGAGCTTCAATTTTAGTTAAAGAGCTATGAATATAGGCCTTCCCGAATGCAGTATAGATCGCCGCATGATTACCAATACTTTCAAACCTTAAAATGTCTGCCAATTTGATAATTTTCATGTTCTCAGAAAATTTAACCATCAATTTAAAGTTATCATCTAAGTAACTAACAGGGCGCTGTGTCAGTTGCCCTTCCAGCTTTTCTAAGGTACCTTCTAAACGCTCTTTTACAATGGGCTTTAGTAAATAGTCAACGGCATTAAGACTAAAGGCATCTACAGCAAACTCGTTGTAGGCTGTGCAAAATATAATAGGTGTCTCACCTGCAAGCTGCTCTGCAAGCTCAATACCTGTGCCGCCCGGCATTTCAATATCAAGAAAAACAACATCAGGCTTATGCTTTTTTATTAATTCATTGGCATGGCTAATATTTTCAGCCTCATCAATTATATCTATGTGCTTATAAGGCTTTAATAACCGAGCTAACTCATTTCGAGCAAGGAGCTCATCATCAACAATTAATGCTGTTATGGTTGGCTTATTATGCAGCATAGGGCACCTCCAAAGTTGCATTAAACTGACAGCTCTGTTTTTCAATAAACAATTTACCTCGTTGCGCAAACATTAGTTCAAGTCTTGATTGAATATTCTGTAATCCTAATTTGGTGCCGGACTTAAGTTTCGTTTCATCAAAAGGGTTACTCACTGTAATCGTGACAGTTTCCCCTGTTCTGACTACATTTACTTTTATTTCTCCACCCTCTTCTAAATGAGCAATGCCATGCTTTGTGGCGTTTTCAATTAAAGTTAATAAAGCCATACTCGGTAACACAACTTTTTTTAACGAATCATCACACTGCATTGTTACTAAAAGCCGTTTACCAAACCTTACTTTTTCAATCGCTAAATAATGTTCACATACCTTCCACTCTTGATCAAAGTTGACGTGGGTTTCTAAGTCTGTGTTGAGGTTATATCTAAATAACTCCGAAAGCTGAGTAACAATATCAGCAGCTTTATCTTGATCTTGGTAAATCATGCCGCGAATTGTATTTAAAGTATTGAATAAAAAGTGAGGTTTTATTTGGTTTTTAAGGCTTTCAAGTTGCTGCTCTTTCAGCTGGCTCATAATAAGTTTTTTCTCTCTTCGCGATACAACAGCTAAGTAACAACTACTCCATATTAAACTCATTACTAATGCATTTAAAAAGCTTGAGATTATTCCGGTAAACTGTTTCTCATTCAAATCTACGGTTGTTTCTCCATACATTTGTATGCTCATACTCGACGCGCTCTCAGGTAAAATGAAAGGCGTAAAATAAATCACATTCAGCGTCTGCATTAGCGCTAACAAAATAGACAATGCACTTAACAAAAAAATATTGAGTCGTGCTATTTTTAACTTACCACATAGCCTGTTACCTAGGGTGTAAAGGATAAAATGTGTCAATAAAACAAATACGGATGCATGCGAGATAGTCCTTAAAAGCAAATTAGCATGGTGCTCAATTGACGTATTTAATAACGCAACTCCTAAACCATAGTTTATAAGCACAATACTAATAAAAACTAAAAACTGACAAAGCCAATAAGTTCGCATGGGCACACTCCTTTGATAATACACAGTATTGTACCCAAGCTATGTTAGTTTGCTACTCAAAACTTTGATATTAAAGTAAAAAACATTGATTGATTATTACCTACACTTAGGTAACCCGCGCTAAATAAAGCATATTTTGCCTTGGTTGTCTCAAGTGCCAACTTATACCCAGTCTCGTTTTTTAACGCATCGCGATGCTCTAGAGCCGCATTCACCACAAAATCCTTATAAAAATTATATTTGCCACCGAGACGAGTAATATTAAATGTTTGAGAACCAACGCGATTATTAACTTCAAGTTGCTGCTTCATTAATGCACTTTCGATATAAAAATGTGTCTTATTTGAATATGCCCAATTAACCCCTAAGGTGATTTCGGTTTGAGTTAAATTAGATTTACTGCCCTCTTCATTTATTTGGTGCTGCAAACGCCCATAAAGATCAACCTTACCATTAAGCTGGTCTTCTGAAAGCTCGCTCAATGAAGCTTGGTAATTAATACCAACACCGTTACCATCAAACACGTCTTTTATTTTGGCTGTTTGAAAGTCAACAGAGAAACCCTCATGGAATTTAAGCACTAAATCGGTTTTATCATCTGTTTCATTGGCGTAACTAATTGATGACAATCCCAGTAATAATACTGCTAAGGTTGGTTTTAAAGATAGTTTGCACTGCTTATTGTTGATAGTAAATTGCATAGTGATACCCCTTAAATTGCAGTACGCCTTAGATGCATACTGAGTCTTTGTTGGCTAGAACTATAACGATTACGCTTGATACCTTAGGGTAATAAGTGATTAATGGCTAAAAAAGAGGATAAACGGATAGTAGGCAGGACGAATCGATTGTTGTTACAATCATTAGCATTATTATAATAAAACAGGTAAGAACATGAAATTACGTCTAGCACTTAGCGCCATCGCACTCACCGTTGCAGGGGCACACGCTACGCAAGTTACCCCTTCGGATAAAGCAATCAAGCTTGCTCACGATACCATTTTAATCGACACCCACATTGATGTACCTTACCGTATTCATGATAAATGGGCAGATGTTACTAAAGCCACTGAGGGCGGTGACTTTGACTACCCACGCGCGGTTGAAGGTGGTTTAAACGCCCCATTTATGTCGATTTATATTCCTGCTCATTTAGAGTTTGAAGGCAAAGGCAAAAGCTTTCAATTAGCGAATCAATTGATTGATGGTATGGAAGCAATTGCACAACGTGCACCTGACAAGTTTGCCATTGCCAGCTCAACAAGCGATATCGAAGCACAATTTAAGCAAGGTAAAATGTCGATTGCTATGGGCATGGAAAACGGCTCACCCATTGAAGGCGATTTAAACAACCTACAGCATTTTTTTGACCGTGGTGTGCGCTATATCACCCTTGCTCACTCGCAAAGCAACCATATTTCTGACTCATCATACGATATTCGTCGCAAGTGGAAAGGCCTAAGCCCATTTGGTAAAGAGCTAGTAAAAGAGATGAATAATATCGGCATGCTGATTGATGTGTCTCATATCTCGGACGATGCGTTTTATCAAGTGATGGAACTGTCTAACACCCCTGTGATTGCATCACACTCATCACTACGTAAATACACACCAGGTTTTGAGCGTAATATGAATGACGACATGTTATTAGCTCTTAAAAAGAACGGTGGTGTGATTCAAATTAACTTTGGTTCAAGCTTTGTTACTGCTAAAGCAGGTACGTGGGGCAAACAGTTAAAGAGTAAAAAAGAAGCGGTAAAAAAAGATGGTACTAAGTTAAGTAAAGATTTTGATGCGATGTACCGCGCTAAAAACCCCTACCCATTTGCAAGCTTAGAGCAAGTACTTGATCATATTGATCACGTTGTGAAGCTAATTGGTATCGATCATGTTGGTATTGGCTCTGATTACGACGGTGTAGGTGACTCGCTGCCTATCGGCTTAAAAGATGTGTCTAGCTACCCAAACCTTGTACAAGGCTTAATGGATAGAGGCTACAGCGATAGCGATATTAAAAAGATTTTAAGCGGCAATACGCTAAGAGTGTGGAAGCAAGCTGAGCAATACGCAAAATCTCATTAAGCTTTACGCGCTAGGCTTAGGTCTAGCGCTTATAGCCACTTTAAACACCGTATTTCGCCACTCACGCCCCGCATTCTTAATTAACCTGTATATTTAACCCTCATTTAACACACTTTTTAACAGACTTATATTTCGAAAACAGATAAATTACCCATTTTAGAGGCTGATTATTTTATGACTATAAACAAAGGAACTATTGCGATTGCTATAGCAACACTTGCCTTGGTAATTTCATGCTACGGAACATTTTTTAAAGATCAGGCCAGTTCGCTTAATAAACCCAACCAGCAACAGCTAAGCTCCACAGTTTCTATTAGTACTCCTGCAGAATACCAGCAATCAAATGAAGCCCTAATTGACGAACTAAGCAAGAAAGTAAGTTCGCTACAACGCAAAATAGCAAACTTAAAACTGCACGCTAATGACTCTTATCAAGAACAAGATACCGACGAATTTAAGGAACTTGTTCTTGACGTACTAGAGGAAAAACAGCAGCAAGAAGATGAAAAACGACGTGAGCAAAACCCTCTTTATAGCTTTTATGCAGATTTACCAGAAGACTATGATTTAAGGATCAAATCAGAACCTGATTATGCAAAACAAATAAATTCTCAATTAAGAGAGCAAACTTTAGATCCAAGCATCTCTGATTTAAATAGGTTAGCTGCACTGAGCCAACTGCAAATGAATATGTATATTCTAAATAAATCTACTATGCCTGAGTATGACTATGAAGTAGTGGGTAACATTTTAAATTTAGCGAACAACAGTAGTGACGAAAAATTTAAAATTCAAGCTGTTGAGTTATCAACTCAAACACCGGTACTTGATTACCGCCTTGCAGAGCAGTTTACAAACTTGTTAGAGCAAGACACGAATGATTATATCCGTCGCTTAGCTGCACAAGGGTTGATGGCGCAATACTACCAAGCTCAAAATAAACAAGGTGGTTATACGAAGCAAATGGCGCAACATCTACTTTCAGTTTATGACAACAGCTCTGACAATGCAGTAAGGGCAACGCTTGACGAAATGATGGGTAACCAAGATATGCTTGATGAAATACGTAAGAATGCTGGTTACTAACTAATTAAGTCCATACTCCTACTTTGTTACAGCGATAACATTAATAATTACACTTTACCTCAGGCATAAAAAAACCGAGACTGAGCTCGGGTTTTATTAATGCTTAATGCATTACAACTAATGATTACTCTACGATAGTTGCTACAAAGCACCGATGCCTAAGTAAGTGCGCCACCTTCATGCTTTATCCTCTGAGTTCGATAAAACTCAACCCATGCTACGATGATCAAATTAATACCACTTTGCTCTGCCTGAAGCCTCGCACCTAATACCTGAAACCTGTATTTTTCTTGAGACATTAAAAAGCCCGACGCTAAGCTCGGTTTTTTTCATATTAATTAGCTAGGCTAATTATTACTCTACGATAGTTGCTACAAAGCACCTACCCCTAAGGTAAGAGCGCCACCTTCACATGAAGTAAATTGCAGACATTAAAAAACCCGAGGCTAAGCTCGGGTTTTTTTAGTATTAATTAGCTAGGCTAACTATTACTCTACGATAGTTGCTACAAAGCACCTACGCCTAAGGTAACTGCGCCACCTTCACATGATGTAAATCGCAGCCATTAAAAAAGGCCACCTAAGTGACCTTTTTCTAACAATTAACTTAAACGTTAATTATTACTCTACGATAGTTGCTACAACACCAGCACCTACAGTACGGCCACCTTCACGGATAGCGAAACGAAGACCTTCGTCCATCGCGATTGGCGCGATTAGCGTTACAGTCATCTTAACGTTATCACCAGGCATTACCATTTCTACGCCTTCTGGTAACTGTACGTCACCTGTTACGTCAGTTGTACGGAAGTAGAACTGTGGACGGTAACCTTTGAAGAATGGAGTATGACGACCACCTTCATCTTTCGAAAGTACGTATACTTCTGAAGTGAATGTAGTGTGTGGCTTGATTGAACCAGGCTTAGCTAGTACTTGACCACGTTCAACGTCTTCACGCTTAGTACCACGTAAAAGTGCACCAATGTTCTCACCAGCACGACCTTCGTCAAGAAGCTTACGGAACATCTCAACACCAGTACAAGTAGACTTAGTCGTCTCTTTGATACCAACGATTTCAACTTCGTCGTTCACGTTGATGATACCAGCTTCAACACGGCCAGTTACAACAGTACCACGACCTTGGATTGAGAAAACGTCTTCGATAGGCATGATGAATGGCTTATCGATGTCACGCTCTGGCTCTGGAATGTAAGTATCTAGTGCTTCTGCAAGCTCTACGATTTTAGCTTCCCATTGCTCTTCGCCTTCAAGTGCTTTAAGTGCAGAACCTTGAATTAGTGGTAAGTCATCACCTGGGAAGTCGTATTCAGAAAGAAGTTCACGAACTTCCATTTCTACTAGCTCAAGTAGCTCTTCATCATCAACCATGTCACATTTGTTCATGAATACAACGATGTAAGGAACGCCAACTTGGCGAGAAAGTAGGATGTGCTCACGAGTTTGTGGCATAGGACCGTCAGTCGCAGCAACTACTAAGATAGCGCCGTCCATTTGAGCAGCACCAGTGATCATGTTTTTAACATAATCGGCGTGACCAGGACAATCTACGTGTGCGTAGTGACGAGTAGGAGTATCGTACTCAACGTGTGAAGTTGAGATTGTGATACCACGCTCGCGCTCTTCTGGAGCGTTATCGATTGATGCGAAATCTTTAGCAACACCGCCGTATACTTTTGCAAGTACGTTAGTGATTGCTGCAGTTAGTGTAGTTTTACCGTGGTCAACGTGGCCGATTGTACCAACGTTTACGTGCGGTTTTACGCGTTCAAACTTTTCTTTTGCCAT
>NZ_JQFL01000014.1:0-209416 GCF_000764215.1 Pseudoalteromonas sp. ND6B
GGGTTCGGGGTTCGGCAAAGTATTTTATAAAGCGGGCTAATTGATAGCTCGCTTTTTTATTATGAAAAATTTAATGGAGGGCTTCGTTGAGCGATTAGCGGACGTTGGACATAACTTTTGCGCAAGTCCGCTTCAGACAAGGGGCGAACGTTCTACGCCCAAAGCAGCGACAGCGTTAGCTGTCCGACTGACTTTGTTTGTTAGCCTCGAATTGCTTCAATGCCTCCGCTGCAGGCCTGAAGTAGGCGTTTATATAAGATTGCAATTGGTAACCACTAATCTTCCCCTCAAATAACTGCCTTTTTTCTTTTAAACGGAGTCAAGCTTTCAGAGAGTTAATTGTTTTAATATTCTCACTTCGTTTCGATGTATAGGGCGGTATAGAGTATGTACCCACAACATGTGCTACTAAATCACTCACCCCCTCAGAGTACAGAGAAACCTCCCCAACCACGAGAGTACGGCCGACTTTTATCAGAGAACATTCCGCAATGATTCGCTCATTTGCCGATGGCTTACGTAAGAAGTTGATGTTAAGGCTAGTTGTTACTGCCAATGGCACGATGCCAATTTTACCAAGTATCGCCACATAAAGTGCCACATCAGCCACACTCATTAAAACAGGCCCCGAAACCGTTCCGCCAGGACGTAATTCATCCTGACCTACATGATGAGATACAGTCGCTCTACCGTTGCTCACTGCTTCCACAACGCATTTACTTTGTGGAAACTCCGATTTCATGAAAGCGATAACTTCTTCTTTTGTAGCTGTCATTGAGACTCCTTAAATATTTATTCACGTTTATATGCACCTGGTGAAGCGTTGATCCAAGACTTCTATACCCCATTTTGAGCCTAGTTTCTCTTCCACCAATGCAAAGCCCTGACTTTCGTAAAGATATCGAGCTGCATTAAGCCCTGAGAAAGTCCATAAGTTGATTTGGACGAAACCCTGAGCATCGGCAAAAGCTAATGCAGAATTGAGAAGCTGTTTACCTAGTCCGAAACCTCTCAAAGAGTCGTCCGCAATGAACCATCGTAAATGTGCTCGATTATGCCCAAGATCTTCACCATCAATGGCAACAGATGGATTTTATCGTCCCGTTTGATCGTCCAAATCTCATTGCTTGGGTTATCTAGCCTTCCAATAAATTCCGCCATGCTACTCGCCACTGAACATGCAAATTCCCGACCAAAATCAGCCACTGTCGTGTAATAATGGGCATGCATCTCCGTAACACGTGCAATCAACCGGCTTTGTTGCGGAATTCAACTTGAGAGCGAATACTAGCAAAATCGTTTGCATTTTAAACGATATACTGAGTTTCGGGCATACCTATCCCTGTTAGCTTGTTGAGTGCTTTGATCATGGCGTATTTCTCCCCAACTTGTGCATTGTAATTTCGAAACGTGAGTGAAGCGCCTAGTAGTTGTTTTGCGCGATACTTAGCGGTCTCCGACAATGAACGCCTGTGGTAACCATATTTTCGTTTCCACTTTTTGTTCGAACCATAGAGCTTTTGGCAACCAACCGCCAGATTACGTGGATGACCTTTTTCCCAGAAGGCGGCTCCTTCACGTGGAGGGATTAGAGGTATCGCTTTCTTAACCCTAATCGCCCTGTGGCACTCCCTTGTATCGTATGCGCCATCTCTCGAAATTTCCTTGATGGATCGGCGTGTTTGTTTGAGTAAATTTGGGAGTACTTCCGCATCTGTCACGCCTGAAATATTGTACTTGCGCCAGTTAGTGGTTTTGTAGCGAGGCTTCGGCATGTAATCAAAGTCAGTGAATGAATGTCCCTGATCTGATCGTAAGATTCTGATTTAGTTCATTCGATTTCCGCAACAAAGCCCACGCTAATTATTATCAGTCACTGACTGAGTTGAGAGACTAGCGGAAGCCACGAACTGTTAATCAAGTTCGACCACTATTTTACCAATCTGCTGATTTGACTCCAGATAGTGGTGCGCTGCCACTATCTCTTCAAATTTAAAGCTTCGATCAATGACAGGCTTGAGTGTTCCTTCGGATAAACCCGAGTGGATAAATTGCTTTGCTCTGCGAAAGCGCTCGATGTCTTTTACAACTTCAGTAAACACATACCCCCTAACTGTCAGACTTTTACGAAGTGCTATTTTTAAGGGAAAAGGAGTTGTTTCGGGACTTAATGCTCCGTGTACTATTATTGTTCCTTCAGGGCTCATTGCTTCAGCAATTTCAGCTATCTGCGGCCCACAGACAGCATCAAATGCGATTTTTAAATTGTTTTCTCCCAAGATGCTTCTCAAGCTATCCAGCAGCGGCTCTTCTTGAGTTGCAATCACATGGGCCGCGCCTGCCATGAGCACAGCAGCCTTTTTAGCTCGTGTTTGAGTTGTAGCGATAGGGATACCCCCTAGAGAATTCACAATTTGAATCGCAGCCAATCCAACACTGCTCGATGCGGCTGTTATCAGTACTGCATCGCCTTTTTGCACGTTAGCAATTTCGACCAAAGCGCCATAAGCTGTCAGGTACTGCATCCAAGCTGCTGCGCCTTCAGCAAAGGTTAGCCCTGCTGGTTTGAGTGCCACATATTCACTTGGTACGACAATCTCTTCTGCGTAGCAGCCATTCTGAGAAAGCCCCATCTGAGGGACAATACAAACCTCTTCTCCAAGGCGTAAATGATTTACCTCTTCCCCGACTTCAATGACTATCCCGGATGCTTCATAGCCGATTCGCGAAGGGAAGTCAGCCTTTTCTATATAGCGGCCTCGCCTAAACATGGCATCAGCACGATTGAGCCCAACAACTTTGACCGCAATACGTACATCAGTGGCCTGCAAACTTGGACTCGCCAGTGAGTCAATAGTTAATACCTCGGGGCCACCTAATTCATGGAAACGAACAGTTCGAATTAGTTTTCTTGGGCTCATATGCATCCTCAATAATGACTTTTTAAGCAATTACATCAATAACGACTTTACCCATGGACCCCAACTCTACGGCATTATGTGCATCCATTGCCGTGTCTAGGGAAAAGCGTAACGGATCGAGTAGTGGCTTAATTTGTCCAGCTTCAACAAGAGCCGTAATTTGCCGCAGAATGTCACCATGATGTTTGCGTCCCTCTCCGCTGAGCTGTGGGTGTAACACAAAAATCCCTGACAATGTTGCAGAACGTATTGACGACGGTGCGAGGTTATGTGAGCTGAATGCAGCACAGCTTAAAATATGGCCGTAATGTGCAATGATACCTAATGAGGCATCGAGTGCAGAGCCACCGACAGTGTCGTAAATGATATCGAATCCTTTGCCTTGGGTGTATGCGTCCATGTAGTCAGCAGGGCTTGCAGTGTGATAATCAATTGGCGTGACACCAAGCGCCTTGAGCAGTTGTTGTTTTCCAGTCGATGCAGTGGCATAAACGTCGGCACCTAAAGCCTTAGCAATTTGCACGGCTAAATGCCCAACTCCGCCAGCTCCACCTTGGATAAGGATTTTCTGGCCCGCTTTAACATTCGCCTTGTCAACCAAACCTTCCCAAGCAGTAAGTGCAACCAGAGGTAAAGCCGCAGCTTCACGCATGGACAAATTTTTCGGTTTGAGAGCAAGTAACTCAGCATCTACGTTGGCATATTCAGCCAATGAGCCTTGCAATCCTCGCACTCCGCCAGTCAGACCATAAACGGCATCGCCTATTGCAAAGTCGGTGACGCCGTCGCCGATAGCAACAATTTCTCCAGCTAAATCGGTGCCAAGTACTGCGGGTAATTCCGGCATGGCATAAGGAGCGAAACCTTGGCGGATCTTGTAATCAATAGGATTGACTCCACTTGCAAATATTTTTACTTGCACCTGACCTGCTGATGGAGAGGGTAAGTTAATCAGGGCATCCCGGAATACTGTACCCTCTTCATAGCTATCTAATACCAAAGCACGCATTTGTCTGTTTAACGTTGTCATCAATAACCTCACAAACTGAATATTCAGCGGGTGGTTAAATCACCCGCTGGTTAATCGGTCTTTTATTAAACGAATTAAAACTCTTGAACAGTTGGGCGCAGAACAATCTCGTTGATATCCACATCCGCAGGCTGCTCAATTGCGTATGCGATAGCACGAGCAACAGATTCAGATGGAATTTCATTTTGCTGATAAAAATCTTTTACAAAGGCTGCACCCTGAGTATCTGAACTTCCATGTTTTAATTCAGATTCGATTGCCCCCGGTGAAATGATTGTTGAACGAATTTTACCCCCAACTTCATGGCGTAAGCCTTCGGCAATAGCGCGAACAGCGAATTTGGTTCCGCTGTAAACCGTGCCGCCGGGACTGAATACTTTGATACCCGCTACGGAAGAAATATTGATAAAGTGGCCTGTTCCCTGAGCCTGAAAGATCGGAAGCGCTGCGGCTACTCCATACAGCAGACCTTTAACGTTGATGTCAATCATGCGATCCCATTCGTCAACTCGAGTCTCAGCTAACGGTGCAATCGCCATTAACCCTGCATTATTGATAACCACATCAACTTTACCGAAGCGCTCTTGTGCAAGATTTACAAGGGCCTTCACTTCGTCCGGGCTAGTCACATCTGTCGCTTGAACCGCAACTTCTCCGCCCGCTGCGCGTATGTCAGCAGCAATAGCTTCAAGCTTGTCGATGCGTCGGGCACCTAAAACAACAGATGCGCCAAGGCTGGCTAAATGTCTTGCCGTGGTCTCGCCTAAACCGCTGCTACCACCAGTGATAACAACGACCTTACCGCTGATGTTATTTGCTAAAACACTGCTCATAGTTAATATCCTCAAATAAGTTGAATGACGTTGTCTAAATAACAAGCAAAGTATCTCTTACCTTCAAAAATCAATAAATGGAAATATTTTAATTTCACAATTCCATATTTTGGAATAATATTTATGTATTCATTTCAAACCTGAATGTGACTGTGATGCTTAACAGATTGGAAATGCTCCGGATATTTTGTACTGCTGCTGAGTCTCGCAGCTTTAAAGAAGCGGCTAACCGTCTGGGAATTTCTCCTCAGGCAGTGACGCGAGCAGTGAAGGAGTTAGAGCGATTGCAAGGGGAGCTTTTATTTCATCGAAATACTCGACACATACAAGTGACCCTAGTTGGAGAAAAATTTGCTTTGATAGCAAAAGAACGCCTGCGCGCTGTAGATGAATTGTTTCAAACAAGCGCCCCTAACTCGGGTAATGAATTACAAGGGCGTGTTCGTATCGCAGCGCCTGTTGGTTTTGGTCATAAGTGCTTAATGCCAGTGTTACTGGAACTTTCAACAATACATCCTCAACTGGATATAGACCTGACACTCAGTGACGAGCGCGTGGATGTAGTTGACGAAAAAATAGATATTGGGATTCGTATCGGCTTCATGAGAGATAGTCGATTTATTGCCCGCCAGCTCACCAAAATTAATATGTATGTCGTGGCTTCGCCTGACTTAATAAATAGAGTGGGAAGGCCTGCGTCTATTGAAGAACTAAACCACTTGCCGGTTACAGGGTTAGTAGATCGCAATACGGGAAAGCTTTGGCCATGGATTTTTTCCATGGACAGACAGTGGACGCCATCCATAACACGTTTTCGAAGTGCCGACACCGAAGCTGAATTAATGGCTATACAAAATGGACTAGGTTTTGCTCAAATTCCTGACTTTTTGGTCCAAGACTTATTACGCCAAGAGAAACTTGTGAGAGTGTTAGAAGAGGCCGAGCCGGTGCCTTGGGATTTATATATTTATCGCCCTCAACGTGGTCCAGTACCACAACGTATTAGATTGGTTTTTGATCACTTGGTGTCAAGATTGAGTGTCCGCTAATGGCACTCAGCCGATAGTCGGTATAGAGTGGTTTAACTTACAGTGTAAAGCAGTTGTCTCTGGTAAATTCATCATTTTTGTCGGATGGCGTGGCTCCGCCACTTATCCGACCTACACCAAAATGTAGGTTGGTTAAGCCGAAGGGGCCACCCAACAAGCTTTCAAATTCACTTTTTATCCGAACGGCACAAAGCTGACATTGCTACAAATATACTACATATAGTTGATATAGAAACAAAGAAAGAACATAACTCATTGATTTAATTGGTAGCCCCTGCAGGAATCGAACCTGCAACTGCCCCTTAGGAGGGGGCCGTTATATCCATTTAACTAAGAGGCCACATCAAGCTTACAAAAATTATAACGGCATCTGGTTTTTTATATCAAGCATCAAATTAAGTTAATTGCTTGATAAATATATATCTTCTTTATTTAATACGTAAAGCGGTATAAATGTTCGGCTGCTGGCGGCAAGGCGCTTATTTTCAATATTTATTACGCGAGCGTTAATAACAACCCCATCTGCACGGTAAATTAATGTACCCGATAAAACATGGCTGGCTATATTCGTACCTGCAAGCTTGCGAGTGTTTCGGGTGAATGCAAAGTCGCCTTGCTTATTTACGGTAATTAAATTGGCTGTTTTAAAATCAACGGCGCTATAACCAAACTTTTGTAGCTGGTGTATAAAGGTTTCTGATAACTGATTACCTAACTGGCTTGCTGTGGTTAAACTTGCGTCTAAATCAACGAACGACGTAACTGCAATCGCTGCATCTTGCGGGGCTACTTGCATGGTGTCGGTTAAATCAAGTGCCATTTGCTCTACGTAGTTAACTAAACTTTTATGATGCTTGTTTGGATTAAACTGCGTTGTATCGGCGTATTGTTCTTGCTCGTCATTTTGCTGCATTTGCGCCATGATCTGATTAAAATCAAGATCACTAACGACCGTTTGCTCAGACTCAGCTTTAGGCGCCCCACCCATTAAATTACAGCCTGAAAGTAATAATGATAATGCACTTATGCTAATTAAAGCTGAGCGCTTAGCTAAGTTAGCCATGATAAACCTCACTTACTCGCTTGTTTTAGCATAACGCCATCAGCACTGTTACTGCTATTTAACGCGTCGATCACTGATTGCGGAATAAAGCCCTGTGCAGAGCCTACAACCGCTTTACTCGCTAAACCAACAATACGTGCGTTTACTAGTATGCCGCCTTGGTGGTTTACTAGCGTGCCGGCTAATACGTAACTAAAGTTTTGTTCTTGGTTAAGCTCTAAGTAGTCGCGACTAAAAACAAAATCGCCTCCAGGGGTTACACGCATATAATCGGTGGTTTTAAAATCAATGACCGGCACACCAAAATTATGCAGCTCATGCATAAAGCTCTCTGCGATTTGGTTACCTACTAAGTCAGCATTGTTGTAGTCACGGTCTAAAAAAACAAAGCTCGATACCGCCAATGGCGTTTTAGTATTTACGTACTGTAAATTTTCAGCCATGTCTTGCATGATGCCACGCACATAGTGATTAATATTTTTACGTGTTGGCGTGTTAACTTGTTTGTTTTTATTCATCACTGCGGCTTTATTTTGATACAGCGAGTCGCTTTGTGTAGGTGCGGCTACAGGGCGTTGCTCAAAAAACATAGGCGCATCGTCGGTAATTTGTGTGTCACTATGGTTTGTCATTTGTGAACAACCAAAGCCTAGTGGCAAACATAAAGTTAATAGTAGGCGTTTCATGTGTGCTCCTAATTAATATTCACTGCGGTAAATATAGTCACCGCGCTGCTGTATTTTTTCATTGCTCCACATCACATTGATGGGAATTTCAGTACTGCCGGCAGATACAACTTGATTAGTTTGCATATTTACCATGCGCGCGTTAACAATATAAGCATGCTCTTGACGGGTTAAAGTACCGGTGATGACAAAGTCAATAATCTGACGCTGCTTTAAGTTGCCAGTATTGCGGCTAAGTACTGAGTCTGCACTCGCTGATAAGTTAAGTTGGTTTTCAAGCCGGTATTCAACCGTGTTATAACCTAATTGGGTGAATTGGGTTATTAAGCTTTCCTGAATTTGCTGGCTAAGCCCTGTCCCCTGCCCTTGGGCAATTTGTGAATCCAAAGCATTGGCTAAATAAAAGCTGCTGACCGCTATTGAAGCGGTGCTTTTAAAAGGCTCTTTGATATGGCTGAGCTGGGCACTCAAGCTATTTACGTACTGATTGAGCGTATAGGGTGCCATGACCGCTTTAGGCGCATCAGTGCTTATACTTGGCTTTGGCTGGGGTGTTAAGCTACAGCCCGCTAAATTTAATAATAGTAAGGGTAACAAAAGGCGCATAGTTGCCATCCTCTAAAAACATAATAGTTACAAAGCAATTATTATGCCGAATACCCTAGATACATATTTATTTTAATGGCTGTTGGGTGTAATGGCTCACAATGCAGTTGATTTGGCGCTGTTTAAGTCTATCGCAATCAGCAGCGGCATTGGCTTGATTTTGATAAGCTCCAAGCTTTAAACGGTAGTAAGTCATGTCACTCACGTTAATAGTTTCTACATTCGCCACGAATTCGCCCTGAAATAACGAAGATGCGCTGGCTTTTATTTGATTTAAACTTTGGCTAAGTCGGTCTTTGTCGGTAACGGCTGCAACTTGGAGGGCAAACAGCGCTTCAACGGCTCAGGTATGGCATCAATATCTGTTTGTGCAGAAAGAGCTTGAATCAGTAATGATAAGTCCTCTTCCATGGTGCTTAAACGCGCTATTTGCTCTTTGTTGTTATCCCATTGCTCTAAGTAAGGTTTTATATCTTTTTCACGCACAAGCTTGTCGCTTTGTGAGTCGGCGTGCATTAGCTGGTTGCTACAACCAGCTAATGCAAATGGTATTAGTAATATTATTAAACGAAGTTTCACTTTAAAGTACCTATTACAAAAAACTAGCTCTAGCTATTATGCAATAAAAGCGCCAAATAAATAATTTATAATCTAATTGGTTTGTCAGTGTAGTTACTCACAAAGCAATCAACTTTATAGAATTTAAATACCTCACAATCATCCTCTGCACTTTTAAAGTTAAAATACTCACCTAATTTTAGTCGATAATAGGTTTTGTTATTAACCTTTGCTTTTTCAATATTTGTCGTGATTTTGTCCTTAAACAAAGGCGCTGCTTTTTTGTTAATTTGCTTCCATTCTTTAGCAACACTCTCTTGTGAATCGAGTGACGCAACCTGCAATGCAAATACTTTTTTGTTGGTATCAACCATTGCCACTTTTGTTAGCTTCGATGTTTGAGGGAATACTTTTTTCTTCACAATTGAGTTCGTTGCTTTCACAGGCAAACTAACAGCGCGCTTACTGTAGCTTTTTGAAGGGGCTGTAATCATTTTTGTAGGCACGCTAGCATAGCGACTACTGTGTCGCTGATTGTATGGAGCGTCCCCTTTATAGGATTTTGCGTAGCGATTACTATACCTTTGCCTTGGTCGTTCAACTTTATCTGAGGTGCTTGCGTAATTATTACCATATCTAAGATTTGGCGGCGCCTTTGTGTTTATTACTGAGCGAGCATAACGATTGCTAACAGCCTGATTAGATTGCGCTATTGCTTTACTGTTAATAATATCCAGGTTATCAACTAAATATGTGAGCTCACGTTCTAACTTTAATAGCCGTTCTATGCCAGAGCGTGCTTGCTGCCATTGCAAGGCGGCATCTTTTAGTTGAGCAAGCTCAAGTGCAGTGATAGTTACATATTCAGGTGAATCTTTAACTTGTTCATTTAATGATGTTTTATCAGGCGATATCGTACAACCAGTACTTAATAACAACAGTAATACGACTAATAGATATCGGTGATACTTTTTGCTGTATTCACACATTGATTGTTTCTCTTTCAATAGTTTAGACCGCTCAATTAAGTCAATTTTCAATTGAATCAATAAAGCACGTTAACAACAAAACAACTTGGGTTAACATAAAGGTTACAACACAATGTTAAATATGTCTGTATAACTGCAAAAATAGTGATAATTTAAAATACTAAAAAAGCTATTTTACAATCAAAAAAAGCGCCATATAGGCGCTTCTAATAATGATAAGTTTATTTAAATTAACGTTTTAATAAACGTTTTAAGCTCACCGGCGAATTCATCACGACGAAGAGCAAATTCAATGGTTGCTTTTAAATAACCAATTTTACTGCCACAATCATGGCTTCGGCCTTTCATTGCGTAGGCATCTACTTTTTCATCTTGCATAAGCATGGCTATTGCATCTGTTAGCTGAATTTCATCACCAGCACCTTGAGGGGTTTTAGCCAGTAATGGCCAAATATTTTTACTCAACACGTAACGACCAACCACAGCAAGGTTTGAAGGTGCCTCGTCAACGGGTGGTTTTTCTACCATGCTTTGAATGGGTGAGCTTTCACCTTGGTTTAACTCAACATCACCTAAATCCACAACACCAAATTTATCTACGTCATCTTTAGGGACTGGCTCAACCATAATTTGACTGTGTTTAGTTTGCTCAAAGCGAGTAATCATTTCAGCTAAGTTGTCTTTTGTTAGGTCACTTTCTACATCATCAATAATAACGTCGGGTAAAATAACCACAAAAGGTTCATTGCCAATAATAGGGGCGGCACAGTTAATAGCATGGCCTAGGCCTTTTGCTTCACCTTGACGTACATGAATAATGGTCACATCTTTAGGGCAAATAGACTGTATTTCGGCAAGTAATTGCCGCTTTACACGTTTCTCTAACGTTGCCTCTAGTTCAAAGCTGGTATCAAAATGATTTTCAATCGAGTTTTTACTCGAATGCGTTACTAGCACTATCTCTTTAATACCAGCGGCAACCGCTTCGCTAACAACGTATTGAATGAGTGGACGGTCTACAACGGGCAGCATTTCTTTTGGAATTGCTTTAGTTGCCGGTAACATACGTGTTCCAAGGCCGGCTACGGGGATCACTGCTTTCATTATGCTCTCCTTATTTTTTAAACTGAAAATGGGTATTGAATAGCCTCGTGGCATTGATAACCAACCACCTCAAAATCATCACGTGTTACCCATGTTTCTATATCTTCGAGTGACTTAATCTCTGGATTAATTTTTAATTGAGGAGAAGCAAATGGCTCGCGCTTTAATTGCACATCTCGCATTAAATCTAGCTGATTTTCGTAAATGTGGGCATTGGTGATTTTATGATATGCCTTACCGGCTTTGTGGCCAGTAATTTGTGCAACCAGTGCCAATAAAACAAAACATTGAATTTGATTAAAGTTTAGCCCTAACGGTACATCACAACTTCGTTGGTACGAGGTTAAATACAGGGTATCGCCTAGTAATGAAAAGGTATGCGTATGCATACATGGGCGCAAGCAGCCAAGCTCAAACTCACCTGGATTATAAAAGGTAATAATTTCACCGCGATCATCAATCCCATTTTTTAAATTATTGATGACCTTTGCAAGTTGATCCAGTGTTGAACCATCAGGGCGTTGCCAGCCACGTCCTTGCACGCCATAAACGCGCCCCATATCATCCTCACCTTTACGATTAGGATTATTGAGCCAGGAACTATTTTCATTAGCGTTGGCATCCCAAGTTTTACAGCCTATGCTACGAAACTGCTCAGCACTGTCATAGCCTCTTAAATAACCTAATAATTCAGCAATAGCCGCTTTGTAATAGCTTTTTCGCGTGGTGATCATTGGGAACTGATTATTAGCCACATCGTATTCTAAATCAGCGTTTATAACCGTTAAACAACGTGTACCGGTACGCTTGTTTTCAACCCATTGTCCTTGGTCAACAATGCGCTGACATAATTCTAAATATTGTTTCATCTAACTTCTTCTTTTAAGCTTTTGCCGCTGTTTTTGATTGTGGTTGTTTATAGGCCCAAATAAGTAAGCCTAACCCGCCAATTATCATTGGTAACGATAGAATTTGCCCCATTGAGATAAAGTCGGCAAATAGCCCCAATTGCGCATCTGGTTGGCGAAAATATTCAATACAAAATCTAAATACGCCGTAACCCAGTAAAAACAAACCCGACACACTTCCCGCAGGACGTGGACGCTTAATAAACCACAATAATATGACAAACAATACAAGCCCTTCAAAAAAAGCTTCGTAAAGTTGTGAAGGGTGGCGTGCAAGCGGGCCTCCGGTTGGAAACACCATTGCCCACGGAACATCAGTGGTACGCCCCCATAATTCGCCGTTAATAAAGTTACCTATACGCCCAGCCAGTAAACCAACAGGCACTAAAGGTGCTACAAAATCACCGACTTGTAATAACGATTTTTTACGCTTGTAAGCAAAAATAGCAATTGCAGTGATCACCCCCAGTGTCCCACCATGAAACGACATGCCACCTTGGTCTATTCTAAACAAATATAAGGGGTTTTCGATAAAATAGCTAAATTGATAAAACAGAACATAACCAATACGCCCACCTAATATAACGCCCAGCATGCCGTAAAAGAGTAAATCGCTGACTTCGTCTTTAGTCCAACCTGAACCGGATTTATTAGCTTGACGATTAGCAAACCACATCGCAAACGCAAAACCAATTAAGTACATTAACCCATACCAACGAACGCTAAGTGGCCCAATAGAAAAAATTATTGGATCAATTTGAGGAAACTCCAGTGCCATAAAAATAAACCTTTAGCTAAAAACCATTTTAATAGCGATGATAACAAGTAACATCGCGAAAACTTTCTTAATTGTATTCACAGGTAAGTAATGCGTTGCTTTGGCGCCTATTGGCGCTATAAACCATGAGGTAACAACAATCCCTAACAATGCAGGTAAATAAACAAATCCCATAAAACCATGCGCTAAGTCAGTTACTTGCCAACCGGCGCTGACATAACCAATAGAGCCAAAAAAGGCAATTACAATACCACATGCAGCAGCGCAACCAATTGCCTTTTTAATATCAACCGAAAAATAGTGCAACATAGGCACAAGTAATGCGCCACCGCCAATCCCAATCAACCCAGATAGTGCCCCCATTATCGCACTAATACTTCCTAGCACGGGGCCTGCAGGCATCGGGTGACCTACGCTCACTTTATTACGGGCAGAAAGCACCATTCTCATAGCAATAAAAACCACACTCACCGCAAACACGGTTCGTAACATTTTCTCAGGTATAAAGCTGGCAGCAAAGCCGCTAATCAAGGCGCCAATGGCCACACCCGACATTACCCAAGGGGCAATTTTCCAAGGCACATTATCATTTTTATGATGAGCTAACGCTGAAGAAGTCGAGGTAAATAATATAGAGGCTAAAGATGTCGCAATAGCGATAACTAATACATTATCGGCAGCGGCCACATTAAAACCCAGTAACAAGCTCGTTAGCACCGGCACAATGATTAAACCACCGCCTATGCCTAGAAGTCCTGCTAAAAAACCAACAATGCAACCTAATAACGCACAACTTGCAACTAGAAGTCCTAGTTCATACATAGTTATCTCTAATACACTTAAGAATATGTATATTTTAATTGATTATATAAACAATAACAGCTCTATCATTTAGGTGTATAAAATAAATTACCTAGCTGATGCTCTATCATAAAATTACGGGTTAAACGCAACACTTGTTTAGCATTGGGCTGTGCTAAACACTCGCTCAGTAATTGTTCCATGTCGCTTACATTTAAGCGCCTTAGCACCCACTTCACTTTGTTTAGTGACGATAAGTTCATGCTTAAACGCCTATAACCCATAGCAATCAGTAATATTGCTCCCTCGGGATCGCCGCCAAGCTCACCACATAAACTAAAGGGCAATTCATAGTGCTCACATTCGCTGGCAATATTATTTAATACACGTAACACAGCTGGATGATAAGGATTGAATAAATCGGCCACACGGGCATTTGCTCTATCTACCGCTAATAAATACTGAGTTAAATCGTTACTACCCACTGAGCAAAAATCGACTTTTCTAGACCACTCTGGCAGCATAAATACACTTGAAGGTACCTCAAGCATAATGCCAATATCTGGCTTTTCTATTAGTTGCTCAGGAAATGTTTCGCTTAACTCATAATAGGCTTGGTTATACAGTGCCAGCGACTCTTCAACTTCATCAGTGCCACTGATCATAGGCAACATTATTTTTAAATTACCTAAGCCAATATTCGCTTTGAGCATGGCTTTGAGCTGATCTAAAAAAAGCTCAGGATGATCTAGGCTAATTCTAATACCACGCCATCCTAAAAACGGGTTTTCTTCGGTAATATTAAAATAATCTAAAACTTTGTCGCCACCAATATCTAACGTTCGCATAACTACGGGGTTAGGGTAATAGCTACTTAGTACTTCTCGATACCATTTTTCTTGTTCTTGTTGCGATGGAAACTGCCCCTTTTGCATAAACCATGCTTCGGTTCTGTAAAGGCCAACACCATCACAAATATGGGCACTATTTTGTTGCGTATTAAGTTCAAGCCCAGCGTTGAGCAATAAACTAATATGCTCCCCATCCAAGGTAATTGCAGGCAGTGATTGCTCTTCTAAAAAACGATTGTTGAGTAAGTTATCTTGATGTTGTAACTCGGTATACTCATCAATAAGCATTTGCGAAGGCGAAATATATAAACGCCCAGCAAAAGCATCTAAAATCATTTCTTTGTTATCAAACTGCAATAACGGTAAATCTTCAATACCCCAAATTGCAGGCACCCCCATTGCTCGCGTTAAAATAGAGGCATGGCTATTAGCTGAACCATTAATGCTTACCACACCTGCTAAACGCTCATTTGGCACTTCGGCTAACATAGCTGGCGTTAGTGTGTGCGCTATTAAAATGGTGTTTTCAGGGTAGTCTTTTATTGCATGCTCGGTATTCACTAAGTGATGAAGCACCCGTAAGCCAATGTCTTTAACATCAACCGCACGCTCTTTAATGTAAGGGTCTTGCATTTCATTAAACTGCGCAACTAAACGTTCAATCACAATTTTTAATGCACTTTTTGCACACCAACCTTCTTGTAATTGTGCCTCTACATTATGACCTAAGCTTTTAGCATCCAATAATTGCTGATACACATCAAACACCGCCAACGCTTCTTGAGGTATGGTATCGCTTAATGTCATCGATAAAGTGCTAAATTCTTTGCGCGTTGCAGCAACCGCTTGCGTGAATAAACGGCGTTGTTCATTCACATCGCTATTTTTGGTAAGCTCTATAGACTTAAAATTAAGTTTAGGAATAACAACAAAGGCTTTACCAATACTAATGCCTGGGGCACTAGACACCCCTTTTAAAACCGATGTTTGATGAGACGACTCGTCTTGGCGTAATACTTCTTTTATTTCAGCATGGGCTAATTGCGAAGCTAACTGAGCAGAAAGCGTAATTAAAAACGACTCTTCATCTTGAGAAAATACTCGAGCCATTTTCTGTTGCACAACAATAACGCCCAATACCTTTTTTTGATGAACAACAGGCACAGACAAAAAGGCGTTATAGCCTTCTTCGTTCACTTCTGGGGAGAGTTTAAAGCGAGGGTGCGATTTAGCAAAGGCAATGTTAATTGCTTCTTCACGCTGAGCAACAAGCCCAACTAAACCCTCGGTAAAGCCAATTCTAAATTTGCCCACCGCATCAGGGTTTAACCCTTCGGTAGCCATCAGTACAAAATTATCTTGACTGTAATCGGCAAAATAAATGGAGCAGCACTGGGTATTCATGGCATCTTTTACCATTTTCACAAAGCACACTAACGCATCGTCTAAATTCGCTTGTTGCGAAACAGACTCAGCTATTGATCTGAGTGTTGCCAGCATACACTGCTCCTTTTTATGTAAAACTACCTTTTGCTTCGCCAATTGTCTTTTTGTTGCTCTCGCTTATTGAAGGGCATAGCAAAAGGAGCAAACTCTTTCATTACACGTCGATAAACATCCCGTTTAAACGATACTACCTGCCTTACTGGATACCAATAACTCACCCACCGCCAATCATCAAATTCAGGATGGTGCGTTTTTAGTAAGTTTACATCTTCATCTTTACAGCGTAACTTCAGTAAAAACCATTTTTGTTTTTGCCCAATACACACCGGACTTGAGTCGCGGCGGATTAATCGTTTGGGTAATTTATAGCGTAACCAATGTTTTGAGCTTGCAACTATTTCTACATCTTCTGGTCGCAAACCTACTTCTTCGTGTAATTCACGGTACATAGTTTGTTCTGGTGTTTCACCATCATCAACACCGCCTTGGGGAAATTGCCAAGAATGTTGACCATAGCGTCTGGCCCAAAACACTTGCCCCTGATTATTGCAAATTACAATTCCGACATTGGCACGAAAACCTTCGGCATCAATCACCTTAGTGCCTCATTTGTAAGTCGATTTTTTATGATTGTTCCACATTAGCTGCAATACGGCAAATACTATTACGTACAAGCCCCGTTAACGTCCTCGGTTAAGGCAAATTAATAGCGAAATCCATTGCATGTGAATAACAAACAACACTGCCATGTATAAATACATAAAAACCACACTGTTTATGCTGGTTACTCACAGCTTGTGCATAACTTTTGTAAAACACGCTCATTTAGCAAACAAATCCACAATACAAGATATAAAAGGTGATGTTCTCCACAGAATCTGTGGATAAACATGTTTATACATCTGTATTTATCCTAACAACAATTATAGACCTTAATTAAAACTGAACACCAAAAACAAAAAAAACAATGTAGTTCAGTTACTTAGTTAATTTTAGCGTTTTAAAGCAGTGCATAAAATTACACCAACCACGGCGCGTATAAAAATCAACCAACCGCTAAAGATATCCACTAACACACTAATTTGCTATCATGGCGTTGGTATTTATTCAACTAAATTAACAGTATGCAACCTTTAAAACCTCATTCAATTAATCAATTAATGCAACGTGTCAATAATATTGCAGGACTCACACTTGGACAACTCGCACAGCAGTACCACTTTAAAACGCCAGATGATTTATTGCGTGAAAAAGGCTGGACAGGTCAACTGATTGAGTATGTATTAGGCGCAAGTGCTGGGTCAAAACCGCTACCCGACTTTGAGGATTTAGGCATAGAGCTTAAAACATTGCCTATTTCATATAAAGGTAAACCGCTAGAAACCACCTTTGTGTCGGTTACCCCGCTAATGAATGTAACTGGCATGACGTGGCACACAAGTAGCGTACGTAAAAAGTTGAATCATGTTTTATGGTTACCTATTTTAAGTGAGCGCAATATCGCCCCGTTTGATAGAACCATAGGCAGTGGCTTTTTGTGGCAACCCTCCCCCGCGCAAGATGCGCAATTACAGCGAGACTGGGAAGAGCAAATGGAGCTTATCGCGCTTGGTCGGGTAGATGAAATATCAGGGCATTTAGGCGACGCTATGCAAATACGGCCAAAAGCTGCTAATAGCAAAGTAGTTACCGATGCCATAGGCCCCAACGGACAAATTATACAAACACTGCCCCGTGGCTTTTATTTAAAAACCAGTTTTACAAAAGAGATATTAAAACAGCAGTTTCAGTTGTAATTATTTGTCGGTATTAATTTTTGCACCAAATAGATTCGCGTAACCAAAAAGGTTTTTCTCGCATCCAAAGCGTACAAATCCACTTTTCACCTAATAATACGGGTTTTCCACTATGTACTGAGTTTTTATCTACCTGATTACCAATCATATTATTAAATTTAATCACTTGTCCTTGCTTGGCTTTAACACTTACATTCCAGTCTTTAAAGGCGGTTTCTCCACCTTCAAATCCGTCATTTAAATTTATAATACGTGTTCGCCGTCTTTGACCAAAAAAATTAAGTTCTTTTTTAGCATTTTCATTTGAAGGTGTAATAAAATCATAGTGCCATTTGTATTGCTGACCTTGAGTATAACGATAAATAATCATAGGCTCAGCATATGCTAAGTCAGCATAGTCGTCTGAACATATGATGCGCTGTAATATAGCTATTAAAATATTATCGACTGGTAATTGTGTTATAAGCTGCTCATTGTCTCTGATGTCTATAACTTTTTGTCTTGTAGAGTTTTCAGCATACACTCCAGCTAAATTTAAATTATTATTAGCAAGCTTTATAATCTCCTGCGCTAATTCATTCGTTAGTTGCGTTTCTAATGTTGTCACAGGTAATGATTGTTCAGAGGATTGAATATTCAATGGCATAATTAAGCTACTCCACAACCCTATTAAATCGGTTTCAATACCCTGCTGTATAGTCTTAGGAAGGCCTGATATATGTTTTTCAAAGTTAATTGTTACTTGTGGATCAGCAGTTCGGATTGGCCAAAAGTGAGATAAAACCTTAAGAGCTTTAATTTTATGATACTTAGCTAAGCATAAAACAATGGCTAGCTCCTGAGAAGAAGTTGATGATGAAAGCGCATGGCACAACCAATAGTGAACAAATTCAGGAGCTGTTAGCGCAAAAGACACTATTTCTTGTTTTGGAGGAAGCGTGCCATGATATTTGGCATTTATGAGGTGAGTAACATAGTTATTTTTCATAATCATTTTATTGTTATTTTTAATACGCTCCTAAAGTAACAATAAATTTACAAACAATAAACCACCCACCTATTATATTTGCATTTATGATTAAAAATCCCCGCATAAGCGAGGATTTTTATAATCTTAAATATCAGATTCTGATTGGAGAATTACTGACCTTTAACTTCTTTTAAACCATTGTACGGTGCTTTAGCGCCTAATTGCTCTTCAATACGTAGCAATTGGTTGTACTTAGCAACACGATCTGAACGGCTTAATGAACCTGTTTTAATTTGACCTGCAGCAGTACCTACTGCTAAATCAGCAATAGTTGCATCTTCAGTTTCACCAGAGCGGTGAGAAATAACCACTGTAAAACCTGCATCTTTTGCCATTTTGATTGCCGCTAACGTTTCTGTTAGTGAACCAATTTGGTTAAATTTAATTAAGATTGAGTTAGCAATACCATTGTCGATACCACGTTTTAAAATCTTAGTATTGGTTACGAATAAATCATCACCCACTAATTGAACTTTATCGCCCATTAGTTTGGTTTGGTGTGCAAAGCCATCCCAATCAGACTCATCTAAACCATCTTCAATTGATACAATTGGGTATTGCTCAGTTAAATCTTTTAAGAAGTGGTTAAACTCTTCAGATGTAAATTGCTTACCTTCACCTTTAAGGTCGTAGATATTTGCTTCTTTGTTATAAAACTCAGAGGCCGCACAATCAAGTGCAAGGGTAATATCTTTACCAAGCTCATAACCGGCATTTGCAACAGCCACTTTAATAGCTGCAAGTGCAGCTTCGTTTGATGCAAGGTTTGGTGCAAAACCACCTTCGTCACCTACAGCTGTTGAATGTCCATCTGCTTTAAGTACTTTTGCAAGGCTATGAAATACTTCAGCACCCATACGCAATGCTTCACGGAAGTTAGTAGCACCTACTGGCTGAACCATAAATTCTTGAATATCTACTGAGTTATCAGCGTGCTCACCGCCGTTGATGATGTTCATCATTGGTAGTGGCATAGAGTAAACACCTGGCGTGCCATTTAAGTCAGCAATGTGCTCGTAAAGCTCTACTTTTTTAGATTGTGCAGCCGCTTTTGCGTTAGCAAGTGAAACCGCTAAAATAGCATTAGCACCTAGTTTTTCTTTGTTTTCAGTACCATCTAAATCAAGCATTACTTGGTCTACATCACTTTGAGCAAGTGCGTTTTGACCTTTTAGCGCTTCTGCAATTTCATTATTAATGAAGCCAACCGCTTTTAATACGCCTTTACCTAAGTAACGCGCTTTATCACCATCACGTAATTCTAATGCTTCGCGAGTTCCTGTAGATGCACCTGAAGGTGCAGCAGCACGGCCCCATGAACCATCAGCTAAATATACCTCAGCTTCAACAGTTGGGTTACCACGCGAGTCCATAATTTCACGACCGATTACTTTTACGATTTCTGACATCTTGATTCCTCTATATTCCCAAAATGGTGAGTGCGGCTAACCTGAGTTTGGCTAGCCTTAGAAACAAAAAAGGCCGCGCAATATGCACAGCCTTTTTTAAATTACGAAGACGCTTTTTGGTAGGTATGAGCCGCAGCTACAAACCCTTCAAATAGCGGATGACCATCGCGTGGTGTTGAAGTGAATTCCGGGTGGAATTGCGCTGCAATAAACCAAGGGTGATCTTTATTTTCAATAATCTCTACTAGCTTTTTATCTTCAGATAAACCAGTAAAGCTTAAACCTGCTTGTTCAAGCTGTGCAACGAAGTTGTTGTTAACTTCATAACGGTGACGGTGACGTTCAACAATTTCGTCGCTGCCATACACTTCGTGTACTTTAGAGCCAGGCGTTAAATGGCATTTTTGTGCGCCTAAACGCATTGTGCCACCTAAATCAGATTTTTCATCACGTACTTCTACGTTACCCTCAGCGTCTAGCCACTCAGTGATTAAACCAACCACTGGAGCCTCTGAGTTTGCATTAAATTCCGTTGAGTTTGCATCAACTAAACCGGCAACATTTCGTGCGTATTCAATAAGCGCAACCTGCATACCTAAACAAATACCTAAGTAAGGCACTTTGTTTTCACGAGCATATTTAGCCGCTAGAATCTTACCTTCAACACCACGACCACCAAAACCACCTGGCACTAAAATAGCATCTAAGCGAGAAAGAATATCCGTTCCTTTAGTTTCTAAGTCTTGTGAATCAACGTATTGAATATTAATAGTTAAACGATTTTTTAGTCCCGCATGTTTTAATGCTTCGTTTACTGATTTGTATGCATCCGGTAATTCAATGTATTTACCAACCATACCAATTGTCACTTCACCCGTTGGGTTAGACTCTTGATACAATACTTGTTCCCACTCAGCTAAATCAGCCTCAGGCGCGTCTAAATGAAAACGACGACATACAAAGTTATCTAACTCTTGCGATTTTAATAACGCAGGGATTTTATAAATACTGTCTACATCAGGCAGTGAAATAACGGCTTTTTCTTCAACGTTTGTGAACAATGCAATTTTTGCACGCTCGTTATTTGGCAGCTTACGATCTGAGCGACAAATAAGAATATCTGGTTGAATACCGACTGAGCGTAACTCTTTAACTGAGTGCTGAGTTGGTTTTGTTTTCACTTCACCGGCAGGGCCTAAGAATGGCACTAGCGTTAAGTGAATAAATAGCGCACGTTCACGACCAATCTCTGTGCCCATTTGACGAATAGCTTCGATAAATGGTTGTGACTCAATATCGCCTACCGTACCACCAATTTCAACGATTGCTATATCATGGCCTTCTGCGCCATCATAAACACGTTGCTTAATATCATTAGTGATATGAGGAATAACCTGAATTGTTGCGCCAAGATATTCGCCACGTCTTTCACGACGTAGTACATCTTCATATACGCGCCCTTGCGTAAAGTTATTACGGCTGGTCATTTTGGTGCGAATAAAACGTTCGTAGTGACCTAAATCAAGGTCGGTCTCTGCGCCGTCTTCGGTAACGTATACTTCACCGTGTTGAATTGGGCTCATTGTGCCTGGGTCAACGTTGATGTAAGGATCCAGCTTTAAAATGGTAACATCTAAGCCACGGGCTTCTAAAATAGCGGCCAATGATGCTGCTGCAATACCTTTACCCAACGAAGAAACAACTCCGCCAGTAACGAAGATAAATTTTGTACTCATGCGAACCCTAGAATATCAGGAATTAAAAGGAATATAATACCCAAACAAGTGATTTTGGAATATAAACAAGACGGGGCGAAATTGTACCAAAACATGGCTGAGCAATCCAGCTATAAATGGCAAATCTGTGCACAAAAAACAGACATTTTTTATGTCCCTATTTATTTAATTTTTTTTTATCGCATCCCATGCCGCATCCATTTCCTCTAAAGACGCTGACTCAATACATTTACCCTGTGTAATTAAGTAGTTTTGTACCTTTTCAAATCGTGCAGAAAACTTATCGTTGGCACTACGGAGCAATTGCTCTGGATCCCGTTTAACATGGCGCGCTACATTCACGGTCGCGAACAACAAATCACCTAGTTCTTCTGCTGTATGGTCTGAGTAAGGGTCATGTTCTAAGGCTTCTTTGACTTCCTCAACTTCCTCACTCACCTTATCTATAGCGCCATGATAAGTGGGCCAGTCAAAGCCTAAAGCGGCTACACGTTGCTGAATTTTTTTGGCTTTTGTTAAGCTAGGTAAACTGTTTGGTATATCTTGCCAAAGTACTGAGCTTTGACCTTGGGGTTTAGCCGCACGCTCTTGTGCTTTTATTGCTTGCCACTGCGCAGCTAATTCGGCATCGGTTTTAGGTGTGTCTTGCGCTGAAAATACATGCGGATGACGACGCACCAACTTTTCATTTAACTGTGCCACTACATCGTTAAAATTAAATAATTGCTGCTCTTGTGCTAGTTGCGCATAAAACACAATTTGAAATAGTAAGTCGCCTAACTCATTTTTTAAATCGTTTAAATTATTCGTTTCAATACAATCAGCCACTTCATAGGCTTCTTCAAGAGTATGCGGCACGATTGACGCAAACGTTTGCTTGAGATCCCAAGGGCATCCGCCCTCAGGGTTTCTCAGTGTTTGCATTATTTCCAGCAGTTGGCTTAAAGCATCATTATTAGCCTGATTACTGCCCTCGTTTTGCACTGTGCACCCCTTCTATCTGGTGTAACTTAGAAAGCACTTTATTTGTGCCTTGTAAGTCATGCACTTCTATTTGCATCACAAAAATAGCCGTTTGAGTGCTATCAACCGTGTTGACATTCATATTGAGCACATTGACTTTTTCATTCGCCAAAGCAGAACTAATATCACGAATTAAACCAGACCGATCGCTGGCTTCAATACGAATAGTTAACGCGTAGGAGCTGCTAATATCATCTGACCAACTTACTGAAATAACGCGCTCTGGGTGCTTGTTTTTTAAATTACTAAACGAGTCACAATCCTCACGATGCACGGCAATGCCACGGCCTTGGGTAATATACCCAATAATTTCATCCCCAGGTACAGGGCGGCAACAGCGAGCAACATGACTCATTAAACTGCCTACTCCATCAACCACAATACCGTTTTTATCGCCAGTCACTTTACTGGGCGATTTAAAGCGAATAACCGGCTCGTGCTCCGTTCTATCGGTAATAAAGTTAAGCATTTGGTTAAGGCGAATATCGCCTGCACCAATGGCGACCATTAAGTCATCAAGCTCTCTAAAGTTAAAGCGCTTTATCGCTGGGTCTAAATCTTTGTAAGTTAACTCTAACTTTTGTAATTCGTTATCAAGGATTTCTTTACCCGCACTTAAATTTTTATCGCGGTCGAGCTGTTTAAACCAATGGTGGATTTTGGCTCTAGCGCGAGACGATTTTATATAACCCAGCGACGGATTTAGCCAATCACGACTTGGATTTGGCTGCTTTTGGGTCAGTATTTCAACCTGATCGCCGGTACTTAATTGATGAGTAAACGGCACTATTTTGCCAAATATTTTTGCACCAATACACCGATGCCCTACATTGGAGTGAATGTAGTAAGCAAAATCAAGAGGCGTTGCCCCTAGCGGTAAGTCAAAAATATCTCCACGTGGAGTAAACACATAGACGCGGTCTTCAACCACTTGGTTTTTAAGCTCTTGCGCTAAATCGCTGCCATCAACCACTTCTTCTTGCCATTGCAGTAACTTACGCAACCAGCTAATTTTTTGCTCATAGCCTGAACCACGCCCTGGTAACGCACCTTCTTTGTACATCCAATGTGCGGCAACACCCAGCTCTGCATCTTGATGCATGTCGTGCGTTCGTATCTGAATCTCAACAGTTTTACCTTCGGGGCCAAATACTACGGTATGAATAGACTGGTAGCCGTTTTGTTTTGGGGTCGCAACGTAATCGTCAAATTCTTTATTTAAATGGCGCCAATTAGTGTGCACTATGCCTAGGGCGCCGTAGCAATCTTGTAATCGTTCAACCACAATTCGCATCGCGCGTATGTCAAACAGCTGATCAAACTCGTAGTTCTTTTTCGCCATTTTTTTATAAATGCTGTAGATATGTTTTGGCCTGCCGTATACCTCAGCTTTAATACCCGCTTCATGTAGGCGCTGTTTTACTTGCTCAACCATATCAGCCATATACGCTTCACGGGCAAGGCGCTTATCATCAAGTTGTTTAGCTATATTTTTATAAATATCTGGGTGTAAATAGCGAAAGGCTAAATCCTCTAGCTCCCACTTTAATTGGCCAATACCAAGGCGATTAGCAAGCGGTGCAAATATATCCGCAGTCTCTTTGGCTGCAATCACTCGCTCTTCTTCAGCGGCATCTTTTACGTTGCGTAAATGGCACACCTGTTCGGCTAATTTAATCACCACGGCACGCACATCTTCCACCATAGCAAGCAACATACGGCGAATATTATCGACCTGCACGGTACCATTGCCTTGATGAGCTAACGTACTTATGGTGGCCATTTGCGACACACCCGTTAATAACACCGCAACATGATTTCCTAAATGCTCTTCGACAGCGTCAATGCTCACTACATCATTTAAATAATAAGGGGTTAAATAGGCGGTGGCTAACGAGTCAGCATCTAAATTTAGCTCAACCAAAATCTCCACCATCTCTATGGCGGTATTTTGGCGTTCGCTGTTATCACAAGTTTGGCAAAGTTGCTGCGCTTTATTGAGTAAGCTAATTTTTTCCTGAGACAAATCAAGAGATTCTACGCGTGAAAAAAAATCACCCGCTTTGTCATGTTGATGAGATTGACGTGTCGCTACCATAATGCGCTTTACCTCCGTTGAAATAACGCCATAGTTTCGATATGCCCCGTATGAGGGAACATATTCATTAGCCCTATTTTATTAAGTTCAAAGCCGGCTTGCGAAATAATAGCGCTGTCACGGGCTAAAGTAACAGGGTCGCAAGAGACATATAAAATCGCTTTAAACTGCGTTAATGGAAGCTGCTCTAAAACTGCCATAGCACCAGTGCGAGAAGGGTCGAGTACTAAAATATCTAACTCTTTATTAAACCACGGCGCTTTTTTAATACTCGTGGTTAAATCAAAACAATGAAATTGAGTATTTGTAATAGAGTTAGTGTGCGCATTTTGCGTCGCTAATGCAACCGCCGAAGTAACGCCTTCAATTCCTGTTACTGTTTTAGCCTGCTTTGCTAACACTAAAGAGAAGTTACCAATACCACAAAATAAATCCAGTACATTTTCATCACCTTGTAATGCTAACCAGCTCGCCGCTTGAATTAACATTGCCTGATTTACACTCGCATTGACCTGAATAAAGTTATTTAGTCCAAATTCAAATTTTATATCTAACTGATCAAGCTTATAAAATGGCATCGCTAAATGGGCATGATCAATCATATCGCTATCACTTTGCCACACTAATTGCCAATGATGCGCCGAGACACTTTGCTCAACAAACGCTTTATCTGTGGGCGAAATGGCTTTTGTATGACGAATAACAATAAAATATTGTTCATCAGCGGCACATAACTGTAAATGACTAATACTGTGCAGCGTCTTGTGTTGATTAATGACTTTATCAAATACATTAAATACATCGGCAAATACGTCACTTAATACTGGGCACTGATTAATACTAACAATGCTTTTAGAGCCACGTGCCCTATAGCCTACCCGCATTTTTTTTGCTGCTTTGTCGAACATTACGGCAATGCGGGCACTACGTCGGTAATGCGTTGCTTGGCTTTGCAGCGGGGCTTGCCAGTTCAAATCAGTTAATTTTGCAAACTTGGCAAATAATTGATTTACCGCTGCTTGCTTTTCAATGACTTGTTGTGTGGCATCTAAATGCTGTAACTGGCAACCACCGCATTGGCTGTAGTGTTCACAAATGGGTGTAGTGCGATATTCACTGGCTTTGAGTATTTTAAGCGTGTCAGCTTGGCTGTAACGCGCTTTATCATCAACTAACTTGGCTTTTACTCGCTCACCAGGTAATGCCCCACTGACAAAACACACTTTATTATTATGCTTAGCAATACCACGTCCGTGGTGATCCATAGCCGTAATATCAAGTTCAAGTGATTGCTGTTGAAGTGGTTTTTTCTTTGCTTTAAATATTTGTGCCATTAGGCATTACCTTAAAAGATTGATGAATCACGTCTCTACCTAGATACTTTGAGAATAACTATGAGTATGTATATACTCACATTCAATAAAAATGATAATAATGCTCAGATTATGACCAAACTAGGCTTGCGCGATTCTGTTTTAACACTCACCCTGATCCCTACAGTGATCATCGGGCTATTACTAGGTGGTTATTTTACAATAAATCGTTACATTGAGCTTGATGAAATTTTATATCAACAAGGCACAACGATTGCTGAACCTCTGGCTATTGCACTTGAACAACCTTTACTGGAAAAAAATAAAAAACTGCTTAATCGCATTATTCGCTATACACACAATAAACACTCCCCTTCGATTAAATCGATTGCCATCTTTAATGATAACAACCAACTTATTATAACCAGTAATTATCATCGCTCATTCGACACTTTAATTGAGCAAACGCAATTAAATGGCTTTAAAGCCACCTATGTTCAGCAAAGTGAAGACTTAGTAACCTTTTTCACCCCTATCATTAACCATACAACCCCCAATAGCGACTGGAATACTTCTGAGTTTCAAACCTCGTTAGGCACCGTTGTGATTCAGCTTAACCGCGACAAAGCTGTTATTGGCCAACAACGTGCATTATTGGTCAGCGGTATTATTATTATTCTCGCCTTAGTGTTAGCGGCTATTTTAGCGCTAAGACTTAGTCGTATGTTTATGACCCCGCTTAATAAGTTAGTACTTGCTACCGACAGATTGATTGAAGGTAAAAGACAAACCGGATTAACTGAACCCATGAGTGGCGAGTTTGAGTTATTACGTGAGGGGCTCAATACCATCTCGCATTCTATGGTGATGCAAAAAGATGAAATGCAAAAAAATATTGATCAGGCAACCAGCGATTACCGCGAAACGCTTGAACAATACGAAACACAAAATATCCAGCTCACCATGGCTAAAAAAGAAGCGCAGGATGCTAACCGCGTTAAATCTGACTTTTTAGCTAAAATGAGTCATGAGTTACGCACACCACTTAACGGGGTTATTGGATTTACCCGCCAGCTTTATAAAACGCCTCTGAATAAAAACCAAAAAGATTACCTTGATACCATTGAGCTTTCGGCTAACAGCTTAATGACTATTATTAGCGACATATTAGATTTCTCCAAGTTAGAAGCAGGAGCCATGGAGCTTGAGTCTATTCAGTTTCAACTGCGCGATAGCGTAAACGAAGTAATGACCTTACTGGCACCTAGCGCACACGACAAACAACTTGAGCTTTCTATTTTTATTAATCCTCAGGTGCCCGATCATTTAACTGGCGACCCCACACGGTTTAAGCAAGTGCTGATTAACTTGTTAAGTAACGCGATTAAATTTACTGAAAAGGGCGCGATAAAAGTTGATATTAGCCATCGTTTACTTGATGAAGAGCGCACCTCTGTCTTAGTGTCAGTCGCAGATACTGGGGTAGGTATTCCAGCAGATAAACAAGACGCGCTATTCACCGCCTTTGGTCAAGCCGACTCCAGTATTACCCGCAAATTTGGCGGTACCGGCTTAGGGCTTATTATTACTAAACATATCGTTGAAGCAATGAGCGGCCGTATTACCTTAAATTCAGCCCCTGGTAGCGGTACTTGTTTTACCTTTAATGGCGTATTTAGATTACCAAATCATGTATTTATCAACGATTTGCCTACCCAGTCATTAATTGGTAAACGTGTTCTTTATTTAGAGCCGCATAAGCATACCCATCATGCTGTTGCCTCATTATTACAAGAGTGGAAAGTCAATGTCACTCCTTGCTATAACGAAACCGAATTTTTAGAGTGCATAAAAAATTCAGAGATCAATTTTGATATTTGTCTTATTGGTCACATGGCATCAGTTGACGATATGCAGCGTTTAAAAAGCTATGTAAAAGCGGTTAGAGAATCAACCGATTATTTATATTTAATGCTCAATACCGTATCGCACAACATGCGCGAAGCCTTCATCGGCAGCGGCGCTGACGCCTGTTTGAGTAAACCTCTTAATCACCGAAAGCTATGTGAGCTATTAGCTGCGCCTTATCGACTCGACCACCCGGCACATAATATAGAACAGCATGAACAAACCCTGCTGCCGCTAAAGGTGTTAGTGGTGGATGATAATGACGCTAATTTAAAATTAATTTACACCCTACTCAACGAGCAAGTTGAATTAATTGATACCGCACATAATGGGTCACAAGCGTATAGTTTAAGCAAAAGCCATAAATATGATGTGATTTTTATGGATATTCAAATGCCTATAATGGATGGTATTACAGCCTGTAAACTCATTAAAGAGTCATCTTTGAATGAAGATACCCCTATTATTGCCGTGACGGCGCATGCACTTAATAGTGAAAAAGAACAGTTATTAAAAGATGGTTTTGAAGGTTATTTAACTAAGCCTATCGATGAAGATATGCTAAACCAGATTATTTGCGATCATAGCCCACAATTACCGGTAAGCCGCGATAAATCAAAAAGCACCTTAGCGCATAGCCCAGCCCCTTTTGATAGCACTCGCCTTGATTGGACGTTGGCACTGCAACGTGCAGGCGGTAAGCCTGAATTAGCCAATGAAATGCTTAACATGTTGTTATTAAGCGTGCCTGAAACCCTAAACTTATTAAATCAAGCAATCGTCAGTAATGATTGCCATCAAGTACTCAGCGTGATCCATAAGTTTCATGGAGCGTGTTGCTACACCGGCGTACCAAAGCTAAAAACCTTAGCTGAAACGATCGAAACATCACTAAAAAATGAATGCGTACTTGATAATATAGAGCCCGAACTGTTTGAACTTCAAGACGAGCTGGAAAACTTACTTGTTGATGCCAAAATTGATATCACTAATAAATAAGCTCGTCTTTGATGTTGTTTTTTATGATTCTAAGCGCGTGCTTCAAGCATTAAGCGTTTCATGTCACGCACCGCTTTGTCTAAACCATCAATCGCTGCACGGGCAATAATAGCGTGACCAATATTAAGCTCGTAAATCTCTGGCATCGCTGCAATTGGCTTCACGTTGTGATAATGCAAACCATGGCCGGCATTGACAATTAAGCCAATACTCGCTGCATACTTAACGCCTTGGCGGATGTGCTCAAGCTCTTTTGCGGTGTCTTCATCATTAGTTGCATCTGCATAGGCCCCAGTATGAATTTCAACATAAGGTGCACCACAGGTTTTTGCCGCATCTAACTGCGCTTTATCAGCATCTATAAACAGTGATACTTTAATACCGGCTTGCGTTAGGGTTTTAGTCGCTGCGGCTATTTTATCAATATTACCCGCTACATCTAAGCCACCTTCGGTAGTAAGCTCTTCACGTTTTTCAGGTACTAAGCATACATATTCAGGTTTAACCTCAAGTGCAATCGCAATCATTTCATCGGTTACTGCGGTTTCTAGATTCATGCGTGTTTGAATGGTTTTAGCCATCACATACACATCGCGGTCTTGAATGTGTCTGCGGTCTTCGCGTAAATGAATCGTAATGCCATCTGCACCGGCATGTTCTGCAACACTGGCTGCATGGGCTGGATCTGGGTAAGAAGTACCTCGAGCTTGGCGAAGCGTTGCAATATGATCTACGTTCACGCCTAGAAGAATATCTTTCATGTTTGTACCTGTGAAATTTGTTTATTGAGAGCTAATAAATAACTCACGACTTTTTAATGGCTTATTGCCCAATAATGGCTTTAATAAATAACGACTTAATTGCTTTGCCATATATAACACATCCGCTTGGCTAAAGTCATGATTTGCTATGGCATTAAGTTGTGAACCGGTGAATCCAGAACGCGAGTCATGTTGCACTGAAAACCCTACTTCTGCGAAGTAGCTATACGTTTGTACCTCGTCAATTGGCTCACCGTCAGCGTCAAAACTAAAATCGACTCCATATCCTAGCAGCTCTAACAGTTGAAATTCATAAGAACGCAGTACCGCTTGCATGTCACTACCGCTATTAAGGTTTTCTAGGTGTGTTTTATAAAGTTGAAAAACTTGATCAATGGGCTCATTAATCGGCACAATGCGATTAGTTAGCTCATTTAAATAAAAGCCACAGTAAAGCTTATCACCGGTTAGAAATAACGGGTTGCCGTAGAGCTCAAATTTATTAATATATTTTAAATCGTATTTGCCATTGTAATGGACGAGTAAGGATTGAAATGGTTGTAATTGGGCTTTATGTTTAGTGGCCTGGCGACCACTAACTCGAGCGAGCATTCTAAGCTGACCAACGCCTTCTACCAGCATATCTAACATTACTTGCGAGTCACTGTAGGGACGTCGGTGTAATAAATAGGCTTTGTAAAAGTCGCTGTCCATATTAGGCTATTCGATACTTATTAATCTTCACCGTAGCCTAAGCTTCTTAAGGCACGTTCATCGTCAGCCCAGCCCGATTTTACTTTAACCCATAATTCTAAAAATACTTTATTTTCAAGCATTTCTTCTAGGTCTTTACGCGCTTCACGGCCGATCACTTTTAGCTTTTCGCCTTTGTTACCGATAACCATGCGCTTTTGCGTTTCACGCTCAACCAAAATAAGGCCATTGATGTGCCAAATACCGTTTTCTTGCCATTTAAACTGCTCTATTTCCACAGTCACTGAGTAAGGTAGTTCCTCACCCATAAAGCGCATAAGCTTTTCACGGATCACTTCAGCAGCCATAAAGCGCATTGAGCGGTCAGTAACGTAGTCGTCTGGAAAATAAAATTCGCACGGCGGTAAGCGTTTAGTCACTTCATCTTTGATCAGGTTAATGTTTTTACCCTGAGTCGCAGATACAGGCATAATGCCTATAAAATCAAACTTATCGCCTAACCACTTCATATGTGGCAGTACAAGGTCGCGATCTTTCACTTGGTCAATTTTGTTAATAACTAACAATACCGGCTTGCCACTTTGGCTCACTTTGTTAAGTACCATCTCGTCATCGGCATTCCAATGAGTGCCTTCAACAACAAAAATAATCAGTTCAACATCGCCAATTGAGCTCGACGCTGCACGGTTCATTAAACGGTTAATGGCGCGTTTTTCTTCAACGTGAAGACCTGGGGTATCTACGTACACCGCTTGGTGTTTACCCTCAGTATGAATACCCATAATACGATGGCGCGTGGTTTGTGGCTTACGTGAGGTAATACTGACTTTTTGCTCAATAATTTCATTAAGCAAGGTTGATTTACCCACATTAGGACGGCCAACAATCGCAACCATGCCACAAAATGTGTCTATTTCGCCTTCATGAGGCTGTATTAAGGTATCAAGATTCATTTTTAAGTATCTTCAATGCTTTTTCGGCCGCTTTTTGTTCGGCTTTACGCCTTGAGCTGCCAACAGAAATAATGCTATCCATTCCATCAACGATACATTCAACCGTGAATGTTTGATTGTGTGCCTGACCTTTAGTATCTACTACAGTATAGCCAGGTAATGATAGCTTACGAGCTTGCAAATACTCTTGCAGCAGGGTCTTAGGATCTTTTTGATTAAGCCCTGGTGAAATAGCATCTAAACGTGATTCATACCACGCTAAAATAAGCTCGCCGCAGCGATCAATATTTGAATCTAAAAATACAGCACCAATTATGGCTTCAACTGCATCTGCAAGGGTCGACTCGCGTCTAAACCCGCCACTTTTTAGCTCGCCTGGGCCTAAACGTAGGTAATCACCTAGCTCAAACTCAAGGCCAAATTCAGCTAACGTCTGGCCGCGAACTAAAGTCGAACGCATGCGGCTTAAATCGCCTTCACGTGCTTTAGGAAATTTAGCGTACAAGGCATTGGCAATTACAAAGCTCAAAATCGAGTCGCCCAAAAATTCGAGTCGCTCGTTGTGTTGACCTTTATGGCTGCGGTGCGTCATTGCTTGCTCAAGTAGGCCTTGATCAGCAAATGTGTAGCCAATTCTTTTGTATAACTCTGTTACATTTTTTTTCATTGTTACTGAATATTACCTAGGCGTTCAAAACGAACACCAGTTGGAACCCATCCTGGTAAAATGTCATCTGGGCCATTATCAAATTCAAAACTCATCCATATAAAGACAGCTTTACCCACCAAGTTTTCTTTTGGTACAAAGCCCCAAAAGCGACTATCTTGGCTGTTATCGCGATTGTCACCCATCATAAAGTAATGATCAGCAGGCACCACCCATTCATCCGCAGGAGTGCCCAATTGCTGGTAGTAACGCCCTTTTCGTTCAGGCGATTTTGGGTTAATTAAAATATCATGGCTAGACGTAGTTAAATCTTCATTTAAACGCGCTAAAGCCATTGGGCCTTGCATAAATTCATCATCATTAATTAATTTAAAATCAATTTTATTGAATTCGTTGCAAAGAAACGCGCCTTTTTGAACTTCGCCTTCTTCACATTTTGGTTGAATATATAAACGCTTATCGCGGTAAACAATTTTATCGCCAGGTAAGCCTATAGCACGTTTAATATAATCAACTCTTTCATCTAATGGGTATTTAAAAACAACAATATCGCCACGCTCTGGTTCGCTCACATCCACTAACTGGCTGCGCCATACTGGGTCTTTAATTCCATAAGAATACTTTTGCACTAAAATAAAATCGCCTACTAATAAGGTTGGCATCATTGAACCCGATGGGATCTGAAACGGCTCAAAAATAAACGATCTAAAAATAGTGATAGCAGCAATCATCGGAAAAATCGACTTTGCTGTTTCAGTAATGACTGGCTCAGGCGCAATCAATGCTGCTGTTTCTTCATCAAGTTGGCCACCGGCAGAAGTTTGTGCAATTGCCAAACGCTCCTGCCTTTTAGGGGCAAACATTAAGTGATCTATTAACCATATTAGGCCTGAGCCTAAGGTTAATAACACCAATAAAACTGAAAAGTAGCCAGCCATTTATTATCCTTTATTTTTATTTACCAACTTTTAAAATGGCTAAGAACGCTTCTTGAGGCACTTCAACGTTACCAAGTTGCTTCATTCGCTTTTTACCATCTTTTTGTTTTTGAAGTAATTTTTTCTTACGACTCACGTCACCACCGTAACACTTCGCGATTACGTTTTTACGTAGTTGCTTTACAGTTGTACGGGCGATTACATGCTGACCAATTGCTGCCTGAATCGCAATATCAAACATTTGACGCGGTATAAGCTCTTTTAACGCATCAGCAAGCTGACGACCACGAGACTGCGCGCTTTCGCGGTGTACAATAATAGCTAGAGCATCGACGCGCTCGCCATTAATAAGTATATCTACACGTACCATGTCTGAGGTTTGGAAGTGCTTAAAGTTATAATCAAGCGACGCAAAACCACGACTGGTTGATTTTAACTTATCAAAGAAATCCATTACCACTTCAGCCATTGGCAGTTCATACGTTACTGCAACTTGCTTGCCGTGATAGCTCATTTTAGTTTGCATACCGCGCTTATCAACACATAACGTGATTACGCTTCCCAAGTACTCTTGTGGTACTAAAATATTTGCTTCTACTACTGGCTCACGTATTTCTAAAATATCGTTTACGGCTGGTAGGTCAGACGGGTTATCTATTTGTGTAGTGCCCTCTTTAGTCACTACCTCATAAATAACCGTTGGTGCTGTGGTGATTAAGTCAATGTCGTATTCACGCTCTAAACGCTCTTGAATAATTTCCATGTGCAGCATACCTAAGAAGCCACAACGGAAACCAAACCCTAACGCGGTTGAATTTTCTGGTTCAAAGAATAACGACGCATCGTTTAAGCTTAGTTTGTTAAGTGCATCACGGAACGACTCGTAATCATCTGACGCAATTGGGAACATGCCCGCGTAGACTTGTGGTTTAATTTTCTGAAAACCAGGTAAGCGCAGTGGTGCCGCATTTTTTTGATGAGTAATAGTATCGCCTACTGGTGCACCGTGTATTTCTTTAATACCGGCAATAACAAACCCTACTTCACCTGTGCGTAAAACACCGGTGTTAGTTTGTTTAGGCGTAAAAATACCCACATGATCTGCGGTATGTACGTTCTCGTTTGACATGATTTTAATTTTGTCACCCGCGCGAAGTTCGCCATGCTTGATACGCACTAGCGATACAACGCCTTGGTATGGGTCAAACCAAGAATCGATAATTAGCGCTTGTAATGGTGCGTCTTTATCACCAACTGGTGGTGGTACATCTTTAACGATCATTTCAAGTACTTCAGCAATACCCACACCTGTTTTGGCGCTACATTGCACGGCATCAAGGGCATCAATACCAATAATGTCTTCAATTTCTTCGGCTACACGTAATGGATCGGCTTGCGGTAAATCAATTTTATTCAGAACCGGTATAACTTCTAAGTCCATTTCAATGGCGGTGTAACAGTTGGCTAATGTTTGTGCTTCGACACCTTGGCCGGCATCAACAACTAATAATGCGCCTTCACACGCTGCTAGTGAGCGTGATACTTCATAAGTAAAGTCAACGTGCCCAGGAGTGTCGATAAAGTTGAGCTGGTACGTTTCACCATCGTTTGCTTTGTAGTTTAACGTTACACTTTGCGCCTTAATGGTAATGCCACGTTCACGTTCAATATCCATTGAATCTAGAACCTGCTTCTGCATTTCACGGTCGGTTAAACCACCACAAACTTGGATCAAACGGTCAGAAAGGGTCGATTTACCATGGTCAATGTGGGCGATGATCGAAAAATTACGGATATGCTTCATAAACTGGATTCTAAACTTCTATTTTAAAGGACTAAGGTCGCATGCCTAAGTAACTTGAAAATACTTGCTGTGCATTTTCAAGTTACTGTGGCATAAAAACGCAATTTTACATTTAATTGGCGTCAATCACCATCTATTTGAGTTAAAGGGAGACTAATTGGATGAATTTTTATCACTTTAATCTCATGTCTAAGTGATTTTACCCATGTTTTAGCAATTAAAAAGCCGGTGATGCCACCCAATATCGCTGCTAAAATTTGCCAGCCTTCGGCCAATAATATTAATTCACTGGTTATTAAGGCGAAGATTAAACTCAAAAACAAGGGCAACATGTAAACGGCAAAGGCATGTTTTACAACATGGCTGTCATCTAGTGACAGGGTCACTTTTTGACCCACTTCTAATTGCGTTTCAAATTTATAGGGCAAGGTTTTTTTGGCGGTACCAAATAACTTGCTAAACACCTGTGAGCCACAACGTCCATTACAGCCTTCACAGGCCTGTTTTTGTTGGGCTTCTAAATGCGCAACGTGGCCACTAAGGGCCACGACGGTTAACGTTTGTTCTATCATAATTTAGTTTCTATAATGCCCGTGATACCGACTCTGCAATCGCTTTAGCACTCGTTGTTGGGATATTCCCCACCACAGACACATCAAAATTTCCGCCGTTGTGCACATATATAGTGGTTGCACCCGAGGTCAGTGCTCCGCTTAAACGCTTGCCCGGTAGTGGTCGTTGTACAAATACTGATACCTCAACGAATCCATCAGAAAATAAATAGTAGTCTGTTAATTCATTGTTTAAGTCGAGCTTATGTCTATCTGACTTGAGTAGTTCAAACCCTTCAGGTAGCCAACCAATAGTCCAATTCATAGCATTTGCTTTGCTCTGTTCAGCAATTGAATTAGCGGGTAATGGGGTTGGAAAATTACGATTAAGTACTTCTAATAATAAGCTTGCCGGTTGCTCAGTTACACTGATTTGGGTAAGTTGTAATTGCTCAAGTGCTTCGCCTTGATGATTAACATAAGCGGCTTTTAATAATAACGAAGACTCAGTATCAATCCAAATCCAATAGTTATATTTGTCATCGTTTTTAGATTCAATTCGAACCAGCTGAGCAGGACGCCCCGCAATACGGCCTTTACCACCAAGCACAAAATCATAATGCGCACTTAAGCGATTAATATCTTTAAAAAGCACTTCAGGAATAGGGCCGGCAATTGAGTCGGTTGTTAATGAATACGGCTCTGATTGTGGCTCAAAATAGGTAACTTGGTTGTCAATGCGGATCATTTCAAGGCCAGCACCGTTGAGTAAACTCAAATGCTCAAGCTCAACGTCCCCCTGTTTAGCATGCACCCAACGGTAGGGCTCCATACTTTTGCCTTTAACAACAACAAAAGAGGCATCAAAATTACGTGTATGTACTGCACTGGCCATTTCAAGCAGTAAATCTTTAGCGGGGTTTGTGTCATTGGCAAAAGCATTAAAACTTAACACCAACGACATAACAAAAGTTATTACTTTCATCTAATTAGTTTTTTTCCTCTTGTGACGTTTCATCTGTTTTCGCAGTTTTCAACGAATGAGCCACACGTGCTTGACGCTGGTGTTCAAGTACTAGAGCGCCAATACGTTGCTGTTGAAGCTCTCGTAAGCCTTGCTCTGCGTTCTCTAGCGCCGGTGCTGATGAATAACTCACTGGCGATGCCATGCCGGTTAACGGCGTGGTTTGTAATAAAGGAATTTCGTTTTGCACAGCATCTTCACCTTGCGGCAAGGTGTTCACGCCAACAATAGTAAACATTGCCACGCTAGCTGCAATTGCTAACTGCGCAACCGGCTTGCGCCAATTAAACGCCACGATTTTATTATCGGCTTCAGTATTTACCGGCTTTGCCACACTTTCAGACTGGCTAAAGTCTGCATAAACCGGCTCACTATCAAGTGCTAATGAAATGCGATCGCTAATATCAAAATCCATATTTTTGTTGTTTTCTTTAGCTCGCATTGCATCACCGATTAACGCGTAACGGCCAAATGTAGCTACATCAGCAGATGCAATCTCGGCATCATTTAATGCTTGCTCACCGTCAAGTAATGCTGATAACGATTCGTTATCTAAGCGGTTAACGTGTGCTTTCGTCATACTAAGACTCGCCTATTAATGGGTTTAATTTGTTATCAATTGCTTCACGGGCACGAAAAATACGCGAACGCACCGTCCCGACTGGGCAATCCATCACCACGGCTATTTCTTCATAGCTCATCCCCTCAATTTCTCTAAGGGTAATCGCGGTTTTAAGATCTTCAGGCAAACTATCAATCGTATTAAAAATAACAGCGCGTACTTCTTCGCTTAATAGTAAATTTTCAGGTGATGCGTTTGACCGCATTGAATCAGCACCCTCATAAAACTCGGCATCGTCAGCATCTATATCATTTGCTGGCGGTTTACGCCCTTGAGCCACTAAGTAATTTTTAGCACAATTAACGGCGATACGGTAAAGCCAAGTATAAAAAGCACTGTCACCACGAAAGTTTGGAAGGGCACGATACGCTTTGATAAACGCCTCTTGTGCTACATCAGCAATGTCACCCTGATTTGATACATAACGTGAGATCAAACCGGCAATCTTGTTCTGATACTTCTTAACTAATAGGTTAAAGGCGTTTTTATCTCCCTGCTGAACCCTTTTCACTAACGCTAAATCTAATTCCTGCTCGCTCATTCGAGCCGGTACTCCTCTGATTGATTCTTGCTTATTATTCATAGTGTCGCCATTGTTCACACCTACTCTGACCCTTAGATGAATAAAAAGTTCTGCTTCATATTGTTTTTTTATAAAATAGCTAAAAAATTACGTATTTATACGCTAAAACCACTTCGTGGTAGTGCTACAAATATGGTACAACTATAAGTATTAAAAATAAATATTGCTCTATCTGAGCATTGTAACCGCAAAGTACCTCACAGATGAACCAAAATAAACATCACATTACCGATGTCGCTATTATTGGTAGCGGCGCAGCAGGCTTATCACTTGCTTTATCTTTGGCTAATTACTGTAACGTTACCGTAATTAGTAAAGGTGAATTAACCGAAGGTTCTACTCTTTATGCCCAAGGCGGAATTGCCGCTGTTTTTGATAAAAAAAATGACAGTATAGAGTCTCACGTTGAAGATACCTTAGACGCCGGTGGCGGTTTATGCGACAGAGAGGCGGTTCATTACACTGCCAGCAATGCTCATGACTGCCTGCAATGGCTGATTGACCAAGGCGTGCCTTTTGATATGGAGTTTGATAGCAAAGGTAAAGAGCGCTTTCATTTAACTCGTGAAGGTGGGCATAGCCACCGACGCATTTTGCATGCAGCCGATGCCACAGGCAAAGCTGTGCAAACAACCTTGATTAGCCAAGTTCAAGCGCACAGCAATATCACCTTATTAGAGCATTACAACGCGATTGATTTAATTACCGATAAAAGTATCGGCAAAACAGGCACACATGTTCATGGCATGTATGTGTGGAATAAAAAAGCCAAAAAAGTAGAAACAATTGGCGCAAAATTTGTTGCCCTAGCAACGGGTGGCGCAAGTAAAGTATACCTTTATACCTCTAACCCTGATGTTTCTAGCGGTGATGGTATTGCCATGGCATGGCGTGCAGGGTGTCGCGTTGCTAATATGGAATTTAATCAATTTCATCCAACCAGTCTTTATCACCCTGAGTTGCAAAACTTTTTAATTACCGAAGCAATGCGTGGTGAGGGAGCCTATTTAAAACGCCCAGATGGCACGCGATTCATGAAAGAGTTTGATGAGCGAGAAGAACTCGCCCCGCGCGACATAGTCGCGCGCGCTATCGATTTTGAAATGAAGCGCCTTGGTGCAAATTGCTTATATTTAGATATTAGCCACAAAGACAAAGATTTTATTATTGAACACTTCCCAACGATTTACGCCAAATGTTTAAGCGTAGGGCTTGATATCACCAAGGAGGCAATTCCTGTTGTCCCTGCTGCGCATTATACCTGTGGCGGCGTTATGACCGACTTTAATGGCAAAACCGACTTAGCTAATTTATACGCTGTGGGTGAAGTGGCTTACACTGGGTTGCACGGTGCTAACCGTATGGCAAGTAACTCATTATTAGAGTGCATTGTATTTGCCCATGCAGCAGCAAAAGACATTTTGAGTAAAATAGAGACCGCTCCTGCACTGGTTGAGTTACCTAGTTGGGATGAAAGCCGCGTATCTAACTCAGATGAAGAAATCGTGATCACCCATAACTGGCATGAGCTGCGATTATTTATGTGGGACTATGTTGGGATTGTGCGCTCAACCAAACGACTTGAACGCGCGCTTCATCGTGTTGAACTATTACAACAAGAAATCCACGATTACTACGCGAACTTTAGAGTGAGTAATAACTTACTTGAGTTACGTAACTTAGTTCAAGTAGCCGAGCTTATAATTAGAAGTGCTATGGAACGTAAAGAAAGTCGCGGACTGCACTTTACCATTGACTACCCAGAGCAAAACGAAAATCCAACGCCAACTATTTTGACTCCAAAGCGCAATTAATTGCTTTAAGTGTTGCGCGTTTTAAACGCGCGTAGCTTTGCTCATCAACACTATTGGCTGAGATAATCAGCCAATAGTTTTCACTAAAGCCATTAATATACAACCATACACTGCGACCAAGCAATCGGCTTTGCTTACCAATAACCCCTTGAATTAGCAGCTTTTCATTCTCAAAACGAAATTGATTTGGCTCTAATAATATAACGCCCTGCTCTGGCTGAGCAGCCACGATTTTTCGCCAAACGATAATGCCAGCAACGATATTAAGCGCAATGCAAAAAAGAGTTGCCAAAATAGAAGTGGTAAATAAGCATAATATTAAAGTTAGCACACAAAAAAAGACCACAATCTGTTTGTGGTCTGTCTGATTATCTGTGACGGTAAACCTATACACGAACTCGGTCTAAAATTAGCTCAACCATACTGTTTAGCTCAACGTCTTTACATTTTTCATGGCCCATAAACCAAGCAAATAAATCTGGGTCTTCTTGTGTTAATAAGCGCTGAAAAGTCGCCTGCTGTTTAGCATCTAACGAATCATAAGCTTCTTCAACAAACGGCATAAACAAAACATCTAGTTCTAACATGCCACGGCGGCAAGCCCAACGGATACGTGCTTTACTATGTATTTCAACCATTTTAAACCTCATATTTAATTAATTCGAGTTTAACAAATGCACGTTAATTTAACAGCACTAAATTATAAAAAAACAACGCTTGTTGGTGGCTGTACCATCGGCTTTAACTACGTTATTATGTGGTTTCATTTGTTATTGCAAAGAAGGTGTTTATGTCTCTGGTTTATGCATGTCCTTTATCACATCAGGTTATTAGCCTCTCAGGCACAGATAAATTATCTTACCTACACGGACAAATCACTCAAGATCTCAATAAAATCAACAACAACAACTTTTTGTGGACAGGTCACTGTAGCGCAAAAGGTAAGCTGTGGGGTGTATTTAAGCTATTTTCTTACCAGCAAAACTATTATTTAACCGGATCAAGTGCTGAAGTAGAACGCTCACTGGCTGAGTTAAAAAAATACGCTGTATTTGCAAAAGTTGAAATTAATAAAGCCCCAGAGCGATTAATTGGTTTATTAGGTGATGACCTAACTGATTTGCTTACGCAACTTGATATTCACTTTAGTGACGATGCCACAGCATGCGACTTTGCTAACGGCAAAGCCCTTAAACTTGCGCCAAACCGCGTTTTACTTATGGTTGATAGCCAATTTTGCTTACCTGATGAAGTATCTACCCTCGACAACGACGCTATGTGGCAACAGGCCTCACTGCTAGCTGGTGAGCCTCAGTTAAGCGTTGATGCAATTGATGAGTATGTGCCGCAAATGGTTAACCTTCAAGCCATCAATGGCATCAGTTTTAAAAAGGGTTGCTACACCGGCCAAGAAACCGTCGCACGTATGAAATACTTAGGTAAAAATAAACGTGCCATGTATATCGTTACAGGGCAAAGTGAAGGATTGCTCGATGCACCCGATATCGAAACCCAGTTAGGTGAAAACTGGCGCCGCGCGGGCAAACTTATTGCGCAAAGCTTTAATGAAAAAACACACACTTTAACTGGCTTAGTTGTGTTGCCAAACGATACTGACACCGCTCAGGTTCTTCGTGCAAAACATACCCCTTCGGTAGAGCTAAACATTCTGCCTCTACCTTACTCTCTTGAAGATGAATAATAGGAATGACTATGATCGTTGCAGCAAATAAAGTGGTAAAAATGCATTACTCTGTACTAGATAATGACGGCAATACCATTGATAACTCATTTGGCGGTGAGCCATTAATTTTTATCGTTGGTACGGGTTACCTGATCTCAGGACTTGAAAACGCGCTGCAAGGCAAACAAGCTCGCGATACACTAAGTGTAAAAGTTGAACCTGAAGAAGGTTACGGTGAGCGTCATGATCACCTCATGCAAGCAGTGCCAAAATCAATGTTTGAAGGCATGGACATTGAAGTGGGCATGCAATTTCGTGCAACCACTGATGACGGCGACCAGTCAGTCATGATCATCGATATTCAAGACGAAGAAGTGATTGTTGATGGTAACAACCCACTCGCTGGTATTACGCTCAATTTTGATGTAGAGATTTTAGAAGTACGCGATGCAACGGCTGAAGAGCTTGAGCATGGCCATGTACATGGTGAAGGCGGTTGTGGTCACGACCACTAAACCCTAATCCAGTAATAAAAAAAGCGCCTCAGGCGCTTTTTTTATAGCATATTATTATGCGTACGTAATTTAACTTGAGGCTCTGCTGCAGGTGCTTCGCTAGGGGTTATTTTATCTTCAAGCGCAGCAACTAATCCTGCTTGGTCATTAGTGCCTAAGCGGTATTGGCTGCCATCTTTAAGCGTTAATTGCACGGCACTAAAGCCTGATACTGAATAAATCCAACCATCATGCGTAATGCGAATACCAATACCGTGACGGTATGAGTTTTGTACTGCTTTTACGCCAACTATGTCCTCTAGTGCTAATTTTTGACCCGCAACGCCTGGACCAAATGCCCAGCTAATATGGGCTTCATCAACTTTAATGGTTAAACCATGAAATAAAAAACCCACCAGCAATAAAATACCTGCAAATACCATTAACGGCACATCGGCACCCATTAAATTCCATGCAAGTGCAACAAACCCACCTATCCATGCCAATACTACAAATATAAATACCGCATACTGCTTATGCTGATACATAACACTCTCAATTAAAAAGTTAAAAAATTAAAAACTGTATACTAACGTTGCGCTGAGCTCTGAATCATATTTAAGCTTATCTTCTTCAGGCTTAGAGTTATAACGGTACATATAAGCAAACTTGAGCGATACAGCCCCAACCACTTGGCTAATTAAGGCGGTTTCTGACTTTAACCGTGAGTTAAGCCCAGATAAAGACTGCTCTATACTAATGTCTTGATTAAATCGGGTGCGCTTAGATACTAATCGCTCCCATTGCATGGCAATACGTAACAAGTAACCCATTTTGTCTTTATCGTCTTCGCTTATTGTTGACTCATCATCAGCAACGGAGCGATATAAACCAGGGCCAATATCTATATCTACTTTGTTTTTAACCCCTTGATAAATACGTGCACCATAGCCGGTTGCCACCGTACTTTTAAAATCAAGACCGCTAAATTCATCCTCTTCATAATCGCCATAAATAAAGAAAGACGAATTTTTAACACCAACTTTATAGTTACCCTGCGCAGAAACAAACACGCGATTAGCCGTAACATCCGACTGGCCCGTTTCTTCATTTTCGTCACGTTTGTATAAGGAATCTATTTTGAATTGATTACGCCAGTTTTCAAAATCTTGGTAAAGATTACCTTTGAGTTTAAAACTGGTTGAGTTGGTATTACCTTTACTTAAAATAAAACCAAACTCGGTATCACCATAAAGTACTTCGCCTTTGTGTAGCTCATGAATTTCTTCATCAGAGAGCTCCCCATATTGATGAAAATCTTCAAAGGGATCCACTGCCCAGCTGTAGGAGCTAAATAATAAAAGCAGTAATACAACGTACTTTCGCAAAATACATTCTCTTGCAAATGGTAATAATGAAAAGGGGCCGAAAAAGTTATTCACTTTCTTTCCATAAAATATGGCAATAAGGCGCGTCTTTATCACGGCTAATTAAAATTTTCGCAAATAAGACGTCTTCGTTATCAAACTCAAGGCCCACTAATACTTGAATAAAATGCTCAGGCTCTATTTCTAGTGCAACAAAATCTTGCCACTGTTCATCGGGCTCATCTTCTTCAATAAAGCCAAGTTCTTCACGATGCAGGTTAAATTCTTCAACATCTTTATCACTCAGGTTGTTGGGAGCCAGCTCCAAAAAAATATCATAAGCTTGATGGGTTGCTTCTTCTACCGTAAATAAACGTGGACCTGACATGAGTGGTTAACCTCTGAGCTTTTAAGTTGGCGCCATAATATCAAAAGTTGTTAGTGTTTTGATAAAAAAAACACGTTAAATACTGACTTTTTTACTTTTACCTAATACTTATAGATATTAATGGATTGGTTAGCATTAGGGTCTGTTGGCCTTTCAAGATTAAATTTGCCTTGAAAGATAACAGACCGCAATTGCATTAAAAAATTCACTTTGTTTTTTATTCATCTTCATCCACTTTACTTAGCACGAATAAAAACATAAGCTCAAGTAACAGGTCAGAGGAGTGCGAGATGATAAAACTAGAAAAAAAACAGGGCATTGCCACCGTCACATTAAATCGAGTAGAAAAACAAAATGCCTTAAGCTTTACTATGTTTATTGAGCTTAACAAGGTGATTAAAAGTATTAAAAAAGATGCCAATATTCGTGCGGTTGTATTAACCGGTGAAGGCGAACACTTTTGTGCAGGGCTTGATATTAACGCGGTTATGGCCTCGCCAATAAATATTATAAAACTCCTATTTAAATGGCTTCCTGGTAATCAAAATTTAGCGCAAAAAGTAGTACTTGGTTGGCAATCATTGAGTGTGCCTGTTATTGCAAAAATAAACGGAAATTGCCTTGGGGGTGGATTGCAAATAGCACTGGGTGCCGATTACCGGATTGTTCACCACGATGCCAAACTCGCCATTATGGAAGCGCGCTGGGGGTTATGCCCAGATATGGGCGCTAATGTTATGCTTTCAGGCTTAGTAAAACGCGACCAAGCGCTTTGGTTAGCAAGTCACGCAAATCCAATAAACGCACAACATGCTTTTGAACTAGGTTTAGTAACCAAAACAACCGACGATACAGATAAAGCAACTAAAGAGATGCTTGATACACTGCTAGCGCGCTCACCTGACACATTAGCTGCAATAAAGCGTGTAACTCAACAAAGCTATAAAGCCCCTGCTCGAAAAATACTCGCTAAAGAAACATGGAGCCAAATTCGCTTACTGATCAACCCTAATACTAAAAAAGCCATTGCTAAAGCTAAAGGGAAAGCTGATATTGAGTTTACAAACGCCAAGCGCTGGTAACATTGATGGTAATACTAAGGCACAATGCATAAAACAGTGTTATTTGTTAAAGTTAGGCTCTTCTATTCTAGTGAGCCAAATTAATGAAATACCTACTAAGTAGCGCAATTATTTTATTGTGCTTGGCAACAAGCAAATTCATTATGCACCTTCTTGATGCAAGTTTTCCTGCTCCTCTACTCGCCATGGTTTTGCTGCTAACGTTACTGTTATTGGGCATAGTTAAAGAACATCAACTCGCTCCCTGCGCATCACCTATTTTGAATGTAATGCCTATTTTCTTTATTCCTGCAGGCGTCGGTTTTATAGAACATTTAGGGCTAATTAAATCACATTGGCCTTTCTTAACTGCGGTCATCTTATTAGTCCCACTCAGTAGTTTAATTTTAGTGGCAAGCCTAGTGGGCTATTTTAAAGGCAGAGCTAATAATGACTAACTTAACCACCAGCATAACCCCCAGCCTATGGTGGTTAACCGTGCCATTTATTATTATTCTCTTTATTGCACTAAGAGCGGTTAATCTTAAAATAAATCAGAGTATTTTAAAGTCATTAACCAACCCTGTTTTTTTAAGCATTGGCATTATTGCCCTACTGTTAGTTAACCTTAAATTACCCTATTCACAATTTGCCTCACATAGTCAGTTACTAAGTTGGCTATTAGAGCCGGCCATAGTTGCTTTAGCCTTGCCGCTTTATCAGCAATTTATGCACGTACGTAAAAACTTACTATTAATTGTCGCTACTTGCAGTATAGGTATTGTTAACGCCACACTAGTGGCTTTTGTATTAAGTATTTTATTTGCTGTGCCCTCACAATTGAGCGCCTCTGTTGCGGCACTCAGTGTAACAACGCCTATCACACTGCTGGTTACTGACTCATTAGGAGGAATTAGTTCGCTTGCCGCTGCCATGGTTATTTTTATTGGTTTATTGGGGGCTTTGTTTGGCTTTATATTGCTCAAATTAGTTAAGATTTATAACTTTGAGGCACAAGGAATTGCAATCGGTACCGCGTGCCATGCAATTGGTACGGCGGCAGCTATTGCCGAACACCCAAAAATAGGCGCATTTTCATCAGTGGCTATGGCACTCAGTGCATTATTAACCGCAGTGATAGTACCACTATTATATCCAATTTTAGTTAACACTTTGTTATAGTAAGCGGATAACAGTATCGCTAAAAATAGAGCCCAGCATGATCAGTTCCGAAATTCAGCAATTTGAAAAGTACTACGCCCTACTTACCGAGTATTTAGTTACCTACAGTATGCAAATAGTGGGCGCTATTTTTATTCTACTCGTTGGCCTGTGGGTCGCTAAAAAGCTCGCCGAAGTTGTCGCAAACTTAATGACCCGCCACAACATTGATATCACCCTGACTAATTTTGTCAGTAATGTTGTAAAAGTACTGCTGATCATTATGGTGATCATTATTGCGCTTGGTAAAATTGGCATTAGTGTGACCCCATTTGTAGCTGCAATAGGTGCCGCCTCATTAGGCGCAGGCTTAGCGTTACAAGGTATGCTTTCTAATTATGGCGCGGGGCTTGCCATTATTGCTACGCGGCCATTTGTGGTTGGCGATACCATAGAAGTAAAAGGCGTTAGTGGCCAAGTAAAAGTAATTGAGCTGGGGCACACCATATTAATTAATGAAGAAAAAGTAGAAATAACCATTCCTAACAAACATATTGTTGGCGAAATTCTGCATAACTCATTTAATTATTCACTGGTAAAAGGTGAAATAGACATAGCCTACAGTGCCTGTAGTGATAATGCGATAAGCCTTATTGAAAACGTATTAGTCAATCACGAACTCGTAGCTAAACACCCTAATGCACAAATTGGCATAGAACGTTTTGCCGATAGCGGCGTCACCATTAGTTATCGTTATTGGGTGCCCACCACTAAAATTATTGAAACTAAACTCGCTATAAATGGCGGTGTGTATAAAGCGATTAACGATGCCAATATTGAAATTCCGTTTCCACAACGCATTGTTACGCTTAATAAAAGCGACTTAAAATAAATAAAAACCTTAATATGATTTTAAATCATATTAAATTAATTAAGCGTGCTTACAAATAAAATAATAACGAGTCCTTATGCATCAATCACCTTTTTATTTAGGCGACTGGCAGGTAACACCTGCCAGCAATTGTATACAATGTGCTGAAAAAGTAACACAATTAGAACCTAAAGCAATGGATGTATTATTATATCTGTGCTTACAAAAAGGCGATATGGTCACCAGTGACGAGTTACTCAATCAGTGCTGGCAAAACATTGAAGTAGGCGATAACCCACTGCATAAAACCATCACACAACTGCGAAAAGCACTGGGTGATAAGGCAAGCTCCCCGCAATACATAGAAACCATTCGTAAACGCGGCTACCGTATTATTGCAAAGCTTGAGTTTCCATTTGCAGAAGATACATCAAGCCCTGTAAACACGTGGCAAGGCGGTTCTCCTTTTTTAGGCTTAAGCGCGTATAACCCAACCGATACTCATTTATTTTTTGGTCGTAACCAAGCCATCACCACCTTACTCGAAAACGTATCAAACCAAGTAAAATCTGGCCGTGCTTTTTGCTTAATACTTGGCCCAAGTGGTACGGGTAAATCGTCGTTAGTCAATGCGGGTATTTTACCGAAGCTACTTGATGAGCGAGGTTATGATAGTATTGGCGTTGTTTCATACACTCAGCTCGACTTTGCAGATGTGCATCAAACTAGGCTCTATTTAGATTTAGCCTCTGCCATGCTTGATTGGGATATAAACCAACACCCCGTATTTGAAGGATTAAGCTCGCAAACACTGGCGCAGCAATTAGAGCACACAATTGACGAAGCGATAAACACGTTACAAACTGCAATCAGTAAGGCAAATACAAAACTAAACACACCGCAGTTTTTTTTGTTTATAGACCGCTTAGAGGTGCTGCTTTCATCGCCACTATTTAGTCCCAACACCCGAAGTCATTTTTTATCGATTATTGAACGTTTAGCCACCTCTAAAGCGGTGATCGTATTTAGTGCGTGTCGTAACGACTTTTACCCTTTAGTGGTAGAGCAACCCAGCCTTATGGCCGCAAAAGCGAATGGCGCCCATTATGATTTAACCCCTCCCAACCGCCAGGAACTACAACAAATTATTCGCTTGCCGGCATTAACCGCTAATTTAACGTTCTCACACGACCCGCAAACCAAAACTCCGCTGGATGAAATACTGTGTGCAGATACCGCCAACAACCCTGATGCCCTGCCCATGTTGCAATACACACTGCAAGAGCTGTATTTACAGCGCAGTGAAAATAATGAGTTATTGCACAGCGTGTATGAAAAACTCGGCGGTATTGAAGGCGCCATTGGTAAAAAGGCAGAAGATGTTTTTATTGGGCTGAGCGCAAAACAACAACAACAACTAAAAAGCGTATTATCGCAGTTAGTGACGCTAAACCCAGATGGTAAAACCATTACTAGCCGTGCGGCCCGCTTACAAGCATTAACCAACACCAGCCAAAAAGAGCTTGTACAAGCCATGGTCGACAGCCGCTTATTTGTATCGCACTTACAAAACCAAGAAGCCTGCTTTAGCCTTGCCCACGAGGCATTATTACGCCAATGGCCACGTGCTAAACAGTGGATAAACGATCATAAAGATGCCCTTGCTATTAAAAGCCGTTTGCACCACCACACGCAACAGTGGCTTAATGAACATAAAAGTAGCGCTTACTTTTTAGCACCGGGTAAACCGCTGCAAGAAGCCGTTACCTTATTAAACGACAACATATTCAAACTAGACGATGACGAACGCGCGCTTATAACCAGCTCTCTTAAACACAGTAAAACAAAAACAACCATAAAACGCGGCACGATTGCGCTGCTTTGTTTACTTACCTGTGTTGCCCTATTTATGAGTGTTACTAGCTTTCAAGCGCAGCAACTTGCACAGCAAAAGCGCCAAGAGGCCGAAAGCTTACTAGGATTTATGGTAGGTGATTTTGCCGATAAATTACGCAGCGTAAAGCGTATGGACTTACTTGATGGCATTAGTAATAAAGCACTTGAGTATTTTACCAATCAAGTTGATGAGCCAAGCTCGCTATTTAACTTTAGCAGTCAACAAGGAGAATTTAAAAGTCGCTTTCAGTACGCGCAAACTCTGGAAGCCATGGGAGAAGTGGCCTATTCTCGCGGGAAAACCATTGAGGCCTTCACCGCCTTTGAAAACGCCCGCATTCGCCTTGAGGCGTTATTAAAAATTCAGCCAAACAACTTAGAGCTTCTCACACTCGCCGGTGCGAATGCCTTTTGGCTCGGCCAGCTCCATTATGATAAAAGTGATTACGCTGCCACTGAACCATTATTTAAAAAATATCATGCCTACAGTGAGAAAATGTATTCATTAGCACCAAATAGTTTTAACTCGATTATGGAGTTATCGTATTCGCATAATTCGCTGGGATCTTTGTATTTAAAGCAATTTAACTACACTGGCGCGAAACAACGCTTTACAGAGTCGCTTGCTTTAAAAAAAGAAGCCCTTGAGCTTAAACCCAATAATAAAAATTTGTTACGCGATAAAGCCGATACCATCAGTTGGCTGGCAAAAACAGAAGAGAGATTGGGTAACTTTAATGCAGCAGTGGATATGCTAGAAAATGCTGTTAACGTAGTAAAAAAAATGATTGTTTACTATCCTGATGACGCAAGCCTTCTTTATATGTCAGCAAATATACTTATGCAACAAAGTTATTTACTAAACTATTTAACTGACAAAAAAATGGCCTATTCAAAATCTAGTTTTGCTAACGAAACTATAAGCGAGGCTTTAAAGCAAGATTCAGAAAATAGTGAATTTCAACGAATGTATTATCTCTCTTTAGTGCAATTAATAATGCTATCTGACGAAAAGAAGGCTGATTTAGGAATAGAAAAAATTATTAGCTTCTTAAAATCAGAAGGCCTTAATAGTTTCAATTCAATCAATGCACAAATTAGCCTGATTCACTATTTTATTAGTAGACAGTTACCGCTTAAAGCACAAGATTTATTAACCAGCCTTGAGAAGGACAGCGAATTTAAACGGTACATAATTAATAAAATGAAAAGCGGCGATAATTTAGCCCTGACAGATATTAATTTACTTAAAGCAAAATTAGCTAAAAATAACGTGCAGCGAGATCAATTCTGCTTAAATGCGCTTAAAGCCATTACTCAAATAGCAGATACAAATCAAAGCATTCACAAAACGTACCGGCTAGTAAAGGTTTACACCTGCTTAAACCGCGCAAACGAAATCCCCCAGATAAAAGCACGTCTAGTTAAGCTGGGCATCAACAACTTTCAATTATAATCATGAATACAAAAGGAAATAATATGAATAATACTCAAGAACAAATCCGCTTTACAGTTAAGATTGTACTAGGCAATGACGACGAAGCTAACTTTACATACTTTATAGATGGTAAAGAAGTGACAGGTGGCGGAGTTGTAAGAACCGAAACTGCGGGCATTTATAGTTTAGATCAAGCCACGCTTGCTAAAGGTTTTTTATTTACTGGCGCCACTATCACCGATGTTAATAAAGAAACACCTTGCGCTCAAGACTTCAGCTTTAAAGTAAGCGATAACGGCCGTACAATTACCATTATCGATACCGATGAAAATCCAGGCACCGCCTGTTTAGTATTTAATGTTGAGTGTAATGGCAAAGCGTATAAGAGCACTGACCCTCAGGTTATAAATAAAGATATACTGTAAATTAAAATAACTTTTCTAAATTGCACAGGGCTGATTTACTCCTGTGCAATTTTTATAAGCCAAACACCTTAACGCTAACACATACCAAGCAGCATTATTAATAACCATCCTTTATTACTAATCTATAATAAAAACCTCAACTTTCAATTGCTGAGTAACTAATTTTCACCTTGCACAGGTTACTTAAAACCTGTGCAAGTATGATTTTTACCATTAAATATCAAGCAGTTAAAAACAGAAGATTACCGAAAGGTTTAATTGCACTTTTTTATGTAAATTTGTAGACATCAAAAACGTCTGTATCATGCTAAGGCTAAAACGTGTCTAAACAAATTAATAAAAAAGAGACTGCAGCGGTTAAAAACGATAAAGCATTGCCCTTCAATAGCGCTTTATTATCCCCTTTTTCGCATACTCAATTTGGCGCTTTAATTGAATTATTTAACGGCACCGCTGAAGGCATTTTTGTACTTAATGAGCACGGTGGTTTTGAGTTTGCAAACCCAAAAACAGCGCAGCTATTAGGTTACTCTCAGCAATCTCTAATAGGCGAAAATTTACTGTCGTTTTTACACGGTGCCGATCTTGATAAATATAAACAGACCTTATTAAATTGGATTGGTATTAAGGACACCCCTCTTAGCATTGGCCCAAATGAAGTTACTATAAACAAAGCCAATGGCGATGTGATTGAAGCAGACTTATCAATATCTAGTATGCCAAAAAGTATTGCATCGGCGCAAAAATTATACGTTTGCATACTTCATGATCTCAGTACGCATAAAGCGATGTACAACCGTTTAAAAATACAAGCTTCAACCGATCACTTAACTGGGCTCGCTAATCGTTTAGCTTTAGATGAGTCACTAAAAAAATACTGGCAAGAAAGTATTCAAAGCCAACAACCTCTAACCAGCATATTGATTGATGTAGATCACTTTAAAAAATTCAACGACACCTATGGGCATATTAAAGGTGATAAATGCTTACAAAAAATTGCAAAGCTAATTTTACAGTGTGTACCCTCAAGAGAATGTTTAGCGGCTAGGTATGGCGGTGAAGAGTTTGCAATAGTTTTGCCCCGTTGCGATATTAAAAGTGCAACCATTGTTGCAAAACAAATCGAGCAACTCGTTAATAAGATGACCTTCACAGATATTGGCTTACCACCAGAGGTTAAAATTACCATAAGCCAAGGTATAGCCTGTGAGCATCATAATCAATATAGGACATATGAAGCGCTTTTATGTGCAACCGATACAGCACTATACCGAGCTAAAAAAGAAGGACGCAATAGAATAAGCTCTATCATTTAACGAATTAGTAGCATTATGCCCAAAACAAGCGCTAATAAATAGGAATTAGCGCTGAACTGAGACAGCTTCACAGTAGTAACAAACTACCTAATCCTAAAAAGGTTACAAAGCCGACAATATCAGTGACTGTGGTTAAAATAACTGAGCCTGATAATGCAGGGTCAATTTTCATTTTATCTAAAATAGACGGGATCACTACGCCCGCCAATGATGCAGCCACTAAATTCAGCAGTATTGCCACAGTAATGGTTATACTAAGCATAATATCGTTAAACCATAGGAAAGTTAGCAAGCCAATCACTAAAGCCCATACCAAGCCATTTACCGCGCCCACACGCAGCTCTTTTTTAAGCAGTGCCTTACGGTTGGAGTCGGTAACCTGACCAAGCGCAAGACCACGCACTATAACCGTTAAGGTTTGGCTTCCGGCAATACCCCCCATTGAAGCGACAATCGGCATCAATACAGCTAAAGCAACCACTTGTTCTATGGTGGCGCCAAATAAACCAATAAACCACGAGGCTAAAAATGCGGTTGCTAAGTTGATACCTAGCCAAATACCTCGGTTTTTAGCACTTTTGCGAACACTAGCAAATAGGTCTTCGTCTTCTCGTAAACCACCAGCCTTTGCTGTGGCTTCGTCAGCGATTTCCTGACGTAATTCATAAGCTGATGCAATGGTTAATCGCCCTATTAGTTTGTTATCGGCATTAACCACGGGCATGGCCATTTGTTCACTATGAATAACCACTTCAGCGGCTTCATATAAATCATGGTCTGCATGCAATGAGGTAAAGTCATGATTAGCTAAGGTCATTAAACTCTCATTATCATGCGCTTTTATCAGGTCATTAACTGCCACTTCGCCTATTAAGCTGCCTTTGCGGCTCACTAAATAAATCACTTCGCTGTACTGCGGTAACCCTTTGTGGAGTAACTTTTTAGCGCCGCCGGCTGTGAGTTTGTCTGACACCTTTAAAAAGTCAAAGCCAATCCAGTGACCTAGTTGCTCAGGCGTATATTGTTGCGCCAGCTCGTATTGTTTGGTTTGTGCTTCATCAAGCTGCTTTTTTGCATAATCAATAAAGCGCTGCGGGATCACTTCTTCTAACTCAAGCAGCTCTTCAACGTTAACTTCGTCTAATAATTTAAAACCGTCACTGTCATCTAGGGTTTGCAGTAACCATAAACAGCTATCTTCACTTAAATTAACGAAAATTTCGTGTTGCGTGTCTTCATCTAGTAAATGCCAAATTTCAAGGCGCTGCTCTTTAGGAATAGCTTCAAATAATAAGGATAAGTGTTCCGTTGATAAGGTTTGCTGAGCATCAATAAGTAATTTATTTTTGCGCTCAGTGGTATCACACTGCAATAAGTCGTTTATGAGTTGTGGTAACTGATCAACCGGATACTCTATCATTTAAAAACCCTAAAATAGTCTTTCACTATAAATTTACTGTAATAAGTAAGCACTTATTAATGAGAATAGCTAATAGTGTACATTAGACACGCATAAAAATATTAAAAAATCGCTGTGTTGTTAAATATTTATGGTTGTAGCGTGCTATAAACTATCGCGCTTTAGCTAAAAATAAAGCCAAAAAAAGCCGTAACTAAACACGTTACGGCTTGCTAAAAAATTAATAACTCAGCGCTATTTATATTTTAAATTGCCCCACTAGGTCACCCAAGTTCTCACCGCGTCCCGCTAAGTGCTTACTAACTGAAGAAGTGGTTTTACTCGACTGTGTTAACTCATTAACTATTTCTTGAATAGCATACACGTTACGGTTAATTTCTTCTGTAACACTACTTTGCTCGGTAGCGGCAGTGGCAATTTGTGTACTCATATCATTAATGGTGGTCACGGACGTAGTTACCGCACCTAAGCTTTCAGATATAGCCCGTGAAGACTCAACTGAGCGGTTACAGCTTTGTTGACTCGCATGCATTGCATCAACCGCTGCCGTTACTAAATTATGTAACTCGCTTAGCATTTCGTTAATTTCTAATGTGCTGTCTTGGGTTCTACTCGCCAGGCTTCTTACTTCATCAGCCACCACCGCAAACCCACGGCCTTGCTCACCTGCGCGTGCCGCTTCAATAGCCGCATTTAATGCCAGTAAGTTTGTTTGTTCAGCAATGCCACCAATTACACTTAATACGCTATTAATTTTTTTAGATTGCTCACTCAAGGAGTTAACCTGCTCTGCGGCTTGATTAATTTCGCTCATTAAGTTTGATACTTCGCTCAGTGAAACATCTACACAATCTTGCGCGTTGGCCACTTCTTTTGTCGCTGCCTGCGTTGATACCGCAACTTGCGTGGTATTTTGCGCTACCTCATGCGAGGTTGCTGACATTTCGGTAATCGCTGTTGCCACTAAATCGGTTTCATGGTTATGCTTTAATAATTTATCTTCAATTAGCAATGTTTGCGTATTAATGTCTGAAGAAGCTGTTTTAACGTCACTTGTTACATCAACCACTCCGGCAATAATACTGTGTAGCTTGCTCACAAATACATTGAAAGATTCACCTAACTGACCAATTTCATCATGAGTATCTATTTCTAAACGTCGGGTTAAATCCCCCTCCCCTTTGGCAATATCGTCTAAGCTTTGCACCATACGTTTAATTGGTTTTAGCATATTATTAGAAGCGTACAACGCACCGGCTGCTGCTAAACCAAGCAGTAGAAGTGAGATTAAAACCAAAGTGGTCATTTTTTCGCTTAAATGGCGCTCCATGGTTGTTTGATATTTTACCAGTTCGGCTTCAATATCATCCATATATGTGCCAGTGCCTATCATCCAATTAGTACCTGGGATCATGGCTGCATAACCAATTTTTTCGACTAAGCCGCTAGTATTGGGCTTTTGAAAATGATAAGTAAACGAGCCACCGCCTTTACGCGCTTGCTCAAGTAAGCCAACCACTATTTTTTTACCGTTAGGGTCGGTCATGCCTATTTTACTTTGCCCTTCTATCGCATCACCCAGTAATGCATGAAAAACACTAATACCATCGGTATCATAAATAAAGTAGTAACCATCTTCACCAAAGGTTAAATCTCGCAACGCATCTTTAGCGTCTTGTTCATTTCCTTGCGCTAATTGGTATTGCACTACTTTAGAGCCGATTTCTATTTCTGTTCTTAATAGAGTTTGTTTATCAGCAATTAATTTAGTTTTGAACTCATTAAAGTTTTGCTGTTGATTTTGCATCTCTAAATAATAAGAACCTGCCATAAAACTGATTAGTAATACAATCAAAGGTAAAACAGCCAGCAGTAGCAATTTGGTTTTTAAGCTTAAATTACCCATTATTTCTCCAATTAACATTATAAGCTATCAAGCTTTTTATTTTGCAGCCACTTAGCAGCTAAGTTTCCATTGTTTATATTACTTACAATAGCGCCACACTTGTATACAAATTAAGCACAAACAGAGTTAATTCGCAATTTAATATACTCGTATGCTAGTAAAGCACACTAAAAACAACTTTTTAGCTAAAACAATAGTATAAATATAGTAATAAACAACTGATTTAGTTCCTTGTTTTAAATCCTTACTAGAACACAATTTGTTAAACTTACTTAAAGCTAAATTAACCTTACTAACGCTATCTTAGCGTAAATTAAAATTAAACATTGGCTATCACACAAAGGTCTTGCTTTCTGAGTTAAAAGACAAATAATGAAGCAACTAACCACTGGGTAAGAATGAGGAAAATGAGTTATATACTAACCACCCAATGCGCAGACGATATAGGTTTAATCGCCAAAATTACCGGACTGTGTAATGAGCATAATTTAAATATTATTCGTAATAACGAATTTGTAGATAAAGATGCGCAGCGCTTTTTTATGCGCACAGAGCTTACAGGCGAACCACATACTGAGTTTTTGTCACAACTGCGCGATGTATTACCTGCTGGCGCAAAAGTGGCACTGCACGGCGAAGAAAAAACCAAAGTGGTACTATTAGCTACAAAAGAAGCTCATTGTTTGGGCGGCATGTTACTTAAGCAATTTGAACAAGCCCTAAACATAGAGATACTAGCCGTTATCGCCAATTACCCTACTTTAGAGCCTCTAGTGAAAGGGTTTGATATTCCTTTTCATGTAGTTTCTCATGAAGGACTTACGCGCAGTGAGCACGACGAAAAAGTCGGTGACTTAATTGTCAGCTATAACCCAGACATTATTGGCCTAGCTAAATATATGCGTATTTTAAGCCCTGAATTTGTAGGTCGTTTTGAGGGTAAAATCATTAATATTCATCACTCATTTTTACCTGCTTTTATTGGTGCAAAACCATATCATCAGGCGTTTGAACGTGGTGTGAAAATTATCGGTGCCACGGCTCACTTTGTTAATAATGAGCTAGACGAAGGCCCTATTATTTTACAAGACGTATCGAGTGTGACTCATGCTAATACGGCTGAAATGATGGCTAAAATGGGTAAAGACGTGGAAAAAACAGTGTTTTGTAAAGCATTGCAACTAGCATCAGAACATAAGCTATTTATTAATGGCAATAAAACCGTCGTATTTTCATAATTTTTACTTTTTAAATAAAAATGCCAGCTAATAAGCTGGCATTTTTTATAAGTAAATATTAAACCTTACTTAGTTAGGGTGTGTAATACGTTGGTGCCCCAGGGCCTACTGGCATACCTAAAACAAATACCCATAAGTAAAACAGCACCACCCAACCAACAAAGAAAATAATACTATATGGCAACATAGTCGCTACCAAAGTACCTATTCCCATGTCTTTTTTGTATTTAGTGGCAACCGCGAGGATCAAGCCAAAGTAACTCATCATCGGGGTAATTAAGTTAGTTACCGAATCACCAATACGATAAGCTGCTTGAATTGTCTCGGGGGCATAACCTATAAGCATCAGCATAGGAACAAAAATAGGGGCTGTTACTGCCCACTGCGCTGACGATGAGCCTAGCGTTAAGTTCACTAAAGCACACATTAAAATAAACAACACAAATACTTCCGGCCCCGTTAGGCTAAGTGCCTGTAATAATGCAGCGCCATTAATGGCTAAAATAGTACCTAAGTTAGTCCACTTAAAAAATGCCACAAACTGCGCAGCAAAAAATACTAATACAATGTACATGCCCATAGAGCTCATACTTTTGCTCATGGCGTTAATCACGTCTTTATCATTTTTCATGGTGCCAACAACGCGGCCATACACAAAACCTGGAATACCAAAGGTGACAAAAATAAAAACCACAATCCCTTTTAAAAACGGCGAGTGAGCAACTAGGCCTGTTTCTGGGTTACGTAAAATACCGTCTGCGGGTACAACCGTCCACGCGAGTAGTAATGAAACAACAAGTAATGAGAATCCAGCCCATTTTAAGCCCGACTTTTCTTTATCAGTTAAACCGGCAATGTTGTTTTGAGCTAAATCTTCACTGGCTTCGTCTGGGTTATATTTGCCTAATCGCGGCTCTACAATTTTCTCAGTAACTAGCGTGCCTAATATGGCAATTAAAAATACCGATATCATCATGAAATACCAGTTTGCTTCTGCGCCTACTTGGTAAGTTGGGTCAATCATTTGTGCAGCTGGCGTGGTAATACCGGCTAGTAACGGATCAATAGTACCCAATAATAAATTAGCACTGTAACCACCAGATACCCCAGCAAATGCCGCAGCAAGACCGGCAAGCGGATGACGACCTAAGCTATGAAATATCATTGCCGCTAGCGGAATCAATACCACATAGCCAAGCTCAGAAGCTGTATTGGATAATATAGCGGCAAACACCACCATAAAGGTCACTAAGCGTTTTGATGCCCCCATTACCATGCCACGCATAGCGGCAGACAATAGCCCTGAATGCTCTGCTACACTCACACCTAATAGCGCAACTAATACAGTCCCTAATGGCGCAAAGCTAGTAAAGTTGGTCACCAGCCCAGTTACAATACGTTGTAAGCCTTCTGCACTGAGTAAGCTTACTACTTCAATAACACCATCTGGATCGCGCCCAGCAGAGCCCTCAGGCCGTGGATCGATAGCACTGAGTCCAAACCAATCGGCAACACCACTAAATAAAATAATGGCAATACAAAACAGCGCGAATAAGGTAATTGGATGGGGAAGCATGTTCCCTAAAAATTCTACTGTGGCTAAAAATCGATTGAACCAGCCGCCCTTTGCGACCTGATTTTCATCTTGGGATGTGTGTGGTGAGTCTATTGAGTCTGACATACCATGCTCTCTTAATTACAAAATGCCCGTAACCTAGCATTATTTTCTGAGCAGGTCATGTAATAAAGATGAATGACTTGTTATGTCATGGTAATTAACTAATTGGTTTGTTGTAATGGGATTGCAAAAAAGAGGCTTTCGCCTCTTATTTAGTCTGCTTAGGCTTGCTCTATGGGTTCTAGTTGTAGTTTTGCAGCAATTAAAACAGCTTGAGTTCGGTTATAAACACCGAGTTTTCTAAATATGGCAGTAATGTGTGCTTTGACTGTGGCTTCTGAAATGTGAAGTTCGTACGCAATTTGTTTATTCAGTAAACCTTCGTGCAAATATTGTAAAACGCGGTATTGCTGTGGAGTAAGTGATGCCACTTGTGCGGCAATTTCTCTATCTGCGCCTTCGATTTCAGCCACTTTACTTTTTAGCTCGGTTGGCAGCCAAGTATCGCCTTCAAGTATTTGGTTAATTGCGTTGGCAATATCGTCAGATGATGAAGACTTAGGAATAAACCCCATTGCCCCATAACCCATAACTTTCGAAACAATATTTACATCTTCACTACCCGAAACCACCGCAATAGGTAAGCTTGGGTAATCTTCACGTATACGGATCAAGCCGTATAAGTCACCGTTACCTGGCATGTGTAAATCTAGTAGTAATATATCAAGATCTTCTTGTTCGCTTAACACCTGCAATGTGCTATCAAAATCCGCTGATTCAAATACTTCCAAACCCGCAAACTTTGCACTCAAAGCGCCCTTTAGTGCTTCACGAAATAACGGATGATCGTCCGCTATTAAAAACTGACTCATTGTTCACTCCCAAAAATTCGGCTGCTGTCCAATAGACAACAGCCGATATACTACGTTTAGAATCAACTTCTAATCAAGCTTTTAACGCGAAATTAACGATTTAATCGATTTTCTACTAGCTCATCAACCACTGACGGATCAGCAAGTGTTGAGGTATCACCAAGCTGTTGGTACTCATTTGCCGCGATTTTACGTAAAATACGACGCATAATTTTGCCAGAACGTGTTTTTGGTAAACCTGGCGACCATTGAATCATATCGGGTGATGCTATTGGGCTTAGCTCTTTACGTACCCAATTACGGATCTCTTTGGTCAGCTCATCACTCACAGTAACGCCTTCATTAGGAGTTATGTAAACGTAAATACCTTGGCCTTTAATATCATGTGGGTAACCTACCACTGCCGCTTCAGCTACAGCTTCATGAGCAACTAATGCGCTTTCAATTTCAGCAGTACCTAAACGGTGCCCAGACACATTAAGTACGTCATCAACGCGTCCTGTGATCCAATAATCACCGTCTTCATCGCGACGACAACCGTCACCAGTAAAGTACACACCAGGATAAGCGCTAAAGTAGGTTTGTTCAAAGCGCTCATGGTCGCCATACACTGTTCGTGCTTGTGAAGGCCAGCTATCTAAAATCACAAGGTTACCGTCAACCGCACCTTCTAATGTATTGCCTTCAGCATCAAATAACGCCGGTGCAATACCAAAGAATGGACGAGTTGCAGAGCCAGGTTTCATATCGGTTGCACCTGGTAATGGCGCAATCATGATGCCACCGGTTTCAGTTTGCCACCAAGTATCTACAATTGGACAATTAGATTTACCAATTTTTTCATAGTACCAGGTCCATGCTTCTGGATTGATTGGCTCACCCACAGAACCTAAAATGCGCAAGCTGTCGCGATGTGAGCTGGCAATCGGCTCTTCGCCTTTGGCCATCAATGCACGAATGGCAGTAGGTGCTGTGTATAAAATTGTCACGTTATGTTTATCAACCACTTCACCCATACGACCAGCAGTTGGGTAAGTTGGTACGCCTTCAAATACGACTTGCGTACACCCATTAACGAGCGGCCCGTAAGCAATATAACTGTGACCTGTGATCCAGCCCACATCGGCACTACACCAAAAAATATCATCTTCTTTTAAGTCAAAAACATATTCATGAGTCATTGATGAATACACTAAATAACCACCAGTGGTATGTACCACACCTTTAGGCTGACCCGTAGAACCCGAGGTATACAGAATAAACAGCGGGTCTTCAGCATTCATGTGTTCAGGTTCGCACTCTGGCGCTTGATCTGCAACTAAGTCATGCCACCAAATATCATGGTCGTGCCAATCAACATCGCCTGACGTTAGTTTATGTACCACTACATGTTCAACAGTGGTGACTGAATCTTGTAATACGGCTTCATCTACATTGGCTTTGAGCGGAACACAATTACCTGCACGTCGGCCTTCATCTGACGTGATCACCACTTTAGCGCCCGAGTCGTTAATACGATCCGCAATAGCTGACGGTGAAAAACCACCAAAAATAACTGAATGAATTGCGCCTATACGAGCACAAGCCTGCATTGCATATATAGCTTGTGGGCTCATTGGCATGTAAATGGCAACACGGTCACCTTTTTTCACACCCAACTTTTTTAAACCATTGGCAAATTTAGCAACTTCATCATGTAGTTGTTGGTAGGTAATATTTTCGCTTTGCGAGGGATCATCGCCTTCCCAAATTAACGCTACTTTATCTGCTTTTGTTTTTAAGTGACGATCAATACAGTTATATGAGGCATTAAGGTAGCCATCTTCATACCATTTGATATTGATATGGCCTTTATCAAATGAAGTGTTTTTTACTTTTGAATATGGAGTAAACCAGTCAAGACGCTTACCGTGCTCAGCCCAAAACCCTTCAGGGTCCTCAATAGACTGTTTATACATCGTATTATATTTTTCATTATCGACGAGCGCTGCGTTTTTAATGTGCGCAGGAACTGGATAGATACTTTGTGACATATTAGTCTCCAATTTATATTACTTGCCTTAGGCTTTTCATCAAGGATTACTCAGCAGTGCACTATTAAATATTAGACATTAGTTGTATCTGAGTTCAAACAACGATTATCTTATCTATAATCCTCATGGCTACACCCTATTTACATAAAAAACATACTATTAAATAAAAGTATATGAACACTCAATAATTATTAAACCTTAGTCTAATAGACTAATAGTTGATTGAGTAAATTGTGTACATATACAACAGTAGCTTGAATATTTAAAAACTTTGATTGTTTATTAATAATTCGTATTTACTAACAAATTAGATTAAAGATAATTAAATTCAATCTGTTAGTACTATATAAGTAACACACATTAATACATATCATAAGCAAACAACATACAACAAGTAGCCTATAAAAGGACGCAACAATGAAATTTACTCCAATTAAAACACTGGCAGCTAGTGCTGTACTATGTGCACTTTCTAGCACAGCTTATGCTGCAAAAATAGGTGATACAGAATTTACCTACGGTGGATACATTAAACTCGACGCAATGTGGAGTGACTACTCAGCAGGCGCTCCTGCGGGCACCAGTGTTGGCCGTGATTTTTATGTGCCAAGTACACTAACCGTTGGTAACGATAATAGTTCAGACGCCGTATTTGATATGCACGCTCGTGAGTCACGTTTTAATTTTGGAACTGCTACCTTATTAGATAACGGTAAAACGGTTAAAACTAAAATAGAGCTAGACTTTTTATTGTCAGCTCCTGGCGGCAACGAGCGTGTGTCTAATTCATACTCTCCGCGCATTCGCCATGCATTTATCTCATATGATGGCTGGTTATTTGGTCAAACATGGTCAAACTTTCAAAACGTCGGTGCATTACCAGAAGCACTTGATTTTGTTGGTCCTGCAGAAGGCACGGTGTTTGTTCGTCAATCTCAAATTAAATACACTACGGGTGCATGGTCATTCTCGTTAGAGAACCCAGAAAGCACAATTACTACAGCCGGCGGTGGCATGGCCGTAACTGATGATGCCTCATTACCTGACTTTACCGCACGCTACACCCATAATGCTGATTGGGGTAACTTTGTAGTAACAGCCCTTGCTCGTCAACTGACCTACAAAGTAGGTGGTGTTGATGCCGATGAAACCTCATTTGGTGTTAGTGCATCGGGTATGGTGAAGCTTGGTGAAGACAATCTAAAATTTATGCTTACCCAAGGTAAAGGACTAGGTCGTTATGTGGGTCTAAACGTAGCACGTGGTGCGGTTCTTAATGGTGATGACCTAGATGCGATTGATTCAACATCTGGTTTTATTGCGTATCAACATAAGTGGAACAGCCAGTGGCGCTCTACTTTCTTATATTCGTTCTTGTCTGCTGATAATGATGAAAACCTACTTGCAATGTATGGCGACCCTACAGAATCAAGCCAAAGCTACAGCGCAAATATTTTATACTCACCGGTTAAACGTCTAACCTTTGGCGCTGAATTTAAACATGCAGAACGCGAGCTTGAAAGTGGCGTAGATGGCGATCTAGATCGTTTACAATTTTCTGTAAAGTATGCGTTTTAATTTCCTAACCAATTAAAATACTGATTTACTTCCTGAGCGGCTTCGGCCGCTTTTTTTGTTTTTAACCAGAGCTCAAGTTAACCAAATCCATGCGCTTTACTTAAAAAATATTAAAGACGTGTAAAATACCCAGCAAACGCAATTGCAAATCACTCTCATTTAGATTAAATTACCACCCACATTTAATCTTATGGGAAACATGATGCTGTACAAACATAAAAACTCTGCATTTAAACTGAGTCTACTTACTTCACTGGTTTTATCTGGGCATGCTGTTGCAAACGACACGCAAGACGACCTACCTTTAGAAAAAATTGCCGTTTATGGGCAACATCATAAAAATTATATTACCGAAGAAGCACAGTCAGCGACTAAGCTAGGTTTAACCATTAAAGAAACTCCGCAATCAATTTCTGTTGTCTCACGCGCGTTGATGGATGACTTTTCACTTGATGATATTAATGCGGTATTAGAAAGCACCCCAGGCGTAACAGTGGAACAAATAGAAACCGATCGTACTTACTTTAAAGCCCGTGGTTTTGAAATAACTAACTTTTTAATCGATGGCTTAGGCACACCGCAAACCTCTGGTTCAATTCAAGGGACACTTGATACTGCAATTTACGACCGTGTTGAAATTGTACGTGGTGCCAATGGCATGATGACCGGTGCAGGTAACCCATCAGCGACTGTTAATATGGTGCTAAAAAAGCCAACCTACACAACACAAGTTCATGCATCGGTTTCTTATGGTTCGTGGAATAACAAACGTGTAGATATTGATGTTTCCACACCGATTAACGACGAGCATGCTGTCCGTGCTGTATTTACTAAGCAAGATAAAGAGTCATATCTAGACCGCTACGAAACCGATAAAACCATTGCCTACCTTGCCTATGAAGGAAAGCTAACCGACGATACACTTCTGAACATTAACTACGTAAACCAACAAAAAGATGCCGACAGCCCTCTATGGGGCGCGCTACCGCTTTATTACACAGATGGCTCCCCCACTAACTATGATGAGTCAACTAGTACAGCTGCAGATTGCTCGTATTGGGATAATAGCGCTGAACGTATCTATGTAACTCTTGAGCAAAATTTATCGGCTACCTGGGTCGCTAAAGCCCGTTATGCCCACATAAAGAATGAACAAAATTCTGAATTATTTTATGTGTATGGTACCCCAGATAAAGAAACTGGTTTAGGTTTAACCGGCTATGCGAGTCGTTATGATTACAAAGACACCCAAGATTTGTTTGACTTATATGCCAGCGGTAAATTTGAGTTATTTTCACTAGAGCACGACTTATCATTCGGTATTAGCCAAGCAAACATGGACTTTAATGACCAATCGCTTTATGACTACACTACAGGTAATGGTTTCCCTGCGATGCCTGATTTAGCGACTTGGGATGGTGTTATCCCTGAGGCAACACTGGTTGATTCGCCTAACGGCAGTGATGTACAAAATACACAAAGATCTGCCTATATTTCAACTCGTATTAAACTAGCAGAGCCATTAAGCATTTTGGCAGGCGTTCGCTATACCGATTGGGAAACTAAAGGTACTGCTTATAGTGTCGTGCAAACCCGCGATGACTCAGAGGTTATTCCTTACATTGGTACGGTGTACGATTTTACTGAGTCGTTATCAGCGTATGCTAGCTACACCGAAACGTTTGTGCCACAAAAAGAGTTAGACATTAACGCTGAGCAACTGGCTCCGGTTATTGGTAAAAGTGCTGAAGTTGGTTTAAAAGCACAACTTTTAGATGAGCAAGTATTTGTAACACTGGCCTATTTTGATGCTAAGCAAGATGGACTTGCTGTTGCACTTCCGGGCTCCCTTCCAAGCGATACGCGTTATTACGCTGCAGATGGTATTAACAGTGATGGTTTCGAAATTGAATTAAGCGGTCGCTTAACTGATGATTTAAGTGCCAGCATCAGCTTCAGTAATTTAAGTATTGATGGTGATGAACTCGTTAAAGATTACACCCCAGAAAACCAATTAAAAATGGCAGCCACTTATCAAGTGCCATTTATTGATGGTTTAACCTTAGGTGCTAATTACCGCTGGCAAGATTCTATTAGCCGTGTGCAAGTAAAAGATCCAGCAGGCAACGCATTGGCAACTACAAAACAAGATGCTTATGGCTTATTAGATTTAATGGCCACCTACGAAATTACTCAAAACGTCGGTGTTACCTTTAATGTTAATAACAGTACTGATGAAAAGTACATAAACAGCCTTTATTGGGAGCAAGGTTACTACGGGGCACCGCGTAACTACTCATTGTCAGTTAACTGGCAGCTATAAAGCTAACTAGGCTTTAAGTCACTTTATAGCAAACAATAAAAAAGCGCTAACCTAATGGTTAGCGCTTTTTTTAAGCTCGGGTCAAATCAAGCTTTAAAACAAATGGGCTTAAAGGTCGCCTTCATCACCTAATACGTCTTCGCCATCTTCTGGCTCAACCGTTGCTTTTAGCAATAGCATCTCTCGTAATTTACCTTCAATTTCATCTGCAATTTCAGGGTTTTCTTTAAGGAACTTAATCGAATTAGACTTACCTTGGCCAACTTTGTTGCCATTGTAACTGTACCAAGCACCCGCTTTTTCAACAATTTTGTGCTTAACACCTAAATCAATCAGCTCGCCCTGCTTAGAAATACCTTCGCCATACATAATGATAAATTCAGCTTGTTTGAACGGCGGTGCAACTTTGTTTTTCACAATTTTAACGCGCGTTTCATTACCAACAACTTCATCGCCTTCTTTTACCGAACCAATACGGCGAATATCAATACGTACAGAGGCGTAAAATTTCAGGGCGTTACCACCGGTTGTTGTTTCAGGGTTACCAAACATTACACCAATTTTCATACGGATTTGGTTAATGAAAATACATAGCGTGTTTGAGCGCTTAATGTTACCAGTCAGCTTACGTAATGCTTGTGACATTAAACGTGCTTGTAAGCCCATGTGTGAATCACCCATGTCGCCTTCAATTTCAGCTTTTGGCGTTAATGCTGCAACCGAATCGACAATAACCACATCAACCGCGCTTGAACGCACCAACATGTCACAAATTTCCAGTGCTTGCTCACCCGTATCTGGTTGAGATACCAGTAACTCATCAATGTTAACGCCTAGTTTTTGTGCATAAATTGGATCAAGAGCATGCTCAGCATCAACAAAGGCACACGTTTTACCTTCTTTTTGAGCTTCAGCGATAACTTGCAATGTTAGCGTTGTTTTACCTGATGACTCTGGGCCATATACTTCAACAATACGCCCCATTGGTAAGCCGCCTATGCCTAAAGCAATATCAATACCTAGCGAGCCTGTTGATACAGCGTCAATGTTTAACGCCTTGTTATCACCCAATTTCATAATTGAGCCTTTACCAAATTGACGTTCAATTTGTGATAAAGCTGCGTCCAATGCTTTTTGTTTGTTATCGTTCATTTTACTCTCCAAATCCAGCTAATGCAGACAAGTATACTGTATGAAATCACAGTATCAAGCTAATTTTATTATTTTATCTTCTCTATTATACTTTTCAATGAAAATACAATAGCTTGCAGCCTAACTTGTGCCCTATCTCCATCAAATACTTGCTCAAACGTCCAATGTTTACCGTTAATTTGTAGCCCAAACCACACAAGCCCTACCGGTTTGCCCTCAGTGGCACCACTGGGACCTGCAATTCCTGAAATAGCAATGCCAATATCAGCATTAGCCGCCTTACATGCACCTGCTGCCATCTCAATGACTGTTTGTTCGCTCACCGCGCCAAATTCCTCAAGGGTATCACGCTTCACATTGAGTAATTCATGCTTTGCGTTATTGCTATAAGTGACAAATGCGCGGTCAATATATGCAGAGCTTCCGGGGGTATCGGTAAGCGAATAACTCACTCCACCACCAGTACATGATTCAGCGGTAGTGATCCATAAGCGTTTATCCGTTAAAATAGCGCCTAATTGCGCAGCAAGTGTCTTAATCTCTTGATGTAATTCCATATTCAGCCTTTGGGTAAATACATGTCGTTTGATCTTTATGCACCGCACACTATAAAACAACAAACCCCTATGATGCAGCAGTATCTAAAAATAAAATCAGAGCATCGCGATATTTTATTGTTTTATCGGATGGGGGATTTTTACGAACTCTTTTTTGACGACGCAAAACGCGCCGCGCAGTTGCTTGATATTTCACAAACACACCGTGGCAAAGCCGGCGGCGATCCTATTCCTATGGCAGGCGTACCTTATCATGCGGTAGAAAACTACTTAGCCCGCTTAGTGCAAATGGGCGAGTCAGTGGCTATTTGTGAACAAGTGGGCGACCCTGCTACCAGTAAAGGCCCTGTTGAGCGCAAAGTAGTGCGTATTGTCACTCCGGGCACCATTTCTGACGAAGCCTTATTGCAAGAACGCCAAGACAACCTTTTAACCAGTGTTTGGCAAAATAAAAAAGGCCAATACGGTGTTGCTTACCTTGATATCAACTCAGGGCGCTTTAATGTTGTTGAAGTAAACACTGATGAAGCATTTAGCTCAACGCTACAACGCTTAGCGCCTGCTGAATTACTGTATAGCGAACACTTTGAAAACACTCACTTAATTGAACACATTAAAGGGGCAAGACGTCGCCCTGATTGGGAGTTTGACCTTGATACCGCGCAACACTTACTGTGCGAGCAGTTTGGGACCAAAGATTTAGTGGGGTTTGGCGTCGACAAAGCACATAGCGCCTTGGTGGCAGCAGGCTGTTTAATGCAGTACGTAAAAGATACCCAACGTATTGCATTACCGCACATCCGCGCAATCACTCTTGAGCATAACGAACACGCGGTTATTTTGGATGCGCCAACCCGTAAAAACCTTGAGTTAACGGTTAATTTATCCGGCGGCTTTGAAAACACCTTAGCCCAAGTGCTTGATAAAACAGCAACGGCGATGGGCTCGCGATTACTTAAACGCCGCATTCATACTCCTATTCGTAATAAAGATGAACTCAACTCACGACTTAATGCTATTACTGCCATTTTAGATGCACAATTATGTGGTGAACTGCATGACGCGCTCAAAGAGATTGGTGATATAGAACGTGTAATTGCTCGCTTGGCATTACATACCGCCCGCCCACGCGATTTAACACGGCTTCGCAGTGCGCTTCAAGCATTGGCGCCACTGCATAGCTTATTAAACGATGCAACTGATACGCGTATTTCGCATATAATTACGCATTCTAAAGAGCTTCCTGAGCTACAAGCATTACTTGAACGTGCTGTCATTGATAATCCGCCAGTGTTAATTCGTGATGGCGGTGTTATTGCGCCAGGGTATAACAGCGAACTCGATGAGTGGCGTAATTTAAGCCAAGGTGCCACCGATGTGCTTGAACAGCTAGAGCAGCGCGAACGTGAACGCACCGGTATTAGTACACTTAAAATTGGTTATAACCGAGTGCATGGCTTTTTTATTGAAGTGAGTCGCGCCAACTCGCACTTAGTGCCTGCAGATTACATTCGTCGTCAAACATTAAAAAATAACGAACGCTATATAATCCCAGAACTAAAAGAACACGAAGACAAAGTTCTCGGCAGTCAATCAAAAGCGCTGGCCCTTGAAAAACAATTATACGAACAGTTATTTGAATTTATAGCTCCGCATATTGAGCAGCTACAAATAATGGCCTCAGTAATTGCCGATCTAGATGTACTGAACAATTTAGCAGAGCGTGCTCAAACACTTAATTATGCCAAGCCTGAGCTTTGCGATAACGATAATATCAGCATTAAACAAGGCCGCCACCCTGTGGTAGAGCAGGTAATGAAAGACCCGTTTATTGCCAATCCTGTGGAGCTCAATAACCAGCGTAAAATGTTGATAATTACCGGCCCTAACATGGGCGGTAAATCAACTTACATGCGCCAAACTGCCCTTATTGTGCTTATGGCGCACATTGGCTGTTATGTCCCTGCCGATAGCGCTAAAATTGGTAATATTGATAGAATATTTACCCGTATTGGCGCTAGTGACGACTTAGCATCTGGGCGCTCTACCTTTATGGTTGAAATGACCGAAACCGCGGCTATTTTAAATAATGCCACCGCGCAATCATTGGTGCTTATGGATGAAATAGGCCGAGGAACCAGTACTTACGATGGTTTATCACTGGCGTACGCGACGGCTGATCACCTCGCTTCAAAAATAGCGGCTAAAACCCTGTTTGCAACCCATTACTTTGAACTTACAGAACTTGCAGAGCAAACGCCTGGGCTGGTTAATGTGCACCTAGATGCCATCGAACACAACGATACCATTGCCTTTATGCATACGGTATTAGATGGCGCAGCGAGTAAGAGCTTTGGTTTGCAAGTAGCGGCACTGGCCGGGGTGCCTAAAGCAGTTATTGCCCAAGCTAAACAAAAGCTAAGCTTGCTTGAAAACCATCAAAGTGTCACCACAGTCACTACAGAGCAACAGGTTTTACCGTTTGATAGTGAACCGCAAATAATTCAGCCTAGTGAGCTTGAGCAACAAATGAGCGCAATAGACCCTGATAACCTATCACCGCGTCAGGCGCATGAACTTCTTTATAAATTAAAAGCACTGCTTTAAACGCAAACAGCCCGGCTTAAAAAGCCGGGCTGTATTCATTTCTCTGTGTGTTTAGATTAGATTAAGCAAATTGTTCAAATAAGCTTTCGGTACTTAAGCCTTCTTGTTGCAAAATATCTTTTAAGCGGCGCAGCGCTTCAACCTGTATTTGGCGAACTCGCTCACGGGTTAAGCCTATTTCACGGCCAACATCTTCAAGGGTTGAGGGTTCATAGCCTAGTAAACCAAACCGACGTGCCAGTACTTCGCGTTGCTTAGGGTTTAATTCACCTAACCAGTCAATAATATGCGTATTCATATCGTTGTTTTGTACTTCACCTTCAGGGCCTACATTTTTTTCATCAGCTATCACATCTAATAATGCACTGTCATTCTCGCTACCAATGGGCATATCTACAGAGGCTATTTTTTCATTTAGGCGTAGCATTTTGGTGACGTCTTCGACCGGTCTGTCTAAGCTTTCTGCAATTTCTTCTGCGGTAGGCTCATGATCAAGCTTTTGCGTTAGCTCACGTGCTGTACGTAAATAAACGTTAAGCTCCTTAACTACATGAATAGGCAAACGAATCGTACGCGTTTGATTCATTATCGCCCGCTCAATGGTTTGACGTATCCACCATGTAGCATAAGTAGAAAATCGAAAACCACGTTCAGGATCAAACTTTTCAACCGCTCGGATCAGCCCTAGATTACCTTCTTCAATTAAATCGAGTAGAGCAAGCCCACGATTGTTATACCTGCGCGCAATTTTCACAACCAAGCGTAAGTTACTTTCAATCATGCGTTTACGGGAAGCTTCACAGCCTTTAAGCGATTTTCGTGCAAAAAAAACTTCTTCTTCGGCACTTAATAGAGGGGAAAAGCCAATTTCGCCTAGGTATAACTGAGTGGCGTCGAAGTTTTTAGTGACTTCTTCTTTAACAAATACGTCTTCATCTTCCACGTCATCAAGTAGTTGCGTTGGCTCTTCAACTTTTGAATCGTCAAACTTATCATCAGTGGGGGTTTTCTCAGCTTTTGCTACATCAGCCATAAGACTTCTCCTGAGCAAGCTATCAATAACTTTATGATTAAGGTCTGTAGTCGTTTTATTAGCTTTTGCTGTATTAGCCATGAGCCTTCTCCAGAACTGTCAATCAACACCTTTAGTTCAGGGTAGGTATTTAGCAGGGTTAACAGCTTTTCCTCGATAACGAATTTCAAAGCGAAGTGCCGTTACTGAAGACTCTGAATTACCAATTTCTGCTATTTTTTGTCCCGCCTTCACTATTTGCTTTTCTTTAACAAGTAACTTTGAGTTATGTGCATAAGCACTTAGGTAATCATCATTATGTTTCAATATAATTAAATTACCGTAACCTCTTAGTGCACTACCCGCGTAAACTACTGTTCCTTGAGCAGCGGCGAATACTGCCGTCCCCTTTTTATTAGCAATCTGTAGGCCTTTATAACCATTTTCCTTGTTAGAAAAGCGTTGGATTATTTTACCTTTAGCAGGCCAAAACCAACTCAACTTTTTAGTTGAAGAACCTTGAGGCTTGCTAATTTTTTGGTTAGCTTGTTTTTGAACATACCTACGTTTTTTCGGCTTATCAAGCTCTTTCTTTAATTTTCTGTTGCTTTTTTGTAAATGGGATGACTTTTTAACAGCTTTCTTTTTATACTTTTTTTGTGTAACCCTTGACCTACTTGGTTCTAAAAGGGATACAACCTGACCAGGAACAATAGTGTAAGGTGATGGAATTGAATTGTTTTTTGCAAGCTCTCTGAAATCTTTTCCGGCACTAAAAGCAATCGAGTAAAGTGTATCGCCTTTTTGTACTGTGTATTTTCCGCCGTTAATATTAATCCGTGAGGGATAGTCATTAATATTATTATTTAAACTGCTTACCGGAGCGGGAACATGGCGAGACGAGCATGCACAGAGCAAAACACTAATAAATAAAGCAACATAACAGCGTATTTGTTTATTCAATGTGTTTTTCCCTCTGTTTTAATATCATTATATTATGGCGATTATCGCAACAATAGGTACGCAACAGCGATTAAAGCAACCACTGCCCAGCCAAGTACTTCAATATATTGGCGTAATTTTTGTTCCATTTTAACTCCGCCCCATTTCATTAAAGCAGATACTAAAAAGAAACGCGCGCCACGCCCAATACCTGAGGCAATAATAAAAGGTAAAAACGCCATTTGTAATACCCCTGCACCAATAGTAAATACCTTATAAGGAATAGGCGAAAACCCGGCTAAAAATACCACCCATACGCCATAATCTTTAAACCATGTAAGTGCCGTATTAAATTTATCTTGCCATTGCATTTGTGCAATAAAAGGCTCTACAACAGGTTCAAATAACCAAAATCCTAGTAGATAACCTAGCACGCCACCAAGCACAGAAGCTACGGTAGCAAAGCTTGCAAATCGCCATGCTTTACTCGGTTGTGCCAGCGACATAGGCGCTAACATTACATCGGGTGGCACCGGAAAAAAAACCGATTCGGCAAAGCTCATCCCTGCTAAATAACGTTCTGCATGGCGATGCTTAGCCCACACTAAGGCCATATCATATAACTTGGTAAACAACTTCAAAATGAATTCCTATTCAATATCGCCAGGGACCAAAGGTACAAATCTTACTGGCGCAATTACATGCTCTGTAAAGCTATCGCCTTGGCGAATAACCATGGTTAATTTTTGTTCTGCCTCACCAATGGGGGCAAGTAATACGCCTCCATTTGCAAGTTGTGCGAGTAGTTCTGGAGGGATAATCGTTGCCGCAGCCGTCACAATAATGCCATTAAATGGCGCTTGCGATTGCCATCCTTGCCAACCATCACCGTGTTTCATAGTGACATTATATAAATCGAGCTGATGTAATCGACGCTTTGCTTGCCATTGCAAAGCTTTTATACGCTCAACCGAATACACCTTATCAAAGGTTTTAGCCAGTACCGCGGTTTGATAGCCGGATCCGGTACCAATTTCTAACACTTTACTTTTCACGCCAGCTAAACGCATCAATTCGGTCATGCGGGCAACAATGTAAGGCTGAGAAATAGTTTGTCCTTGCCCTATCGGTAGCGCCGTATTTTGATACGCTTGGTGCTTTAGTACATCATCAATAAAAATATGCCGAGGAATTTGCGCAATCGCCTTTAAAACCTCCTTATCTTCTACGCCCTCTCGTTGTAATAGGTCTGAAAGCGCTTGTGCACTGCGGGTATAATTAGCCAGCACGGTTGATCTCCAACTCGGCTAACCACTCTCCCACAGCTTTGATACTGTCTTTAGCGGTCATATCAACGCTCAATGGGGTGACTGATGCATAGCCATTATTTACAGCATAAAAATCAGTGCCTTCACCGGCATCGCTTTCTGTACCCAAAGAACCATACCAAAAAATATCGCGTCCCCATGGATCGGTTTGCTTGGTCATGGTTTCTGCTTTGTGACGAGCCCCTAAACGAGTTACCTGAACGCCTTTGAGCTCAGAGAGCGGAATATCAGGAACATTAATATTAATGATCTGATCTTTCGGCAGCGGATGTGAGGCAAGCCCTTTAATAATATTTACAGTAACGGCTGCCGCTGTTTCAAAATGCTCACCATGATGAGAGCACAAAGATACTGCAATTGCTGGTAAGCCCAGATGACGACCTTCGGTCGCCGCAGCAACTGTACCAGAGTAAAGTGTATCGTCGCCTAAATTACCGCCATGATTGATACCGGCAACAACCAAATCGGGTTTTTCATCCACTAATTGATTAACACCTAAGTGCACACAATCAGTGGGTGTACCGTTTACCGACATAAATCCGTTGTCGAGCGTTGTGGCACGCAGCGGATTCATTAGCGTTAGTGAATTACTAGCACCACTACAATTTCTATCTGGCGCAACCAGCGTTACCTCAGCAATTTGTGTTAATGCTTGGTATAAAACAGCAATACCTTTGGCATTAACACCATCATCATTACTTAATAGAATCTTCATCTGCGTTATCCTTTTCTTTTCGCTCGCGAGGACTGGCGTCAGTATAATCAACCAGTTCGCGCAGTAAAGCCGTTGCAAAGCAGCCTTTGGGTAAACCAAAGCTGAGTTTTAATGTGCGTTCATCAAGTGTTTCTATGCTTAGATCTTGAGGGATTAAACGCAGCATTCTACGCTCGTTTTTAAGCCCTAACTCACCTAAGCCATCACACCATACTTGATACGGTGCCAACCATGTTTTTTCTTGTTCGGTTAAGCCTTTTTCACTTTTGCCCACCATGGGCGCCGACATCATAATGTCGCCAGAGGCAAGCCGTGCAATATTTTCATCACTTATCGCATCTTCAAAAAATGCATTACTGCCACTGAGCATAAATACTTCGCGGTGCATGGTTTTAGCAAGGCCATGCTCAGCCACGCGTAAACTAACAATTTGATTAAACACATGTGAACGCGCAGCAGAAATAATAATGCCTCGCAGCTTTTTATCGCGAATACGCTCACCGGCAAACATCTTTTCGGCCATCACTAGGTTGTGTCCATCACGACCAAAGCGCTGTTCACCAAAATAGTTAGGCACACCAGCACGCACTGCGTTTATACGGCACAAAATATCAAGCGGCTCGGTTACATTGCGCAAGGTAATAGTAAATCTATTTCCTTTATGGCAACCGGTGCGCAATTTTCGCTCATGGCGCTGCTGTGATACCACAAACACGCTTTCACTGTTCAGCTCTGTAAAATCAATATGCTTTTTAATCGGTACTTTTACGCTAAACCACTGCGAGCATACTCCATGGCGGTCTTTCATACCGGCATAGCTTACATCACGTGGCGATACACCCGCTTTTTGTGCAATCAGCTTGGCAACATATTGGGTGTTTTCACCCTTTTTAACCACTTGCAAACACACGTGTTCACCACTGCCGGTAAACTCTATACCGAGCTCCTCATCAACCATAAAGTCTTCTGCGGTGGTTTTAAAGTCGGCTTTGGAAAGCGGCGCGCCATATAAATAATTTAATTCGCTCATGCGTTTTGTTTACTCATAATGACCACAGCATGGCTTGAAATTCCTTCTTTACGCCCCTCAAAACCGAGTTTTTCGGTAGTGGTAGCTTTTACATTTACCTGTGAAAGCTCGGCATTTAAATCACTGGCAAGATTGGTTCGCATGGTTTGGATGTGCGGCAGCATTTTTGGTGCTTGTGCCACAATAGTTACATCCGCATTGCCCAATACATAACCTTGTTGCTTGGCTAGGTTCACTACATGGCGAAGTAAAATACGGCTATCAATATTTTCATATTCACTGGACGTATCCGGAAAATGCTTACCAATATCGCCCAGCGCTAATGATCCTAAAATAGCGTCACATAAGGCATGAATAGCTACATCACCATCTGAGTGTGCTAAAAAGCCTTGCGGGTAATCAATTTTTTCGCCGCAGATAGTTAAAGGCCCTTGGCCTCCAAATTTATGCACGTCAAAACCATGCCCTATTCGTATCATGTTGCACTCTCATTATTTTGTTTTTGCAGTAAAAAGCCAGCTAAATCTAAATCTTCTGGGGTGGTAATTTTAATATTATCACTACGCCCTGCTACCAGCTTTACCGGCTTATTTGCCCACTCCATTGCACTGGCTTCATCAGTAATGGTTGCACCGCTGTTAAGCGCACTTTGCAATGCCGTTTTAAGCTCGTCGTATTTAAACAGTTGCGGGGTAAGCGCTTGCCATAAATCATCACGAGGCACAGTTTGCTGCGCATGGCTTTGCCCTCGTTTTATAGTGTCTTTTACTTTGCTGGCTAAAATGCCGCCTTCATCAGCCTGCATGCACTGTGCGATTAAGCGCTCTATATCAGCAATATCGACTAAAGGTCTTGCAGCGTCATGCACCAAAACCCAAGCAGGTGGGTTGGCAGCTAAAAACAATAAACTGTTTAATACTGAATCTGCACGCTCTTTACCGCCAATAGCACGCACAATGCGAGGATCAGCTAGCGTAAGGTCGTCAAAGTAGGGGTCGGTTTCGCTCAGGGCCACCACTATAGAGTTTAACTGCTGTAACTGCGATAACTTAGCGAGCGTATGCTCTAGAATGGTTTTCCCTGCTAAGGAAATATATTGCTTTGGTGTTGTGTGTTGCATTCGACTGCCAACACCTGCGGCAGGAACAATAGCTGCAATAGTAAATTTATTTGTCATGGTGTTGAGCCGGTAAAACACGAATAAAGGTTTCGTCCGGTTTAATCATTCCTAATTCGTTGCGGGCACGCTCTTCAATGCCTTCGTGGCCGAGCTTTAAATCTTCTATATCCGCTTTTAATACTTTATTACGCTTTATTAGTTTTTCGTTAGTTTGTTGATGCGATGCCACCGCATTTTTTAAACGGGTGTAGTCTTGCACCCCGTTATGACCAAACCAAAGGCGGTACTGGATAAAAAGTGCTAAGCACAACAAGCCAAATTGAAAAAATCGCATTAAACACTCCTTATTTTAATTTTGAATTGTAAGCTTTACGCCAATGGCCGCTTAACATTGCGCCAATTAATATTGGCAGCTAGTAACATTTCCCGTAACGATAATACCCGTGGCGTACTGCGCTTTGAAAACTGCCACTGGTGGCCACAACACGCCGCAGCAAGCGTTGCTTTGTTGGGTTTGAGTAATTGCGCACTTTGCTGCTCAAGCCCTTGACCTAAAAAATCAAACCAGCCAAGCTCATTGCAATGAACCTGTGTTTTAGTTACTTGATCAATGCTGTCTATTCTAACCCGAATTTGGCCGTGATTTTGTAATAATACAGGAATAATCAGCCCAACTTTGGCATAGACTTGATAAAAAAGTTCATTCGCTGAAGAATTAACTTCTGGCGGAGTTGGTTTTTGCTTTTCAAGCCACCCACCATTTTGCGCATCGAGCGTAAAAGGCGATGTTGCATTAGCCACCCGTGTTGCGGCACGTTCAATGTAATAAGGCAGGCTTTTTAATTGCCTGCGTAAACGATCACCATTAGGTTCAGCCACTAAGCGCTGCACCTCACGCTGATAAAAGGCATTACATAATTGTGCATAAAGCACTTTTTGTGCATCAGTTTGCCACATTTCAACTTGTTGGTTTGTGTCAAACTGCTTATTTTTACTGACCAATCGCTACACTCAAAAACACCTTAATAGATGTTTTATAACACAGTAATACACAGTTTTTAAGCACCGATTGTTAGGGCTTTTCGCCTAATTTCGCAATGCCTGATTCTAAAAATTGCACAACCGTATTACGTTTTTTTCCAATTAATAAACTGCCATCGGCTAAAAACATAAAGTTTTGCCAGTTGCGTTTAAACACATCAAAGCTCGTTTCAATAATATTATCGCGCGCCATACAAAAATAAACGGTGGTGTTAGCCTGCCAGTCTAGGTGGTTTAAAATAGCGTCAGGAAATTGGGGATCTTCGCTTTCCCATGCGTCTTCCCAATTTACTTCTTGGCTAAAGTTTTGCTCTTGCGCGCACCAATCGGTTTTATCAAAAAAGTCAGGATGATCATGTTCACGACTCACCATGGTTGTCCATAGCACTGCAGCACGTTCGCTGGTCATCGGTTTAATATTAGCTGCATCAATATCTGAAACCGGAATATCTTTGTGGCGAAATACCCAGGCTTTTTTGTAATCATCAAGAGAAATATAATTCATAGTATTGGCGTATTCTTTGGCATAATAAAAAGCGAAGGCAAATTATACAAGATAACAGACTATGACTACAGCACTAAAACTGGGTTTATATCAACACTACAAAGGCCCACAATATAAAGTTATGCATGTGGCGACCCACAGCGAAACCAACGAGCAGTTGGTTATTTACCAAGCCTTATACGGTGAATACGGCATATGGGCACGCCCACTAAGTATGTTTACTGAAACCGTAGAAAAAGACGGTAAAACTATCGCCCGTTTTGCCTACCTTGGTGAAGCCGATTAACTATGGCATTATAACGCATAATAATTACTGCTCAGACCAGAGGATGACCCGTGCAATTTAATTCAACCGACAACTACATCGCAAGCTCAGCATTAAAACAGGCAGTAAACGCCGCTATTATGCTGCAAAAACCGCTTTTAATTAAAGGCGAGCCGGGCACAGGTAAAACCATGTTGGCTGAAGAGCTGGCAAAAAGTTTAGATACCGAGTTGATTCAGTGGCATATAAAATCAACCACTAAAGCGCAGCAAGGTTTGTACGAGTACGATGCAGTATCGCGTTTACGCGACAGCCAGCTAGGTGATGAGCGCGTTCATAATATTAGTAACTACATAGTTAAAGGTAAGCTGTGGCAAGCCTTCATGTACGCTGAACTAAACGGAAAACGCCCAGTACTGCTTATTGACGAAATAGACAAAGCCGATATTGAGTTTCCAAACGATTTACTACTCGAACTCGATAAAATGGAATTTCATGTATACGAAACCGGTGAGCGTATTGTGGCTAAAGAGCGCCCTATTGTGATCATCACATCAAACAATGAAAAAGAGCTGCCTGATGCGTTTTTACGTCGCTGTTTTTTCCATTATATTGATTTTCCAAATAGCGACGAAATGCAGCAAATTATTGATGTGCACTACCCGCATGTTAAACAAGATTTAGTTCGCCAAGCACTTGAAGTATTTTTTAACTTACGCGAAGCCAACGGCCTTAAAAAGAAGCCATCCACCAGCGAGTTACTGGATTGGTTAAAACTATTAATGGCTGAAGATATAGACGCAAAAACCTTGCACGACAAAGCGCAAAAAGGCGGCTTAATGCCGATGTTCGGCGCACTACTTAAAAACGAGCAAGACATAAGCCTAATCGAAAAGCTCGCGTTTATGAGCCGTCGCTAACATGTTGGTACAGTTTTTTTTCACGCTACGTAAATACCGCTTGCCTGTGAGCCTGCGCGAACTACTCGATTTAATTAACGCTTTAAAACAAGGCGTTATATTTGCTGATGTAGACGCGTTTTATCATTTAGCGCGCACTATTATGGTAAAGGACGAAACCCATTTTGACCGGTTCGATAAAGCCTTTAGCGATTACTTTAGCGGTATTGCCGACTTAGACCTGCTCGAAAGCTTAAAACAACAACACAACTTACCTGAAGATTGGTTGCGTAAAGAGTTTGAAAAGCATCTAAGTGATGAAGAAAAAGCCCAACTAAAAGCCATGGGCGGGCTCGACGAGCTAATGAAAACCCTAAAAGAGCGTTTAGAAGAACAGCAAAAACGCCACGCAGGCGGCAATAAATGGGTCGGCACTGGCGGTACCTCGCCTTTTGGTGCGTATGGTTATAACCCTGAGGGTGTGCGTATTGGTCAAGACGGCAACCGCAATCGCCAAGCGGTAAAAGTGTGGGATAAGCGCGAATACCGTAACCTAGATTCTGACCGCGAAATTGGCTCTCGTACCATAAAGCTGGCACTTAAAAAACTACGCAAATTTGCTCGTACTGGCGCAAGCGACACCCTTGATTTAAACGAGACTATTCGCGCGACCGCCAAGCAAGGCGGCATGCTGGATGTAAAAATGGCCCCCGAGCGCCACAACGCGGTAAAAGTATTGATGCTGTTTGATATTGGCGGTTCAATGGATGACTACATTCATACCTGCGAAGAATTATTTAGCGCCGCCCACAGCGAATTTAAACACCTTGAGTTTTACTACTTTCATAACTGTTTATACGAACACGTGTGGCAAGATAACCAACGCCGCCACTCAAACGTTATTGACACCATGACGCTGATCAACAAATTTACCAGCGACTACAAAGTTATATTTGTTGGTGATGCCACTATGGGCCCGTATGAAATTGCCTATCCTGGCGGCTCAGTAGAACATTGGAATGAAGAACCCGGCAGTGCATGGTTGAACCGAATCACAAATCACTTTGATAAAGTCGCGTGGCTCAACCCACAACCGGTTGAACACTGGCCGTACTATCAATCAATTGATTTTATAAAGCAGCTAATGAACAACCGCATGTACCCGCTGAGCTTGGATGGGATAAGTAGCGCTATAAAAGAGCTGAGTTAAATATTAATTTACGACAGCTCAGCGCTAGCAGCAGAGCTTCGGGCGTGAACCCATAACTTTGTTGGGTGGCGCCTTCGGCTTAACCAACCTACCTTTTGACGTAGGTCGGATAAGTGGCGAAGCCGCGCCATCCGACAAAATGATCGATGTACCAGAAACAATTCGATGCACCACGTTAATGAATAACCGCATGTACCCACTTAGTTTAAATGAGATAAGTAAAGCGATAAAAAACTTAGTTAATGCATTTTAAGTAGCTCATACACCATATTTTTGATGGTATTCACTGAGCATGAATTCTAATTGCTTCTCGAAGACTTCAATGGATGGTGTTTTTCCACTTAACCGCTGCTGCTTTAGCCATTCAAGTAATTCAATCCTTACTAAATAACCGTCTTCAATACAGTAACCTGGATCTGAAAGCCAAATTTTTGGAGCTCCTAGAGAAGCTCCTGAATACCAGTGACAAATGGAATAGCCTTCACTTTCAAGTTTATCACTAAGTTGCCAGCTGTAAATCCACCAGGTAATCAGAAATAGAGGGAAGCATCCTATAATAACAAATAGTCCCCTTCGCATCGATTTCTCTGATATATCACCTTGCATTCTTTGATAAATACCGTAGATGAGTACAAAAAAAGTGGGCATCATAACTATCAAAGGAATTACTACAGGTTTAATTTTTAACGAAATTACATTTTCAGCAATAAGACTTAATGTGCTAATTTCTAATTTAAAACTGTAGGCATAGAGAGTAATGATTAAACATAAAACGCCTATAGAAAGCCACCCTTTTTTAGGGTTGGCAGGTGGGAGTTGATTAGCCGAGCTTGCCATTTTAGTACCGTCTTCCTGAGTAAGGAATACCAAATAAGCGGTGTATAAACTCAATTGGATTGTTATCGTACATTCACTCAGCCCTATCTAACCCATATTTTAACTAATTAGGATAAACATCATAATTTTTGACCGTCTTATCTTCGCTCGCTGAAGCCTATCGCGGTCTACAACAATCGACATTTATGCAGAGGTTGTTTGATTTGTACCTTTCACCTCGAACCTCGAATATAAAATTACATCAACCTCCAAACCACAAACGCCATAGCAAAACCAACCAAGTACACCAAGCCTAACCAGGTTAAGCCACGCAAAAGTAGACTGTGTTTAATCGCGGGCTCTGAGCGCACTAGGCTGAAGTTAAGCCATGCAAAAACAGGGGTGGTTACAAAAGCAAGTGTCATTGCAAAGGTAAGCATAGGGCCAAGGGCTGATTTAAAAAATAAAATAACCGCCATACCGGCCAATGCTTGCAGTATAAGCCACGTATTTAAGCTGTGTTTAGATTGCTTAAAACCAAGTAATTTGTGTGATTCGTTAAGTGTGCGGGCGTAACCGTCAAGTACGGTGAGTGTGGTGCCAAACATACATAAAAACGCGATGGCTGATACCAAAGGCCTTGCCCACTCGCCTATTGTTGATGCGTACATATCAATCAGCTGTTTAGCAAACGCCACGCCGCCTAGCTCTATATTTGTACTCTGCCCGTATTGCACTAACGCGCCTAAACTAAAAAATACCAGCGCAAGCCCGGCGGTTAACCAATAACCTAGATTAAAATCGAATAAGCCTTGGTTTTTAGTCACACTTTGCTGAGTTTGTTTTTCCTTAAGCCATAAAGAACTCAGTGCCGATATTTCAATAGGCGCTGGCATCCAGCCCATTAAGGCAACCAGAAAGCCCAACATGGCAAGTTCATACGGTGAGGGGCCAACGTAGTTTACAGGCGCTACTGGGCCGTTATTTATAGCAATAACCAATGCAGTGATGGTTGCTATAGTAAGTAGCCCCATAATAGCTTTTGCTACGTTATCGAGTGCTTTAAAATGCCCCAGTAATAATATAATTAAACACACGGCCAATATTACCCAACACAATAAGGTAACAGGAATGCTAATAGGTAATGCGTAGTGTAATAAGCTCGCCGTAAGCAACAATACACCTGCGGTATTTACCACAGCGGCAATAATATTGAGGGCAATAAAGCTGTAAAAATAGCCAGGGCCTTGGTTTTTATACCCTTCTACTAAACTGTTTTTGGTGGCGAGTGTGTATTCCATACCAAAACGAAAAAACGGGTACTTTAAAACGTTAACCACCACAATAAGACAAAATAGCTGCCAGCCAAACAATGCGCCTGCTTGAGTAGAGGCCACCAAGTGTGAGCCACCAATGGCAGCGGTTGCCATTAAAATACCTGGGCCGAGCGCCCCTAACCGAGACTTCCATGTGTTTTGTGTGTACTGCATTAACTTCTCAAATTTGGTGTGTTATGTGCTTTTATTATTAATTTTTATCATTAATAAACTGTGTGAATGCATAACTTACCTAATTTACAGGCAATAAAAAAGAGCCCTTAGGCTCTTTTTAAAATAACACGCTGTTAGTTATTAATTTAAATCCATCTCTTGGATGATTTCATGTGCTATTTCTGGTGTGGTACTTACAGGCTTTTCATGTAAATTTGCTTTTATTTGCCCTTTACGATGCTTTAATGCGGCATCGAGTTTTTTAGCTGCGCTGGAAATAGCAGGATACATAACTTCGTTTTCCCCTTTTACCGATATACGCGCACCTTCATAATTTGTGCTAATTTCTGCTTGGAACTTATGATGCTCTTTTGAAAGAATAATATCTAGAGATATCAATGATGGAAAATGGCTCGCGACTTTTGAGAACTTTTCGTTAATGTGTTCTTTAATAGAATCAGTAACGTCAACATGGTGACCAGAAAGATTAATTTTCATAGGGTATCCTTTTATTTGTTACCTCATAGTTAGTATTGGGGGCTAAACGAATTAACACAAGAGAAAAAATGAAAATTACGCAATTATTTATTACCCCACCTGATTTAGATCATTCATTTAGCATTAAGTATGGAAAAAGCCGCGTGATAGCGGCCTTTCAGAGGTGCTGGTAATTTAACCATTCATGTAATTAATCTGTGTATGAACAGCAATAATCAGCAAAATCACTTACTTTTACATGGAAGCTGACATTAGCATCAACATTAAATGACTCACCCGCATTAAATGTTTTCCACTCGCTTTCACCTGGTAATAACACATCCCACTGCCCTGCTAACAACTCCATACACTCTTTTTGGTTAGTATTAAACTCAAATTCACCGGGTTGCATAAAACCCAAGGTTTTCGCTTCACCATTTCCTAAAAGCACAGTTCGGCTTGATACTTTGCCATCAAAATATACATTGGCTTTTTTAACCACACTAACGTTATCGAACTTTGGCATGTTAACTCCTGTTGTTAATTTATAATTTTGTTACCCCCACAGTGCCTGATACATATAAACCTTGCAAGTTAAGTGCTGTGAAAATTACTCATCTAAAATCCAAAAGGTTAAAAAAGAACGACTTTATAGAGAGATATGCTTCGAGCAACGGGCTACGAGTTTCGAACAGTACTTTTAGTGATTTATGGACAAAGAGAACTAAAAGACGCTGCGCTTTAGAGAAGTGATCAAACAACTATTTTTTATAATTTGGGTTTTGTATTGCCTCTTTTCTTCTCATTCGCTTCTCTTTGTTCAAATTAATTTTTAATGATTTGTGCACAAAGAGGGCGATGAGGCACTACGCTTTAGAGAAGTGATAAAAGTACAGCTCATAAAAAAGCCCGCCCTGTTTACACAGCGCGGGCTTTTAAAACACTAAAGTAATTAATTAAAACAATGCGTTTGCTTTGTTAACTACATTTTCTACCGTAAAGCCGAAGAACTCAAACAGCTCGTTTGCCGGTGCCGACTCACCAAAGGTGGTCATACCAACTACGGCGCCATTTAGGCCTACGTACTTGTACCAGTAATCAGCAATACCCGCTTCAATCGCTACGCGACGTGAAACGCTTGCTGGTAATACGCTTTCTTTGTACTCAGGCGATTGGTCTTCAAACGCATCAGTACATGGCATAGATACAACACGTACCTTTTTACCCTGCCCACGTAGCTCTTTCGCAGAGTCTTGCGCTAGCTGTACTTCAGAACCCGTTGCAATCAAAATAAGCTCTGGATTGCCGTCACAACTTAAGATGTAACCACCCTTTTTAACGTCGCTTAATTGCTGGGCATCACGAGCTTGCTGCTCTAAGCCTTGACGAGTAAAGATTAATGATGTAGGACCGTCTTTACGTTCAATAGCTTGTTGCCATGCAATTGCTGACTCAACTTGGTCACATGGGCGCCAGTTGTATAGGTTAGGCGTTAAACGCATGCTCGCAATTTGCTCAACTGGTTGGTGAGTAGGACCATCTTCACCTAAACCAATTGAATCGTGCGTGTATACAAAAATGCTTGGTTGCTTCATTAATGCAGCCATACGTACCGCGTTGCGTGCGTATTCCATAAACATTAAGAACGTTGCACCGTAAGGAATAAAGCCTTTATGCAGTGCAATACCGTTCATAATGGCCGACATACCAAACTCACGTACACCGTAGTAAATGTAGTTACCACTTGCATCATCAGCAGTTAAGCCTTTAGAGCCATCCCAAATTGTTAAGTTTGAACCCGCTAAATCGGCAGAGCCACCCATAAATTCAGGTAGTAACGGACCAAACGCGTTTAATGCATTTTGCGACGCTTTACGTGATGCTGGGTTTGCTGGATTTGCTTGCAGCTCTTCAATGTACGCTTGTGATTTTTCAGCCCAGTCAGCTGGTAATTCTGAATGTGTACGGCGTTTGTATTCTGCTGCTAGCTCTGGGTATGCTTTTTCATATGCGGCAAATTTTTCGTCCCAGCTTGCTTCAAGCTGTTGGCCTTTTTCTTTGTTATCCCACTGTGCATAAATATCTTCAGGGATTTCAAATGCATTGCCCGTCCAACCTAAAAACTCGCGAGACGCTTTAATTTCGTCATCACCTAGTGGTGCACCGTGACAATCGTGGCTACCTGATTTATTAGGTGAGCCGTAACCAATAATAGTTTTACAACAAATTAGTGTTGGCTTATCAGTCACGCTTTTAGCTTCTGCAATTGCTGCACTTACTGCATCGCTATCATGGCCATCAACGTCACTAATTACATGCCAGCCGTATGCTTTAAAACGTGCTGGGGTATCATCACTAAACCAACCTTCAACTTCACCGTCGATTGAAATGCCGTTGTCATCCCAAAATGCCACTAATTTGCCTAGGCCTAATGTACCGGCTAGTGAGCATGCTTCATGAGAAATACCTTCCATTAAACAACCATCACCCATAAACGCATACGTGTGGTGATCAACAATGTCATGGCCTTCACGGTTAAACTGCGCTGCTAATGCTTTTTCAGCAATCGCCATACCTACCGCATTTGTGATCCCTTGACCTAATGGGCCCGTAGTGGTCTCAATTCCTGGCGCGTATCCATATTCTGGATGGCCTGGTGTTTTGGAATGCATTTGGCGGAAGTTTTTAATTTCGTCCAGTGGCAAGTCATAACCACTTAAATGCAGTAGAGAATAAATTAGCATTGAACCGTGACCATTTGAGAGTATAAATCGATCTCGGTCAGCCCACTCTGGATTTGTTGGGTTATGTTTTAGATAATCGCGCCATAATACTTCTGCGATATCAGCCATGCCCATAGGGGCTCCAGGGTGACCAGATTTGGCCTTTTGTACTGCGTCCATTGACAAGACGCGAATAGCATTTGCAAGTTCTTTGCGAGATGGCATGAATTCTCCTACCTTTATATGTATTTGCGCGGGTATTTATTTATCCCCATTCTTACTTATTGTAGGGGCTGTGTGCAATTAAAAACCCATAAAAATAGGGCATTATGAATATTTTTTAAGAACCATTTACTATTAGATATTTTATTTAGACGTCTAGGCGTAAAAAAACTATGCAAGTTCATTTGTTTTAGATAAAATACGCGCCTTAATTTTTTAGCGCTAATACCGACGTTTGTGAAGCGCAATATTTGTGAGCATAATTACAATGGCAAAACATTTATTTACTTCTGAATCTGTTTCTGAAGGTCATCCGGATAAAATCGCCGATCAAATTTCTGATGCGGTACTTGATGCTATCCTAGAGCAAGACTCTCATGCCCGTGTAGCGTGTGAAACTTACGTTAAAACCGGTATGGTTATGGTTGGTGGTGAAATCACGACTAGCGCATGGGTTGATATCGAAGAAATTACACGTAAAACAGTACGTGAAATTGGTTACACACATTCAGACATGGGCTTTGATGCCGATTCGTGTGCAATTTTAAACACGATTGGTAAACAGTCTCCTGACATTAACCAAGGTGTTGACCGTACAAGCCCAGAAGAGCAAGGCGCTGGCGACCAAGGTCTAATGTTTGGTTACGCATGTAACGAAACTGAAGTATTAATGCCTGCTCCAATTACTTATTCTCACCGTTTAGTACAACGCCAAGCACAAGTACGTAAAAGCGGCGAGCTTAACTGGTTGCGTCCAGATGCAAAATCACAGGTTACGTTTGCATACGAAAATGGCAAGCCAGTAGGCATTGATGCCGTTGTACTTTCTACTCAGCACAGCGAAGATGTATCGCAAAGTGATTTAGTAGAAGCGGTAATGGAAACGATTATTAAGCCAGTACTTCCTGCTGAGCTGATTACTAGTGCCACTAAATTCTTTATTAACCCAACTGGTCGTTTTGTAATTGGTGGACCAATGGGTGACTGTGGTTTAACTGGTCGTAAAATCATTGTAGATACTTACGGTGGCATGGCTCGTCACGGTGGTGGTGCTTTCTCTGGTAAAGATCCATCAAAAGTTGACCGCTCAGCGGCTTATGCTGCACGTTATGTTGCTAAAAACATTGTTGCTGCTGGCCTTGCTGACAAGTGTGAACTTCAGGTGTCTTATGCTATTGGTGTTGCAGAGCCAACATCTATCAGTGTTGAAACATTTGGCACAGGTAAATTAGAAGAAGCGCGTTTAATCGAACTTATTCGTGAACACTTTGACTTACGCCCTTACGGCCTGATTCAAATGCTTGATCTTGAGCGCCCTATTTATCTTCCAACAGCGGCTTACGGCCACTTTGGCCGTGATGAATTCCCATGGGAACGCACAGATAAAGCAGACGCACTTCGCGCAGCAGCTGGCCTGTAAGCCACCTAGCTAATATTAAAACGGCCCTTTTTAGGGCCGTTTTGCTATGTGTATTAAGTTAGTCATAAAACAGTCTCGAACTGTTTAACATTTTAGGTATATACTCTGCTTATACAATAAAGCGTGTTAGGGATAAAAAATGGCCGACAATTTTCGTGTTATATTTGTAGGACTTGCAGAAGGCGCAGACAGCCAAGCAGTGACCAATGCACTGACAGAAAAACTAAAAACCTCACCTGAAAAGGTGGCGGCATTTTTTAATGGCAAGCCGCTGTTTGCTCCTAGCAACAAAGAGAAAGCCCTTAAGCAAGCTAAGTTACTTTCAACGCTGGGGATCAAAAGCAAACTTCAGCAAACAGCCCCTACACAAGCTACTTCTCAAAAAGCGCACGACAGCCAGCGAGATCAGCGCTTATTTGATGCCTTAGATTACATTACTAGTAGCTTAATTCGTCTTGAAGAGAAACTTGAGGATCTTGAGCAACGTCTCCCCGAGGTTGAGTTATCACTGCCTGATGAAAATGACGAACCATGGCAAGATGACGATTTAATGCTAGATGAGCCACTCTCTACAACACCCAAAAAACGCAGTAACCTTGTTTTATATTCACTGATTGCCACAGTTGTAATATTACTTATTGTGCTTGCTGTGTATTTAATGTTCCCGAACTTATTCTCTTTTTAATTATGGTTTAGTTATTTAATGAGCAATAATCGCGCACAAATAAGACTCGATATTCGTAAAGCACGGAATAATCTATCAAAAAACCAGCAAGAAATAGCGGCCCACTCTCTTAAAGTGAATTTTATTCAATATATAAAAAGCCAAAAAATAGCTAAAAAAAAACATATCGCCATTTATTTAAGCAATGATGGAGAGCTAGATACATCATTGTTAATTAAAGAATTATGGCTCAAAAAACAGCATGTTTACTTACCTATAATTCACCCTTTCAACGGGGCTAATTTACTATTTCAACGATATGAAAAAAACTCACCCATGAGAGCAAACCGCTATGGTATCTTGGAGCCTAAGCTGAACTGCTCTCAAATATGCCCATTGCCAGCGCTTGATTATCTACTTATGCCACTTGTTGCATTTGATAAATTTGGTAATCGCCTTGGAATGGGGGGTGGGTTTTACGATAGAACCTTGGCACGTTTACACGAAGAAAACTGGCAGCAACCACAACTTATTGGCCTAGCACACGAATGCCAACAAGTGGATAAGCTCCCTATTGAATCGTGGGATGTGCCTCTTAAAACTATTATTACACCCAATAAAACCTACTGTTGGTAACAATTAATCTTGTAAACTAACAGTCTATTTTTGACATAAATGAGCACATAGCAATGACACAAGATGAATTAAAAAAAGCAGCTGCATGGGCTGCACTGGAGTTTGTAAAAGAAAACACCATAGTGGGTGTTGGTACAGGCTCAACCGTTAATCATTTTATTGATGCTTTAGGCACAGTAAAAGACACCATTGTTGGTGCAGTATCTAGTTCAGAAGCGTCTACAGCACGTTTAAAAGAACTTGGTATAGAAGTATTTGAGCTAAATGATGTTGATGCTCTGGATGTATACGTTGATGGCGCAGATGAAATTAACGCTCTAAACGAAATGATTAAAGGCGGTGGTGCAGCGCTCACCCGTGAAAAAATAGTAGCGGCAGTGGCTAAACAGTTTGTGTGTATTGTTGATGACACCAAACTAGTCGATACCTTAGGGGATTTCCCGCTGCCAGTTGAAGTTATTCCGATGGCGCGCAGCTATGTTGCCCGCGAATTATTAAAACTTGGCGGTGATCCTGTGTATCGCCAAGGTGTTGTAACCGATAACGGCAACGTTATTTTAGATGTACATAATTTAAAAATTACCCATGCTAAACAGCTTGAAACACAAATAAATCAAATTGTTGGCGTAGTCACCAACGGCCTATTTGCAGAGCGCGGTGCTGATAAAGTGATTATCGGCACAAAAAATGGGCCACAAATTAAATAGGATATGGTTATGAGTAAGGTATCGTTAGCAAAAGACAAAATTAAAATTCTCTTGCTTGAAGGTGTTCATCAAAGCGCTGTTGAAACGCTAAAACGTAACGGTTATAGCAATATCGACTACGTTAAAACATCGCTACCTGAGGACGAGCTTATTGAGCGCATTAAAGATGTGCACTTTGTGGGGCTGCGTTCTCGTACTCATATTAATGAATCGGTATTAAATGCAGCTGAAAAACTGGTTGCTATCGGTTGTTTTTGTATTGGTACCAACCAAGTAGATTTAAACGCAGCACGTGAGCGCGGTATTGCAGTATTTAATGCCCCGTTTTCAAATACTCGCTCTGTAGCTGAGCTTGTACTAGGTGAAATACTGCTTTTATTACGTGGTATTCCACAGCGAAATGCCGCTGCGCACCGTGGTGGCTGGTTAAAAACAGCCAATGGCTCGTTTGAAGCGCGCGGTAAAACCTTAGGTATTATTGGCTACGGTCACATTGGTACTCAGTTGGGCATTATGGCTGAAAATATTGGTATGAACGTGGAGTATTACGACATTGAAGACAAACTGTCTTTAGGTAATGCGACACAAGTACATAACTTAACGCAGCTATTGCAACGCGCTGATATTATTAGCTTGCACGTACCTGAAACACCGCAAACTAAAAACCTGATTGGCACGGCTGAATTGGCGGTAATGAAGCAAGGCTCTATTTTAATTAACGCTTCACGTGGTACTGTCGTTGATATTGACGCCCTAGCAGAAGCGCTAACAGAGAAAAAACTCAGCGGCGCAGCAATTGACGTATTCCCAGTTGAACCTAAATCTAACGATGAAGAATTTATATCGCCACTGCGTGAATTCGACAACGTTATTTTAACGCCGCATATAGGTGGTTCTACTCAAGAAGCACAAGAGAACATTGGTATTGAAGTAGCGGGTAAACTCGCTAAGTACTCAGATAACGGCTCAACTATTACCGCAGTTAACTTCCCTGAAGTATCATTGCCAGAGCTTGCTAATCGCAGCCGCCTGTTACACGTGCATCACAACCGCCCTGGCGTGCTAACGCAAATTAACCAAGCGTTTGCTCAGCACGGTATTAACATTGCCGCACAGTACTTACAAACCGATGAAGCAATTGGTTACGTGGTTATTGATGTAGACACAGATCACTCAGAAGTCGCACTTAAAGAGCTCAGTGCAGTTGAAGGTACAATTAGAGCGCGTATTCTTCACTAAGTAATCAGCTATCAGCTATCAGCTATCAGCTATCAGCTATCAGCTATCAGCTATCAGCTATCAGCTATCAGCTATCAGCTATCAGCTAAAATAATAAAAGCCGTACTTGAATAATCAAGTACGGCTTTTTACATTAAACTGGAAGCTGGCAACTTATTCTATTATTTGCCTTTTACTTCTAAATTTATAAATTTAACCAGCTCTTCGGGTTGCCCTGCTAACATCATTAGCTGCTGATTTACTTCCATCATGGTTTTACCTTCAGGCAGTTTAGCTGAGACACTAAGCGAATTTAGACCTTTAGCAAAGTCAGTTAATGCTTGCGCTATTTCTTCGGTTACCGGCGCTTGCTGTAACTGTTGAGCTAGCATCATTTGCATCTGCTCTAGTGTCATACCTTGTTTGGCTAATTCACTTTCTAGCAAAGTACTTAACTCACCTTGGTTATCGAGCATTACACTCATAGTGCGTGGCTCTAACTTGCTCATTGCTTGCATAATAAGTGTTTGCTGTTGCAACTCTTGCTCATAAGTAAGCGGTGTATCACCTGCTGTTTGCTGAGCTTTGCTTATTTCAAGCGAAGCATCCATAAGCGCTTTAGAATTAGCCAGCCCCATATTCATATCAATGCTGGCAATATCGTTGGCGTGTAGTTTAACAACTATATCGCTGTTACCTGATTGCTCATCGTAATCTAATGATGAGTGTAAATCATAGCTGGCCGAGGCAAGTTGTGCATTAGTATCTGCAGGCAGTGTAGCGACAAAGCTTTTATCAAATTGGAAGTTCTTCAGTGTAAAAGCAGTATGAGGCGATATTTTATCGGTTTCGTAACCTGTCACTTCCACATGCTCAACCGTGGCAATATTTTCACCCTCAGGGCTGGTCACTTCTATATTACTAATGGCAACACTATTTGAAATAACACTCGCCGATAGTTCTGCATAGTTAAAGCTGGCACCTGTTTGTTCGCTAACCAAAGCCAACTGCTTATCAACCTCAGCGCGTACCTCTTGGGTTGCTACATAGTTTGCATAGCTTACGCCACCCACACCTGCAGCAATAATCGCGGCTGCAATCACTAATTTTTTCATGTTATTTCCTTATTAAACTCTTTATATAAGTGGCTTTAAGCAAGACTAACATTGAGAACATAAGTCGTTAAGCACTTTTTGTTTGCTAATTAATTAAACTAAGTAGCTCGTGCACGGTTTTAACCGGCGTTATTTTGGCACCCAGCCCTTCCATTGATTTATGGTAGTTACGAAATGGGATAAATATTTCAGTAAACCCATGTTGCGCCGCTTCTTTAACACGGGGCACACCACTGTCGATTGGGCGTACATCACCATTTAAACTTAACTCCCCCATAATACAGGTGGTTCGAGGTACAACAAATTCGTTTAAACTACTCAAAAGTGCAGTAACCAGCGCTAAGTCAATGCAGGTTTCTGACTCATCAATTTTTAGGCCACCGACAATATTAAAAAATGTATCGTGGAATATTTTGGTTTTAGTGTGCTTACGTAAAATACCGGTAAGCATTTTAATCCGGTTCATATTTAAACCAACACACACTCGCTGTGGAAACTCAGCCTCTGTTTCGGTGGTTAAACACTGAATTTCGAGTAGTAAATTACGATTTCCCTTACGAATACAGGTGATCGTCGATCCCGGTGATTCAGTGGTTGAACCGGATAAGAAAATTTCACTGGGGTTATCCACACTGAGCATACCGCGTTCACACATTTTAAAAATGCCCACAGTATCTATATCACCAAAGCGATTTTTATTAGCACGCAGCGTACGCACTTGACCATCGTTAGTATCAATATGTAACAGTGCATCAACAATATGCACTAATGTTTGCGGGCCAGCTATTTCATTATTTTTATTTACGTGAGCAATAATGAACATAGTGACATCGTTTTGCTTACAATATTGGGTTAGCGCTTGAGCGGCACTTTTTACTTGCGAGGGTGAGCCAGGGCTACCATTAGCGGTGTCGGTGACAACGGCTTGAATAGAGTCGATAACGGCAAACTTAATTTTGTTTTTATCCAGCTCTTCAATAATGGTTTCAACACTGGTTTCTGACAGTAAATAGAGTTCATCTTCGTTGTAATTTAGTTTTAACCGATTAACCCTGTTTTTAAACTGCGATAGAGACTCCTCCGCAGTACAGTAAAGTGATGGCATACGCTGAGACATTCTTGCCACCAAATCAGATAGTAGTGTTGTTTTACCCGCCCCCGGATCGCCAGAAATAATATTAACCGAGCCGGTGGTTACACCGCCGCTTAGTACGCGGTCAAGTTCGCCAATTTCAGTAAGCTGTTTTTCTGCCTCTGAGGTTGCTACTTCATTAATTTTTTTAGAGCCACCGCCAATACCACCGGCGTAGCCACCGACACTTGCACGAGCTGCTACTTTTTTGCTTTGCCCTGCAGAAGGTTTAAACTCTGCTAATGTGTTCCACGCACCGCAGCGACACTGACCTTGCCAGCGTTGATAGTTCATGCCACATTCTGTACAAACAAACTCTACTTTTGCCGCTTTAGCCATTTAAAACCTTACCTACTATTCTTTATTTTGAAATATTGACTGTTAAGCGCTTATTTTGCCATTGCTGGCTTTACCTTAGCAACAACGCCTTGTGGAATAGCGCATTTAGTATCACACTCACACTATACTGATGTAGTTTCATTCAACCTGCTTTAGGGCATGCTTCTTGCTTTAAAAAGCTAATAAAAACATGCCAATTAATTGGCTCATAACGAATAACAATAAACACAAAGTATAGTTATGCATAATATCGTGGTCGCATTTAACTACTTTTCGATATTAGATTTATTTAATTCTCTAATAAATGATTGCAACAGTATACCTACTTTTAAATTAGACGGTGATGATTTATAAATGGCTGAAGACGTATTGCTCAAGCATGAAGCGCTTGTAAATGAATTAAAACAGTATTTGGGAAATGCTAAGTTTGATCTCATTTTCAAGTCAAAAACCGCCGAGTTAAGCAAACCCGAGCAGTTTTTAATAAAAATGGAAATGTCGCGTTTATCTCAGCCGATAGACCGCTTTATTGATCTGCGAGGCTCAGTAACAGGCCAAGTAAAACCTTATGAGCATAACGGTAAACAACACTTTATGGATGACACCGCCATTGAAGTATTCGAAGCAGCAATAAAACAACATAAAGGCTACACCCTTGCCGTGTACGAAGCGGTGATGAATACCGAAAATAATTATCGTGTATTACAGCAAAAATCAACGACCACCCCAGCTAAAATAATTGAACCATTACCCGAACTACCCACCGATGTAATTAAGTTTGCGGCTTATGAAAGTCGTCGCGAAGAGCGAATGAATTACTCAATTAAAATTACTATTGAGTACGATGAGCAAACAAAAATTGAAGCAAGTACTTCTGATATTTCACTCAGTGGCTGTAAAATTAAGTTGGCATTCCGCTATAACTTAAAAAAAGGTCAGCTTATTGTTATGCACTTAGTTGGCCTTGAACAAGATTTTGAGCTTGGGTTAAAAAATGGGATTGAATACGAAGTGGTTGCGATAGAAAACACCTCGGATGAATTTAATCATATTCGCTTAAAACGCACATTTAAAGAAAACAACACCGCGTTTGACCATTTTTTAGAAAGCTTTATCCATGGCAATAAACGCCGCTACAAAGTGAACTTAGATAACACCCTCGATGCAGTTATTTCTAAAGGCTACGAGCAATATTACATTCCTAGGGTCAATTCGCTATACGTTTTTATAAGTCAAAAAAACGGTGTTTATTATCCAAGCTTAAGTTTAACTACAGAAAACAGCCTGTTTATTCAGCGTTACTTTACCGATGAGCGCAAAGTATCTTGCCTATACAGTGTGTTAAACCATAAGCGTATTCGTAACTTGGCACTAAAACCTGTTGCTGTAAAAGAGGAATATTTATATACCTTTACCCATGTCTCTGCAGGAAAAATTTACTACTATTCAGCCACTCGTTCAGAGCTTGAGCAACATGCACAATTAAAAGCGTTATTTTTTGGTTTTGGTAGCCGAAGAGACAGTTGGCGCTGCTTTAAATTACAATTGATGCCAAGCCATACTGAAGATGCTTATATTCCTTTATCTTTACCTAACTCTTTGGGTAAAGATATTGAGAAACTTAATAAACCGCCTTCACCACGTGTTGAAGGCGCCATAAAAGACGTAAAATATTTAATGCTACTTACTCAAGTAGGTAATAAGCATGAACAACAGCATTATCAACAGTATGAATTTGATAAAGCCTTGGCCAATAAATTGAAATTATTTGGCCACAGTAAGCATGCATCACCGCCGGAGCTAAATACCGTGCCGTTAGAGTACGTGAACCTTCGATCTAATAAGCGTTACCTTTATAAAACCAGCGTCGTTATTAACACCCGTGACTCAGTACTGCATGGCCATACTCGGGACTTTTCAGTCTTTGGTTTGCAACTAGAGTGCAATCAAGAAGTAAACTTTAAAAAAGGCGATATCGTGTCGCTGTCATTCCCCGATTTACAAAAAATCACCAAAAGTTATTCATTAAGTCTTATTCAATATGAAGTAATGGCGGTAAGTAAATCGTTAACCACGATTAATTTAAAAGCACACGTAGAGAAAAAGTCGCCTCATACTGGGGTCGATTTTTTTACTCTTTTAATTGACAGCAATAAACAAAAATTAAAAGTTGCTGAAGAGTCACCTAAAGTACCTGGGCTTTCTACAGCACTTAGAAATATGGTAACCAAAACACTTTGCCAGTTCCCAATATATTTACATAAATCAATGGCTCACTTTGAAATTGGCGCCATGGGATTTGGTTTATATCCAAGCCCTCTGCATGTTATTTTACAAAATTTTTTACTGCTAAATACTAAAACAGACTTATCAAATATTATTACTAAAGCGCACATTGCTGATGTGATCACCCCGAATATTAAAGAGCGCTCTCGCCAAGACTCGCCATTAGAATTTAGTTTGGTGATTAACTTCGATCCTAAAAAAGAAAATATAGCTGATGCAATTACCAGTCAGTGTATTTTAGGCACCGACTGCAGCGAGTTTAAACAGCAAGTAAGTAAAGGGCTGAAGTCTGAGCTGGTTTTTATAATGCGTTTATATATTTCACGTACTGGTCGACTCGATACTGACTACTTAGCAAATGAGCTAAAATACGTTAGCCAATACGCAATTCACAAGGCTAAAGACTTAGAGGATGCCTTGTGGTCAGTATCGGGAGTTGGCGATATTATTGATGTAAGTGACGAAGCCCTTGTGCATTTATCGCTCAACCAACAACAGGTTGAGCAAATGTCTAGGCGAAAACTAATTTGGTTAAACCGTTTACGTTAACCCTGTGATGGATTTAGCGGAACTGCCAACATATACAGCAATTGTAATAACGAGCCTTGGCAAATAGCCGCTTGGGCTTGTTCAACTACTTTAGGTTTGCCATGCACAGCAACGCCTAATCCTGCTTGAGCCATCATTTTTAAATCATTTGCGCCATCACCAATGGCAACTGTTTGCGTTTTTTCAAGGCCTAGTTTTTGTTGAAGCGATTCTAAAATAACCGCTTTTTGCTCAGCATCAACAATGCCTCCTAACACTTTACCTGTTAGTTTATCGTCTTTAAATTCCAGCACATTGGCATGCACTTCATCTAAATTAATTAACTCTTGTACACGCTCTGCAAACGGCACAAACCCGCCTGATGCAATGGCTAAATACCATTGGTGGTGCTTTAAAATTTGGCACAATGCTTTAATACCCGGCATTAAAGGCAGTGCACTTTTTAGATCATCAATTAAGCACTTTTCAATGCCTTCAAGCTTGGCAACGCGTTGGTTTAAACTCTCATTAAAATCAAGCTTACCTGCCATTGCCTGCGCGGTCACACTGGCAACCTCGTCATATACATTGGCTAAACGCGCAATTTCATCAATGCACTCAATAGTAATGGCTGTTGAATCCATATCCATTACCAATAATCCTGGTTTTTTTAAATCAGGGGGATTGGTTACTTGCACTAACTGACACGTCAAGGTATTTGCAAAAGTTTGAAGTTCAAGTGGGTTTATTGCCTGCTCTGTATTTTCTATATAAAAACATAATGCCGGAGATAACCCTAAATCTGGCTGGTATTGGCACATTGCTGTCACATTTTGCTGATGAGTGGCAAAAAATTCAATCATGCTATTAATATGCGCCATACTAAAATCGCCTGCAAATGCGATACTAAAAAGCCCTCGCTCTCTGCTTGGAATTGTATTTAAAGGTGCAAATACGCCCTTTTGATAGCTGAACCATTTATTTAGGGTAAGTTGTGATAATGGTTGCTCAGCGCTGTGCTGTGCCATGTTCGCATCCGACATGGGATCTCCGTTTATATTTCCTGACATTTAGCGCATTGATGATAAGGATATAAGATACAAAATTCGCCATCAGGGTGGATTTAAGGTTATAGTGTAGTTGTAACATCAAATCAAAATGCTGTCAGCAGCATATACGGTGACTATGAAAAATAACCATCTTAAAAATCCACTTACAGCCTCGCAAAAAAAGCGTTTAGTCCGTTTGCTATTGGCCGCTGGCTGCTTTGTATTATTAAGCTGGGTGGGTATAAATAGTAGCTTTCAAAGTCATCAACTGCTTTACGATAATGCCAATAGCGCAGCTAAATCTCTCACTCAGTTTATGGCACTGAATGCTAAAAATCCGCTGATAGAAAAAAACAAGCAGCAACTGACCACCTTATGCAACAATATCAGTAAAGATGAATTTGTACTCTCGGCCACTATTTATGACAAACAAGGTGTGGTACTTGCGAGCAGCGATAATTGGCAATCGCATCATGTGTATGGCTTATTACCTGACTCATCGCCGGGTATTAGTAAGTTAAAAACGCCTTTTGTTGAGCAAGTTATTTCAGACGACAACCGCCCTATTGGCTTTGTATCTATTACCTATTTAACCCGTGCTGCAGTATCGGCAAGCCATAATCATTTTCATGATTTAGGTCGCCAAGTGCTACTTATGTTAGTGATTGCCTGTATTTTTACTTGGCAATTAGGCCGAGGATTAAAGCGCTGGCAGGTAAATCGCTATATACAAAAAACCTCTGAGCATGAATCATAAAGCTGCATAGCTAATTGATGTTTATCGATATTTGGCTTTAAAGCATAGAGCGCATTAAACACCTTAGGAATATGCAGTGGGGTATTTATCTCCCCTTGATAACCACTTAGTGGCATTGAAGGTGAGTCAGTTTCAAGTACTAAATGCTGTGGCTCAAGCTTTGCTACAACAGCACGTGTTTTAGCTGCACGCTCGTAAGTTATAACCCCACCGACTCCAAGTTTAAAACCCTGCTTTATATAATAGTGTGCTTGTTGAATTGAGCCTGAAAAAGCATGGAGCACACCGCCGTTTTTTGGCCTACAACGCTTAAACGACTGCGCAATTAAATCATGGCTTTGCCTGTGATGAACAATTAGCGGTAAATCAAGCTCATTAGCAAGCGCTATTTGCTGCTCAAACAAAAAGGTTTGTTTTTCAAGATTTTCGATACTGCGATCGAGCCCGCACTCACCAATAGCCACCAGCTGTGTTTTATTTACTTTAGCAAAATTAAATAATGACTCTAAATGTGATTGTTGGTGTTGCGCTAAAAAATAAGGATGCAGCCCTGCCGCTATGCTGACTTGTGGGTAGGTTGCTTTAAACTCTAGTAGGTTTTGAGATTGCGCCAAGCTAATACCTGGCACAATAAATTGGCTAACGCCCTTTGCTACACAGGCATTAATAAGTGATTCGCGGTTTGCATCAAACTCACTAAAATCAAGATGGCAATGCGAGTCTATAAACTTCAAAAAACTAGCCCACTACGGATTTAAGCGCGTTATTTGCCAGCTATTATCGGCCTGACGCTGATACATAAAGCGATCATGTAGACGATGAGCTCCGCCTTGCCAAAACTCGATTTTTTGCGGCACAACACAATATCCCCCCCAAAAATCAGGGAGTGGTATTTCACCTTTGGCAAACTTGTTTTTCATATTGGCAAAGGTTTCCATTAACACTTTGCGCGACGACACCGGGCGGCTTTGTTGCGACGCCCAAGCGGCTAATTGACTTTCTTTTGGACGTGATAAAAAGTACTTAGCCACGGCTGACGTTGGAAGCGGCTGCGCCTCACCATACACAATCACTTGGCGCTCCATGTGGTGCCATGGAAAGTGCAAGGAAATTTTATTATTGCCTTTAAGCTCTTGTGCTTTTCGTGAACCGGTATTAGTAAAAAACACAAAACCGTTATCATCTAAATGCTTTAGCAGCACAATACGCTGTGAAGGCTGACCGGTGTCATCAACCGTAGCGACCACCATTGCTGTAGGGTCGGGCAAATTACTGGCAACAGCATGCTCAAGCCAGGTTTCAAACTGCTTAAACGGATCATCAAGCAAGTTGTCTTCACTGAGCGCATCTTGCAGGTATTCACGACGAATATCTTCGAGTTTCATATCAAATCCTTCTAAAGAGCTATCAGCTATCAGCTATCAGCTATCAGCTATCAGCTATCAGCTATCAGCTATCAGCTATCAGCTATCAGCTATCAGCTATCAGCTATCAGCTATCAGCTATCAGCTATCAGCTATCAGCTATCAGCTATCAGCTATCAGCTATCAGCTATCAGCTATCAGCTATCAGCTATCAGCTATCAGCTATCAGCTATCAGCTATCAGCTATCAGCTATCAGCTACAAAATTGGTGAACATACCGAACAGTGTCAATATAAATCTAACACCTAAACCTAAAATTATCTGTAAGTCTAGGAGTGCTAGCAAGGCGGTAAAACTATTTATGCATAGGAGCATACGGTTTGTATGTGACTTAGGCTAAATAGTTTTACCAACGCAGCTAAAGCGAACTACACAACTCAGATATCTGCAAGTGTAGAAGCGCTGACAAGGCGAAGTGCTTTTTTATGCCAAGGAGCATACGTTTTTGTATGTGACTTAGGCTAAAAAAGCACGACAACGCAGTCAAAGCGAACTACACGCAGCAGACGTTCACCTAAGTAGTTTAGTCTAAGATAAGGCGGACACTCGACTTATCCCTATGAGCATACGTAGTTGTATGTGATTAGGGTCAGTCGAGTGGACAACGCAGTATTAGATTAAAATACGACGGTGATTACATTTGCTCCATGACTTCAATGCCTAACAGATCCAAGCCCGTTTTCAGCGTATCTGCCACTAAATTACACAACACTAAACGGCTATCACGAACACTTGGCTCTACGCCCTCTTTAAGTACTGGACAAGCTTCATAGAATGTCATGTATAAACTAGCTAGTTCGTATAAATAACCACATAATACGTGCGGTGTGGCTTCATTGATCATCAGATCAAGAACTTCTTCTAACTGCAATAATTTAAGCGCGAGGGTTTTCTCTTGCGGCTCAATAATACTTACATTGGCTTTTAAGCTTGCAGCATCAACGCCAGATTTACGGAAAATGCTGCGAACACGCGTATAAGCATATTGTAAGTAAGGGGCTGTTGCGCCTTCAAAGCTTAGCATGCTGTCCCAGTTGAAGATGTAATCGCTGGTACGATGCTTAGAAAGGTCAGCATATTTAACTGCGCCAATACCCACTTTACGTGCAATTTCACTGCGGTCTTCGTCAGATAAATCTGATTCACGCTCAGCGAGTTTGGCTGCTGCGCGAGTGATTGACTCTTCAAGTAAATCAGCTAATTTTACCGTGCCGCCTGTACGGGTTTTAAATGGTTTGCCATCAGCGCCCATCATGGTGCCAAATGGGCAAAACTCGTAACTGGTTTCATCACGTAACAAACCGGCTTTACGCGCAGTAAGCTCCACTTGATTAAAGTGAAGGCTCTGGCGCGCATCAACAAATATTAAAATACGCTCAGCGCCTAGTTTGTTTGAACGGTAATCACATGCGGCTAAATCTGTGGTTGCATATAAGAAGCCGCCACCTGATTTTTGCACGATAAACGCTGAAGGTTCACCGTCTTTATTTGCCAGCTCATCTAAAAATACCACTTGTGCGCCTTGCGACTCTACTGCAATATTTTTATCTTTTAATAAGCTAATAATATCGTTAAGTTCACTGTTATAAGCACTTTCAGCCATAATGTCGTCAGGTGTCAGTGTTACATTTAAACGCTTGTATACTTCTTCAGAATGCTTCACTGAAGTGGCAATAAATAGTTTCCACAGTTTTTCACAATGTGCGTCGCCACCTTGCAGTTTAACTACGTAGTTACGCGCTTTATCGGCAAAGCCTTCTTCGTCGTCAAAACGCTTTTTCGCATCGCGGTAAAAGGTTTCTAAATCAGCAAGCGCAACAGTATCTAAATCAACACCTTGGTTAATTTGATCTTCTAAATGCGCAATTAGCATACCAAACTGTGTGCCCCAATCACCCATGTGATTTTGACGAACAACGGTATCGCCTCTAAATTCAAGCGCACGTACTACGGCATCACCAATAATAGTTGAGCGTAAGTGACCTACGTGCATTTCTTTTGCAAGGTTAGGCGATGAGTAATCAACCACTACTTTTTGTGGTTTGGCGTGCTCATTTACGGCAAGTTTTGCGTGGTTATTAGCAGCTTGTACGCTTTGAGCTAAAAACTCCGGCTTTAAGTGAATATTAATAAAACCAGGGCCAGCAATCTCCGTTTTTTCGGCAATGTCGCTTACATCTAACTGATCAATAATTTTTTGCGCCAATTCACGCGGGTTACTTTTCATTTTTTTAGCTGCGCCCATCGCGCCATTAATTTGGTAATCACCAAACTGTGGGCGAGTGCTTTGGGTAACCGCTGGGTTAGTATCTTCTGGTAGGCCTGCGGCGGTCATAGCGGCAATGGCTTTTTCTACTAAAATAGTACGAATATTCATAATATTATTTACCTTTATAAGCCCGCCAAAGCAGGCTTTGTGTTAATGCTAGAGGCTAAGTGCTAGTTTTCACGCGTGTGATTAAATGTCACTTCAGGGTAACGCTCTGTCGACAAGTTAAGATTTACACGACTCGGCGCGATGTAAGTTAAATTATCGCCACCATCAAGTGCTAAGTTGCTTTCGCACTTACGTTTAAATTCTTCAAACTTTTTAACATCATCACAGCTAACCCAACGGGCTGTATTTACATTCACGCTTTCGTAAATTGCATCAACGTTATATTCAGCTTTTAAACGCGCTACCACCACGTCAAACTGCAATACACCTACCGCACCTACAATTAAGTCATTATTAATTAATGGTCTGAATACTTGTACTGCGCCCTCTTCTGAAAGCTGTACCAGTCCTTTTAATAGCTGTTTTTGTTTTAATGGATCGCGCAGACGAATACGGCGGAATAATTCAGGGGCGAAGTTTGGAATACCGCTGAACTTAATTTTTTCGCCTTGGGTAAAGGTATCACCAATTTGAATCGTACCGTGGTTATGTAAACCAATAATATCACCAGCGTAAGCATCAGCTGCACGCTCACGATCGCCCGCCATAAAGGTTACCGCATCAGAAATACTCACTTGTTTACCTATACGCACATGATTCATTTTCATGCCTTGGCTGTATTTACCCGACACAATACGCATAAAGGCAATACGGTCACGGTGTTTTGGATCCATGTTGGCCTGAATTTTAAATACAAACCCAGTGAAGTTTTCTTCTGTGGCTACAACTTGGCGGTCTTCTGTTTCACGAGGTAAAGGCGTTGGCGCCCATTCAGTCAGTCCATCTAGAACATGATCTACACCAAAGTTACCAAGTGCAGTACCAAAGTATACAGGCGATAACTCACCCGCTAAGAACAGATCTAAATCAAACTCGTGTGATGCACCAATAACCAGCTCTAACTCGTCACGTAACTGGGCTGCAAGCTCATCACCAATCGCTTGGTCAAGCTCTGGGTTATCAAGTCCTTTAATGCTACGCACTTCTTGAATAGTATGACCTTGGCCTGTTTTGTATAAAATAGTTTCTTCGTTATGGATATGGTAAACACCTTTAAATTCTTTACCACAGCCAATTGGCCACGTAATAGGTGCACAAGCAATATTTAGCTCTGTTTCTACTTCGTCGAGTAGTTCCATTGGGTCGCGAATATCACGGTCACATTTATTCATAAAGGTAACAATCGGCGTGGTGCGCAGGCGTGTTACTTCCATTAACTTACGGGTACGTTCTTCTACACCTTTGGCGGCATCTATCACCATTAAACACGAATCTACCGCGGTTAATGTACGGTAAGTATCTTCAGAGAAGTCTTCGTGTCCTGGAGTATCAAGTAAATTAACTAACGCATTGTTATATGGAAATTGCATTACTGAGGTAGTCACAGAAATACCACGCTCTTTTTCCATTTCCATCCAATCAGACTTAGCATGCTGATTAGAGCCACGCCCTTTTACTGTTCCGGCTTTTTGAATTGCTTGTCCGAATAACAATACTTTTTCTGTGATAGTGGTTTTACCCGCATCCGGATGCGAGATGATCGCAAAGGTACGGCGTTTATTAATTTCGCTAAGGAGATTTTGGTCTGCCATTAAAAAGGTTCTTTTAGTTGATATACGGATGTATTTGTATTTTAGTATGCTGAGCTTTCAAGGCTAAAAACAAGCTAACCTAGAAAGCTCAACATACCCCAACAAGAACCCAAATTAGCTCTTGTGACGCTATCCGTTAAGTTAATCGTAATTGAAGACTATTTTCGCTGATCTTGGCTTTATAAACAATCAATGGTTGGTTATTAACGGATCTTTTTTAAGTTTGGTGTTTTCAGCGATTATTAACAATAACGCTATAAATTGCCCACTAACTTAACACCAAGCTTGAGTAATGGTTCTGTAAATCATATTATTGTTCGATTACATGGAGGATTTGATGTTGGGTAATGAAAACCAGTAAGCTAAGTATTCGATTATTATGGTATATAACTCCACTGGTTATACTGCCGTTGTTATTTTTAGGTGGGTTTACGCTCACTAATGTAACTAACTCTACGCAAAAACAAGCTGACTTGATCATGAGTCGCTTTGTAGAGCAACAACAGCAAAAAGTATTCAACTATATAGACTCTTTTCATGCAACGGCTAAGTTACTCTCTGCCTCACCGGTACTAAGTGACTTTTTAGCTAAAGATTTATTTGAAGACGCCAGCTATACCTATCGCCTTGGCGCGTTAATGGATGTATTTGCCAGTTACAGTGAAGCCTACCCTGATATCATTAGTATTAATTTAGTCTCAAAAACCGGTGAAAGTGATGCCTATTACTCCAGTAATTTAACTGTCGCGCCAAAGTCTTATCCGTTTTTTGACCAAGTCATACAAAGCAATTTAAGCCAGCAGCAGTTTATGGTGCAAAAAGAAGATGGCACCACCAACTTATATTTTGTGCAACGCATATACAGCGTTGACTACTATTTAAAACGCCCACAACAACTTGGTTTTATTGTCCTTAAGGTCGAACCTTCGATTTTAAACACCAGTATTTTAGAAGCCCCTTATAACAACACCTTAAATTTACTACTCGCCAATGATGGTAAAATTTTATTTAGCTCTGATTACAAAATGCGTGGCCACTATGTTAGTGAGTATGAACTCAATAAAATTAATGACCTAGCTGATATTGGCAGCTTATCAACCATTGAGCTTTCGAGCGTTGATAAAATAGAACGACTAATTTTTGCAGCCCAAATGAGTGGCGGCTACTATTATGTGTCGACCATTCCTAAAGCGGTACTGTATCAATCAGGTAAAGCAATTAGTGTCATCACAGGGCTAATTGTAATTATTTCTGTGATCACCCTACCGATCTTAATTTTTATTGTGGTGCGCAATTTACTGCTTAACCCAATTGAATTACTAGGTGAAGCAAGTCATCGCGTTGGTGATGGCGACCTCTCAGTCACACTGCCTGCTTATACAACCGATGAGGTAGGCATACTGTTTAACGACTTTAATCACATGATTAACCAAATTAAGCACTATCAAGAGCAGCTAGAAGAATATAAGCATCACTTAGAAGACAAAGTAGAGAGCCGTACTAAGGCACTTGAATCAATGAATAGTAAGCTTGAAACAGCCATCGCTCAAGCAGAGCAAGCAAACCAGCTTAAGAGCCGTTTTTTAGCCAATATGAGTCATGAAATTCGCACTCCGCTCACTGCTATTATGGGTTTTACCGAGCAACTACTGCATAGCGATAAGAAAACAAACGATAAACATCATTTAGGCACTATTCTTCGTAATTCAAAACATTTATTAGAGCTTATTAATAACATCCTCGATTTATCAAAAATTGAAGCCGAAAAACTCGCTGTTGAGCAAACGCCATTAAATGTTGTGCAGCTTATTCATGATGTTGAATCAATCATTAAACCTTTAGCACAAGAGAAACAGCTTTCATTTACAATTAATTATTCACTACCTTTGCCGCATACGATAAATAGTGACGTTACTCGTTTAAAACAAATCCTGATTAATATTGCTAGTAATGCAGTTAAATTCACTGAACAAGGCCAAGTAACAATTACGGCAAAGTTTCAAGCACCAAAAATTCTTACATTTATAGTTGAAGACACCGGTATAGGCATGTCGGCAAACCAAATAAGTCGATTATTTACGCCATTTGAACAAGCTGATGCCACAACCACACGCCGATTTGGTGGTACAGGATTAGGGCTATGTATTTCAAAAAATTTGGCTCAACTGCTCGGTGGCGATGTCAGCGTAACCAGTGAAGTGGGTGTGGGTAGTTGCTTTACTATCGATATAGATTGCCATTTAGGTAATGGGCTTAGTAGTAACCTTTTTTTGACTGAACACTCTCAGCTATCACCCGAAAAAGACCCGCAACTTTCTTTTGCAACCAATAACTTTGATGCGCATATTTTAGTGGCAGAAGATAACCCCGATAATCAGTTGCTGATAAAATTACTCCTTCAAACATGGGGGTTAGAGCCTGATATAGCAAATAATGGCGCACAAGCAGTAGAAATGGCACTAGTGAACGACTATCAGCTTATAATCATGGATATGCAAATGCCGGTTATGGGCGGCTTAGAAGCAACTAAAATGCTCAGAGATGCCGCCTACGATGGCCCAATTATCGCCCTGACCGCTAATGTCATGAACCATGATATTGATACTTACCTTGAAGCAGGCTGTAACAAAGCGCTTGGTAAACCCATTGATAAAGACGCACTAGAAAATGTATTAGTCAGCTATTTACACCTTGAACGCGATAATCAAAATAAGTGGGATAGCTTATTAAAAAGTGAGAAATTTCAGCAAATAAATGCTAATTATTTGGCAAGTTTACCTGATTACTTAAAGCAGATAAAAACCCTTTATAACAACCAAGATTGCGAAACACTACGCGCACTTGCCCACAGTATTAAGGGCAGTGCTGGTTGCTTTAACTTTGATGATATTTACCATAGCGCATCAGCGCTTGAGCAAAGTTTAAAAGGCAATGATATGACTCAAAGAGAAAAACGCGTTGTAGAACTCATTACAGCAATAGAACAAGCCATCGCTAATAAGTAATCATTAAAAATTTAAACCCAGTGCCATGCCCATTAAAATCGCATCTTCAAAGCCATTTTTATTTGGCGCATCGCTGGGGTAATAATTTTTACGTACTGACATTTCAATAAAGCCCGCACGCTCATACAAAGCAATCGCCCGCGTATTAGACTCTCTCACTTCTAAAAATAAGTTTTCGGCACTGTGTTGCTCGCCGTACGCTATAAACTGCGTTAATAACTGCTTAGCAAATCCTTGTCCCTGAAAGCTCGGGGCGACACAAATATCCATTAAGGTAAAATCGGGCCCTGCTTTTTCACCAATGTAAAAGCCTATCATTTGCTCATCATCGAACGCAGCTAAATTAAAATAGCGCCCCTGCAAACACGACTGCATTGTTTTTAACGTCCAAGGGTGTGTATGACAGGCATTTTCAATGGCCATCAGCTCATTGATATTCTCATCGGTAACCGACTTAAAGTGTATCAAGGTGTTCACTCATTAAAGCCCATAACGCACGTTTTTGCGCACAGGTTAGGTTAGAATCAGGCAGGCCTAATTGTTGCTCACTAAACTCAATGGTTGATGATTTAACAATCTTGTTTATTGTTACAGGCGCAAAGGCACGCTCAATATCATCTTTTAATGTATCACAGAGAATTAACGATGAAGTCGCTGACAACTCAGCTTGAGCTGGGCGAAAGTGTTGATTAAGTTCAAGCTTTTCTATACCAAAAACAGATGCGTAACGTGAATGCATAACAACTCGATGGATTAGTAAGATGAATAATATAGGAAGTAATCAAAACGATGTAAAGAAGAAATGGCAGGGGCGGAGAGATTCGAACTCCCAACCGTCGGTTTTGGAGACCGCTGTTCTACCAATTGGAACTACGCCCCTGCAATGACGATGAATTATAAAGACCTTTTGACAAAGGTAAAGTAAAAAATCAACTTTTTGGTTTGTTTGCTTTTTAAATAAACAAAACGGCGAATTAGCATGCTAATTCGCCGTCTGAATTTCTTTTATGCGAAACTTTGCTGCTTATACATATTTTTAAAACCTTTAAGGTTGTTCAGTAACATAGGTAATACAATCAATGTGAAAGCGATGTTTGATAAAGGAACAGCTAACCAAACACCATCAAGACCTAGGTATTTCGGTAAAATGAATAGAAATGGAAACTGTATCCACATGTTACCAAGGGAAACAAATAGAGCTTGTCCGCTTTTACCAACAGCGACAAAATAAATAGACGCCATAAATAAGAAACCATCTAAAAAGAGTGTCATAAGATGTAAATGAATACCGCTTTTACTTGCCTCAAGTAACGCGGTGTTACCAGTGGTAAAAATATTAATAAATATTTCCGGAAAAATATTTAAAAGTATGACGAACGCGATACCAGATCCAACTGTGACAGAAAAAGCTAATTTTACAATTTGTGTAATGCATTTATATTGTTTGGCGCCTAAGTAGTAACTCACTGGTGGTTGTAAGCCGTTTACCAAGCCTTCAGCAAAAAAGTAGTAACAGCTAGCTAAGTAACCAACAATCGCGAAAGCGGCTAATTGTGTGGTATCTCCGTATGCCATAAATTGCATATTATGAAACGCCATAACAAAGCTAAAGTAGATAAACATCACTAAATTTGACGTTCCTAATTGCACAATGCGAATGGCAATGGTTTTATCAAGTTGTTTAGCTGATAGCTTAGTTTTCGCTTTTGACGCCGTAAAATAACGAAGACACAATATACACGTGACCAATTGAGCTATTAAAGTGGCAATAGCCGCACCTTTCAATCCCATATCAAAATGACCTAAAAAAATATAGTCCAGAATGATATTAGCCAAGGCACCAACAATGATAAATATTGTCGCAAGGTTAGGACTATCGTCATTTCGAACCAACATCGGCAGTGCACTAGCACCAACCGAAATAAGGGCACCTATGGACATGATCTGTACATAATCCCAGCTCATTTCTAAGATGACGCCGCTCGCACCTTGAATATTAAGTAAACTTTGACCAAAAAAAACAAATATAACGGTAGCTAATAAGCCAATCAAAATAATCAAAAAAAGTGCTGTCGCAATTGTTGCATTAGTGTCTACAAAGTTTTTTTCACCACGATATTTAGACAGCATGGTGCCGCCGCCCATACCAATAAGCAAGCCAAAACCCATTATTAAACCTAACAGTGGAATTGCCATGTTGATACCAGCAAGTCCTTCGGCGCCAATAAAGTGACCGACGAAAAAACCATCAACAATCTGATATAGACCGCTTACTAACATAGCGACGATGGACGGAATTGCATAACGCCAAAAAGCGCTGGCTATAGATTGTGGTGATTGAATTTGAGGAGCAGCTTGCATAACTTAAGTATCCAGAAAGTAAGAACGCAGGCATAATATATAGATTTGAGATATAAGAAAGTTAGTTAGTATCCGCTTATCGGATACCAAGGCAGTAACTTCAATTACTAATAGTAACTACTTTAGTGGAGAACAAAATGAATTGGACATTGGATCAACTACTAGCTTTTGTTACCGCTGCTGAGCTTGGCTCTTTTTCAGCTGCAGCAAGACAGTTACATAAGGCACAATCGCGAATTAGTAGTGCCATCGCCAATTTAGAATTGGATTTAGGATTTGAGTTGTTTGATCGCAGTTCTAAATATCCCGCGTTAACTCCTCTAGGTAAAGAGATGCTAGTCGAAGCACAAGTCGTACTCAATCAATGTTTACGCCTAAACTCGCGTGCTTTATCTGCAGCAAACAAAGAGCCTATCTCATTGCGTATCGCGCTAGATGAAACCTTACCGCTGGAAACTATCCACTCTATTTTTTCTCAAGTTGGCGAACTATTTCCAAACACCCACTTGGTTATCACTAATGGCTCACACGACGATATAGCCACTGCCATTGCTAACCAAAAAGCTGACATTGGCTTCATCGTTAGTAACAGTATCTTACCACCAGAGCTAACTTTACAGTCTCTAGGGTATTTTAAAAAAAATCTGATCATAGCTAAAAAACACCCTCTCGCTAAAGAAGACGTATTAACTCTTTCGCAATTACAACAATATCGTCAGTTTGTACTGTGCAATCGTTCAGGAGAAAACCGAGAAAGCGCCCTAAGTCCAGAGCATTGGGATTTAGATAGCTACTATTTGATTTGTGAATTAGTAACGCAAAATCAGGGTTGGGCCATCGTACCTGAGCATATTGCTAAGGCGCATTGGTTTTTTGAACATATAAAAATCGCTAAAGTCGACTTCTTAACGGATCAATTAATCGAAGTAGGCATAGTGAAACGACTAGACAGTCCAAATAATAAATTAACCGATTGGATTACTGAACAAATGCGCCACTTAATGAACAACCACGCTATATAAGACACATCATCAAGCACTTTTATCGGCAATGCACCATATTATGGTCCGTTAAAATACAATGTTCCATTAATACACAATAAACTAAAAACAAAAAAAGTCCGCAATTACGCGGACTTTAGTTCAATTTAAGTGCCTATTAATAGACGTTTCCGCTTAGGAAATTATTCCCACTCGATAGTGGCAGGTGGTTTTCCTGAAATATCGTAAACAACGCGTGAGATACCGTCGATTTCGTTAATGATACGATTAGAAACCACACCTAAAAACTCATACGGTAAATGTGACCAACGTGCAGTCATAAAGTCGATGGTTTCAACACAACGAAGTGAAACAACCCAATCGTACTTACGTGCATCACCCATAACCCCTACCGACTTAACCGGTAAGAATACAGTAAACGCTTGGCTTACTTTATGGTAAAGCTCTGCTTTGTGAAGCTCTTCAATGAAGATAGCGTCTGCGCGGCGAAGTAAGTCACAATACTCTTTTTTGATTTCGCCAAGTACACGAACACCTAAACCTGGCCCTGGGAATGGGTGACGGTAAAGCATGTCGTACGGTAAACCTAGCTCTAAACCAATTTTACGTACTTCATCTTTAAATAACTCACGTAATGGCTCTACTAAGCCCATTTTCATGTCATCTGGTAAGCCGCCCACATTATGGTGCGATTTAATCACGTGTGCTTTACCTGTAGCTGATGCCGCTGATTCGATTACGTCAGGGTAAATTGTACCTTGACCTAACCATTTTGCGTTTTTAAGCTTTTTAGCTTGCTCATCAAATACATTAATAAACGTGTGGCCAATGGCTTTACGCTTATCTTCAGGATCTGATTTACCCGCTAAGTCATTTAAGAATTGATCTTCGGCATCTACTTTTACAATGTTTAAGCCAAACTTATTGCCAAACATGTCCATTACTTGTTGGCCTTCGTTTAAACGAAGTAAACCGTTATCAACAAATACACAGGTTAGTCGCTCACCAATAGCACGGTGAATAAGCATAGCTACAACCGATGAATCTACACCGCCTGATAAGCCTAAAATAACTTCGTCGTCGCCTACTGTTTCTTTGATACGCTCAATGGCGTCATCAATGATTTTTGCTGGCGTCCATAATTTTTCACAACCACAAATATCAATAGCAAAACGCTCTAGTAAACGTTGACCTTGATGTGTGTGCGTTACTTCTGGGTGAAATTGTACACCGTAAAAGCGCTTTTCTTCGTTAGACATCGCAGCATGCGGGCAGGTAGATGTTTTAGCTGTGGTTTTAAACGTATCTGGAATTTCCATTACTTTATCACCGTGGCTCATCCACACATCTAGTACGCCATTGCCGCCATCAGTAATATGATCTTCAATGGCATCAAATAATGCACAGTTACCCACTTTTTCAACTTGTGCGTAACCAAATTCTTTTTTATCTGAGCTATGTACACGGCCGCCAAGCTGCGTTGCCATAGTTTGCATACCGTAACAAATGCCAAGTACTGGAACGCCTGCATTAAATACATACTCAGGAGCACGCGGGCTATTTTCAAGCGTGGTTGATTCTGGGCCACCAGAGAGGATAATACCTTGTGGGTTAAACTCGCGAATTTGCTCTTCGGTTACATCCCAAGCCCAAAGCTCACAATAAACACCAATTTCGCGCACGCGACGGGCGATTAACTGCGTGTATTGTGAACCAAAATCTAAAATGAGGATTCGTGAATCGTGAATGTCTTTGCTCATGAAGTATCTCGTAAAGTCAGGTGCTAAACGCCACCAGCTTAAGCTGTGTGACTATATTAGGGCTAACAAAGGTTAGCCCACTTTTTTCAAGTTGTTAAAGGCTGATTAGCCTAAACGGTAGTTCGGTGCTTCTTTAGTGATTTGCACATCATGAACATGCGACTCACCCATACCAGCAGAAGTTACACGTACAAACTGTGGTTTAGTGTTTAGCTCTTCGATTGTGGCACAACCGGTTAAGCCCATTGCACTGCGAAGACCACCCACTTGTTGGTGAATAATGGTTGCAATTGGCCCTTTGTAAGCTACGCGACCTTCAATGCCTTCTGGTACTAACTTGTCAGCTTGGTTTGATTTTTGGAAGTAGCGATCCGATGACCCTTCTTTTTGATCCATCGCACCTAGGCTACCCATACCACGGTAAGACTTGTAGTAACGACCTTGATAAAGCTCCACTTCACCTGGCGCTTCTTCAGTACCCGCTAGCATAGAGCCAACCATTACACACGATGCACCAGCAACGAGTGCTTTTACAATATCACCAGAAAAACGAATACCACCATCGGCAATCACTGGAATATCGCGACCTTTCAAGCCTTCAACCGCATCAGAAATAGCCGTGATTTGTGGTACACCACAACCGGTAACAATACGTGTAGTACAAATAGAACCTGGGCCGATACCAACTTTAACAGCATCAACACCGGCATCTGCAAGCGCAATGGCACCTTCTGCAGTTGCCACATTACCCGCAACAATTTGTAAATCTGGGTAAGCTTGACGAGTCGCTGCAACACGGTCAATAACACCTTGTGAGTGACCATGAGAAGTATCAATAAGCAATACATCAACACCCGCTTCAACTAATGCAGCAATACGCTCATCAGTGCCCGCGCCAACGCCTACCGCAGCACCTACACGTAAACGACCTTGCTCGTCTTTACATGCATCTGGTTTGTCTTGTGCTTTTTGGTAATCTTTTACAGTGATCATGCCTTTAAGTTTAAACGCATCATCAACCACAAGAATCTTCTCAATGCGGTGTTCGTGCATTAAGCTTAAGATATCTTCGCGAGCCGTTCCCTCTTTAACCGTTACTAGGTTTTCTTTTTTCGTCATCACTGTTGAAACCGGCTGTTCAAGCTTAGTTTCAAAGCGCATATCACGACTAGTTACAATACCTACAAGGTTATTTTCGCTATCGGTGACAGGAAAACCTGAGAATCCCTTTTCCTGAGACAGCTCAACGGCATCTGCAATTGTCAGATCGGCCGTTACTGTAACAGGGTATGAAACAATACCTGCTTCATAGGTTTTAACTTTACGAACATTTTTCGCTTGTTCTGCAATGGTCATGTTTTTATGAATAAAACCAAGACCACCTTCCTGCGCGAGGGCAATAGCTAAACGAGCTTCTGTAACAGTATCCATAGATGCTGAAATGAGCGGCAAGTTAAGTTTGATACCACGCGTTAAGCGAGTTGAAATATTTGCCGTATGTGGCAAAACAGTAGAATGACCAGGTACTAAAAGTACGTCATCAAAGGTAAGAGCTTCTTTAGCGATTCTAAGCATTTTGGCAACTTCTCACATGTGGATCTAAGATAAGGAATTGCGGCCAAATTTTAACAGCGTTGTAGGCACTAGTAAATAATATTTTGTATTTATTTATGATAAGCTAGATTTATAAATGTTTTTTGGTAGTTTTTATGTTTTCTAAGCCCTCGCAAACGGTTTATACCGTATCTCGCCTTAATCGTGAAATACGTGCCTTACTTGAACAAGGTTTTGCGTCTTTAATACTCACAGGTGAAATTTCTAACTTTATTGCGCCTGCTTCTGGGCATTGGTATTTTTCGTTAAAAGACGATAAAGCGCAAATTAAAGCCGCCATGTGGCGAGGCAATAATCGCAACCAAAGTTACCGACCAATTAACGGCGCACAAGTAACCGTTAAAGCACGTGTATCCTTGTACGAACCCCGTGGTGACTACCAGCTTATTGTTGAACATATGGAGCCTGCCGGCGAAGGGCAACTTAAGCAAGAGTTTGACGCGCTAAAAATGCGTTTGGCTGCAGAGGGCTTATTTAGCTCCGCTTATAAAAAACCCCTACCCCAAAACATAAATCGCATAGGGGTGATCACCTCACCTACAGGCGCCGCAATTAAAGATATTTTAACAGTACTAAAACGTCGTGCGCCGCAATTAGAAGTCGTTATTTATCCTGCGATGGTGCAAGGCAAAGAAGCTCATGGCCATTTAATAAAGCAAATAGAGCTGGCAAATTTACGTAATGAGGTCGACGTTATTATACTCGGGCGCGGCGGTGGTTCATTAGAGGATTTATGGTGCTTTAACCATGAGCACCTTGCTCGCGCTATTTATCAAAGCGCACTACCCATTGTGAGCGCTGTTGGCCATGAAATAGACACCACGATTAGCGATTACGTTGCTGATGTACGTGCAGCAACTCCTTCTGCAGCCGCAGAGCTCGTAAGTCCCAATACGCAAGAATTACACAATAAGGTTAACCAATTAATTAGCCGTTTAGCGAATGCATTTAAACACGACATTGCCGATAAACGCGCACTAGCCACACAGTTGCAGCACCGCTTAAATTTATGCCACCCGCGCAATCAGCTAAACCAAAAATCACAACGCTTAGATGAGTTGAGTATTGCACTGCAACAGGCAATGCGTCAGCGTTTATACAAGCAAGAACGCGTGTTAGCTAATTTAACTCCACGCCTAATGCGCCAATCACCAGATAAAAAGCTCGCACAAGCAAGCCATCTGTTAGCACAACTACATGCAAGGTTACACCAAGCGATGCAGCAGCAACTACAACACGCAAATAATACGCTTGCCTTACAAGCAAGTCGGCTTGATTCGGTCAGCCCACTTAATGTATTGGCGCGCGGTTACAGCATAACGAAAACGGCGCAAAATAAAGTGGTTAAATCAGTGGAAGATGTAAAAGTGGGTGATGTGTTGATCACTGAGTTAGTAGATGGCCAGGTTATTTCAAAGGTAGAAGCTTAGCCATATTGCTAAGCGCTAGCCTTGCGTACTAACAGTAAACTCAATACGGGCATCGTTAGATTGAGATGCACTGAGTTTAAATTGCTGCCACCAAGGTTCAAGATGAAGCTTATCGTTTAGCTCGCGCCATAATTTAGCTCCATAATTAACGGCATGTTGGTTAATGGTAAGCTCAAACTTACAAATTGTTTGCTTACACTTTAGCGCTGTAAGCTCAGCGCTATCTGCAAACTCATTAATAATTAAAAAGTCAGTTAACGCGACTTCAAGCTCGTAACTCCATTCGAGATTATCAGCCTCTTGCTCAAACTGTATTGCGAGCTCATCATCAAGCTCTACACCTCCTAATTGATTTAACTTTAGCTGTTGTTGAGACTGCTTAAGCTGGATTGATTTTTTTTCAAGCCGCTGATTAAGCTCAACCACATGTTGTGCTAGCTGAGTTTGTTGATCAGCCTCTTGGGCTTTATTAACCTGCACTAAACCTTGCAAAGTAGTTGGCTGATTATTGACTTGAGTGTTAGCCGAAGAGATTACAGCTTGTTTGGGCGCTGAGGTAACACGAGTGGAATCTTTAAAAAACAAAAAGTAACCACTTGCTAACGCCACGCCTGAAGAAAAACAGAGCAGCATAGCCACAAGGTTACTTTTATATATCATTTCTAGGTACTCAAAAATTAAAGCATTGCACTGGTGTGCGATTCGTTTTCTGGCTCGGGGTATTCTAAAAAGTTTTGGTTCATACTTTCTGCCGGGCACTCACAATCAGGACGACCAATAATTTTTGCAGGTACGCCAACAGCAGTTGTGTGAGGTGGTACAGGGCTTAGTACCACAGAGCCTGCACCAATACGTGCGCCCTCGCCCACTTCAATATTACCCAACACTTTAGCACCCGCACCAATAAGTACGCCCGCTCTAATTTTAGGATGGCGATCGCCTTGCTCGTTACCCGTACCACCTAATGTAACCGATTGTAATATAGATACGTTATCTTCAATTACGGCGGTTTCACCAATAACAATACCAGTGGCATGGTCAAACATGATGCCTTGGCCTACTTTACAGGCAGGGTGAATATCAACCCCAAACACCTCTGAGGTACGACTTTGAATAAAGCGAGCCAGCTCTTTACGGTTTTGTTGCCATAAGCAGTTAGCTAAGCGGTGTGCTTGAATCGCGTGAAACCCTTTTAAATTTAAAATCACAGTAAGGTAGGTTTCGGCCGCAGGGTCACGATCTTTTACTGCTTTAATATCATGAGCAACATGTGTCAGCATGCGGTCACACTTTACAAAAGCTTGGTCAAACAACTCACGGATTGTAAAAGCAGAAACCACAGCATCAGCTAGTTTATTAGCAACAATAAAACTCAATGCCGACCCTAAGCACTCATGATTTAAAATACACGAATACACATGGCTCGCTAAAAGGGGTTCACGAGTTACTACTTCATTTGCTTCACTACGAAGCTGTTGCCAAATTTCATGACGCATAATAATGCCTTAAGTTAGTACAAAGAGCCTACCGCTAATTCTAACGGATTTAGCCGCCTAGGTGTTAATCCCTTCGTTATTTGTTCTAGTTATTATATATAACTAGGGTTTAGATTACTTTTTCAAAGCCATACTATATGACAGCTAGGCAGGTTTAAGCATTTATGAAAAAATAAAATAAGTTAATAAAAATCAGTAAATAACAACATATGACAGCACGTGTGTCATGTGCCAAAATAGCCACTGGCGTACTGCTGACGGCGTAAAAAATAATAATAAACGCTAAATTAGCATCATCAACTCAACAAGGATAACGATGATGAAAAACGACATATTAAATACAAAAAAATTAGGCTATAAATTTTACTTTCAAGATGGCGATAACCAAATAGCCTGTTTTGGAAGCTACTTCACAGGTAAAGAAGAAGTCTATATTAACGATGACTTAGTTAGCAGTAGACGCAGTGTTAATATAAAAAGCTCACACAAATTTGATTTTGAAAACTCGCAGTACCAAGTGAAGTTTGACATGCTCAATATACTGACAGGACGACTTGAATGCACTCTTTACAAAGATCAAGAAGTGCTTGCTAAGCAAGTTCAAAGTAGTCTTCCTAGCGATCCTAAAAAAGCGGTTTTTTTTATTCTAGGTTGTGCATTAGGTGGTGCAGTATTTGGCTATACCACAGCAACAGTCGTAGAGCTAATTGTAGGGAAACTTTAACATGCAATTAAACCCTGCAACGGTAAAGTCACTTAGACACACATTCGATTGGACACAACAACAGCTTGCCGATGCCTGTGATGTAAGCTTGCGAACCATTCAACGAGTAGAAAAAGAAGGTGCAGCTTCAAAAGAAACCACCATGGCCTTATGTGCGGTATTTGAAGTACGCCAAGGTGAGCTTATTAAGCTTGATGAAAACAACCAAAATGATGCCAATAACAGCCCATCTAAAAGTTTTATTGCTGGTTTAGTTATTAGCTCTGTTATTAGTTTTGCCCTTGGTGCAGCCTCAGTACTATTAGTTAGTAACTAGTATTTACAATCTACAAAATAAAATGCCCCAATGTCTTAATACATTAGGGCATTTTTTAATACTTAAAAACTTAAATTATTGAAATACTTTATCCACTTTCACTACTTCAATATTTTTTGCAGGAATTGCTAATTTATAATCAGCAATTACCTTATCTTCAGCCACTAACTCGGCAGGCTTATCGGTGTTATACACCATAGGCGAGGTTTGCATAGTTGCTAAACGCTTTTGCATATCTTCACCATCACCGGTAACAAACACATAGTGAATATTCTCAGTTTGTAGGTTGTCTTTAATCACGCGATTTACATCGTCAACGCTTAATGTTTTCAGTTTGCTTGTGACGTAGTTTACAAAGCTGTCGGTGTTATAAAACTCGCTATCTAGCGCATAACCTAACTGACGATTTTGACTAGCAACCATTTGCGGCACAAAGTTAATTAAAAAGTTACGCGTGGCTTCAAAATCTGCCTCGGTCATACCATTTTTAATTAGCTTATCTAGCTCAAATAATGCGGTACGAGTAGCAAAATGCGCATCGTTGTTTGAGCGCAGTGGACGCAGCCACACTTGGAATATTTGCTCAGAGCGCCCTAAGTTTGCATCCGGTTTAGTTTGAAACATACCTCTAGGGAAGTATTCAATGTAGGCGTAATCACCGTAATTCATACCACGGGTTTGACGAATACGTTCGTACAAGTAACTGTTAGAACTACGATGCTCACCAAAGTACGAGCGCACTAACCACAATGCAGTCCAGTCGTCGCTGCTACGAATGGTATCAATAGGAAAGCCAAACGATACAGCCGTTGATTGCGCTGACTTTTCAACAATTGTTGCATGATGACCTTCAAGCACTGGCGCATCAGGGATTGTTAAGCGGCTTTGTTCGCCTTTTGGAAGTGTCGCCAAGTCAGCTAACATTTGTGCTTTAAGTTTTTCAGGCACAGCACCAATTAAACCCACAGTTAGTTTAGCTTGTGTAAGTTCGGCATTATAAAACGCTTTAACATCATCAAGAGTGAGCGCTTCTAAATCTGATAAATCACCGTAGTTATAGCTTTCATAAGGGTGACCTTTATAAAGTACGCTGTAGAGCACTTCTTTACCCAACTCTTCATCATTAGAGGCTTTTAAACCCGACTTAATGCCATCGATCATTTCTTTTTTCAGACGCTTAAAGTCATCTTCTCTAAAGCCTGGGCTTAACAGCTGCTCACTCACTAAGGCATACCACTGAGCAGCATTATCTTTATGAATACGCCCTTGGAACGACAGCATTTCTTTATCTATTTGATAACCAAAACTACCCGCCAGCGGGTACATTGCCTTTTTAATATCTTTGTAACTCATTGAGGTTGAGCCACCTTGCGCCAGCATTGCGGCAGTGAGTGCTGCCACGCCTTTTTTACCCTGCGGATCGGCAGCGGCACCGGTATTAAATAATAAGTTAATATCGATTAACGGCGAGCTATTGGTTTTATCAAGCACCTTAAAGATAGGCTTACTCGGTACTTGCTGATATTTTGCTACCAACGCATTTAAGTCGCTTTCTTGTTCAAAACCAGGGGCTTTATCAAGTGCCGACATAGTAATTGTGGTGCGCGCATTATCAACAAAATACTTATTTGCAACGGCTCTAATATCTTCGCTAGTGATATTGTCTGCCGATTTATACAGCTGATTAATCACCTCCGGATCGCGCTCAAAATGCATATAGCTGGCAAGTGTAGAGGCAATTGCTTGCGATGAATCTAAACCATTTATAAAACTGTATTTAAGGTTAGACTTTAAATCGCTGAGTTTTTGGCTATCAACCAACTCGGTACGCGCTTTGGCATAGGTACGATTAATGGCATCACGCACTGTGGCTAAATCATCGGCATTTTCAACTTTTACAAATACATGCAGTAACCCTGGATCTTTAGTTTCAGGGTTATAGGTAAACATTTGACTCGCGATTTGTTTTTCTACTACCAGCTCTTGGTAAATATCTGAATTGCTCGAAAAATAAAGCTGCGACAGTAAATCTAATGCGGCTCTGTCTTTTTTCTGTGGCTCCCATGCGGCCCCTTTATACGACACAAGCAGCCAGTGACCAGGTAATCCTTCGTTTTGCTCATGCACATATTTTGGCGCTTGTTGAGTTGGCTCTTTTGGAATATCAGCAACATAGTCGCCTTTTTGCCAATTACCCCAGTGTTTTTTAACCATCGCCATGGTCTCTTTTGGCTCAACATCACCAACAATCACAAGCGATACATATTCAGGCTTATAAAACTTATCAAAAAACTCTTTACCGTAGGCCATTTGATCTGGCATGGCTTCAATGTCTTCAAAAAAGCCCATTGTAGTGTGTTTATAGGTATGTTTTTCGAACGCTTCTTGGCGTACCGCACTTAATAATTTACGAATTGGACTGGCGTTATTTTTTAAGTACTCGCCTTTAACCGTTAGCGCTTCGGTTCTAAATTGCTCTTCGGTGTAGCTTAGGTTTTGAAAAATATCAGCTTCAATCTCAAGTACTTTATCAAGATGTTGCTTTGAAAAATTTAAGTGGTAGTTAGTGTAATCGTTAGTTGTGTAAGCGCGGTTATCAACTCCAGAATTTTTTAAAATATCTGAATACACATCTTGCGGAAACTTTTCAGAGCCTTTAAACATCATGTGTTCAAAAAAGTGAGCAAAACCAGTTTTACCCGCTTCCACTTCATTACGCGAGCCAACAGATACAGGTATTTGTAGCGATACTACATCTGGGTAATCGGTTTTAACTACCATCACACGTAGGCCGTTATCTAGCTCTTCTATTAGGTAATCTTGTGAAAAAACACGCTCATCTGCTTTATTAACTTGTTCTTGTTGAGCTGCTGTTTGCGTGTTTTGACTTTGCTGCGTAGCACAACCTGTTAAGGCCAGCGATACCGCTAGGCTAGTTGCCAATAATTTAAATTTCATTGTTATCCCTTTTTAAATTGAGCAATTTTTAAAACATTTACCAAACTAAGTATGCCGTAAAGTAATTAAATATAAGAGCCCTAAGCCTATTAATTATGTAAACAACTGTGTCAGTTATTGCTGGTAACTTGGTTTAATCATGAAAATAATTCACGTTAGTTGAGAAACTTTCAATAAATAAATCTATCTAGACGTCTAAATGGCTGCTATATTAAATCCATCATCACAAATTAAGCTGGAATGAGGATTATGGCTTTATCACTTCAAGAAAAAATACAGGACACCAACCAAGGTGTTTACCTAATTGGCACAACACCGCCAAAAATTGGGACTGATAAAGCGCAATTAAAAGTCATTGCCGAAAAGTTATTAGGCCGTTTACACGAAATTGAATATGACGGCGTAATTATTTATGACATTCAAGATGAAAGCAGCCGTACAGAGCAAGCGCGTCCATTTGCATTTAAGCAAACAGTTGATCCGCGCGAGTACAGTCAACTCTTACGAGGCTTATCTGATCTTGATGTAATTACTTATAAAAGTGTAGCTCAGCGCGGTGTGAGAGAGTTTAAAACGTGGTTAGATGAAACCAAAAATGACTACGATTTAAAAAACGTGGTGTTAGTGGGTAGCCCTTCATCAGCGGGTGATATAAAGCTTAGCTTACCGAATGCCTACAAAACACTGGCAGAGCAGTCAGAAGACTTCTTTTTAGGTGGTGTAACCATTGCTGAGCGCCATGCCAATAAGCGCAACGAGCACCAACGCTTAATAGAAAAAACAGCACAAGGGTGCCAGTTTTTTATCTCTCAAGCCGTTTACAATGCACAAGCAACCATAGATTTAATAACCAGTTATGCGCGCACATGCAAAGCACAAGGCCTGACACCTAATCGGATTATATTAACCTTTACACCTTGTGGTGGTGAAAAAACCTTAGAGTTTATGCAGTGGCTAGGTATCTCAGTGCCAGAGGCAACTAAATGGCGCATGCTTGATTCGGAAAATACATTAAGCGAATCGGTGCGTATTTGTCGCGAAAACCTCGACTCAATTTTAAAAAGCTGTGCCCACTTAGGTGTGCCGCTGGGTTTAAATATTGAAAGCTTAACCAATCGTAAAGAAGAAATAGACGCGTCTATTAACTTATACCGTTTATTAAAAGCGATAATGGAACTCAACCTTGCGGAGAAACTGATAGCTTAATTTCGAGGTTCGGGCAACAATAATAAGCGACATAAAATAAGCCAGTTCAAGTAGTTAGCTTCGTTTATTTTAATAAGTACTAACTTGATCTGTCAGGTTTGAACTGTAGGGCTTTATCAAATCTAACAGTCGCATTTGTGCCATTTGCAGACAGTGGTAACGCCAAGCTAAGCGGCGCAGTTTACTGCGTCCTAAGCTTGAGCGCATTGTTATATACCTTCTAATTTTGAAAGAACTACTGCCCCGAAAATCATAATGATTGCACCAAAGGTAAAAAAACGAGCTTTCAAATACTCATCTGGATTTTCTTTTTTACTTAATATCGTAATTATCGCTGTAACAATATCTTTTGGGCCAGTTTCACTTGGCTTCGCCTTCCATTCCAATATCATCATTATCGAATTTCCAGCCAAGAACATGTAGAGGCATAAAGACCCAATAATCAATAATAATTCAGTTACATTCATTAGGATCACTTAATACTGGTATATAACGCTTTGCTAAGCGGCAAAAAATTGTTGGCTAAAATAGCGAGGAACGAGCAAAAGCCAACTGTTTTTTGTCCGTTTAAGCAACTTGTTATAGCTACCAACTTGTAAACTCTAAAATGTTTTCCAGTCTAACTAACTCGAACCGATTGAATCCTGTTTTAGTTTCCCAAAACCTTTTTCTTTCATCCTCAGAGCCAGCACCTTCCCACTCAACAATTAGAAGTTCTTTTTCATCTTTTCTTAGTTTTATTCTATTGTTCAAGTGTTCATCGTAACCTGAGTAACCGAACAAAATAATTTGAGATGATTCTTCAAATGCTTTTTCAAGCCTACGCCAGTAGGCGCTCAAGATATGGGATGATCCGATAATTAATGGTTTATGTTCGACGTGAGTTAAAACTATATGGCATTTATCTTCTGGATCTAAGAAGTCTCTGCCAGCATACATAACTTTACTATTTTCAACAAATAATGGTGAGCCATGTAAATGCATATACCAGCCATGCCTATTTACATTATGTCGGTCTAAATGCTCCTCATCAAAACCTGAACTCCAAAAACCATCAATTAATGCCCCGTGGTAACCATTGAGAATTTTCTCGGCAATAAACGAATCATATAGCAAGTTATCATAATTTAATGTGACAACATGAGTTTTTGTACTTCTAACAAATTCAGATAATGGTTCAACAAATGTTTTAGGCAGACTCTGTCCAGAGCGCTGATAATGCAGGGCAACCTCATGGATATATTTCCTAAATGTAGAAGGTAATTCTTTTGCAGGTTCAGAAATCCATGAAGTACCGCTAACTTCAAAATTACTCAAAAACTCAGTTGCAACAATTGCCACTTGCAACTTATCTAATTGGTCTTCTGAACTTGGGGGTAATTCATCAGTAGTTCCTTCTATTGCACTCAGGATTAAATCTTTATGATCATTGCTCAGATGTTCCGTATTGTTCCAGACGCTTTCAAGTCCATTTTGTAAGGAAAAGAAATCAGAATCGAGAGCTAGGCCAATTCCATTACCTGTAATTAATATTGAACGTGCCACATATCCCTCCGTAGCTATAACAATTTAATAGTGCGCTCGTCGCGCATATTTCTACCGACGCTACGCTCATTTTTCTACATTATATAGTTTTAACAAATTACCTAAGGTATTACTATCGCAAAGTTTTCTAAAGTTTTTAGGTAAAGTTAAATTAACCAATATGCGCGCAGCGCTCATTTTCATGAATATATGCGCAAAGAGCAGTTTAACAAATCAATTAACTACTATATTTAGCCAATCTCAATGACCGGTTATCGCTCTTAGCTGCCTGTTAGGTTAGGTCCTAAGCTTTTATTTGCGTCTTCTATTTGGCGCTCTTTGGCCTGTAATACGTTTTTTATCGCGATCTTTACGCGCTTTGTTAGTGTTTTTGCGGTTATCTTTGGGTGGCTTATTTAAGTCGGGCTCGTAGCCTTCAAGCCATTGTGGGGCTAAACGCGTATCAAGCAGTACTTCAATTTCTTCAAGCAGCCATTGCTCATCTAAGCTCACTAGCGACATAGCAAGGCCTTGCTCGCCAGCACGCCCTGTACGGCCAATACGGTGTACATAATCTTCAGCTATGTATGGTAATTCAAAGTTAATTACATATTTAAGTGCCGGTATATCTAAACCGCGCGCTGCTACATCGGTGGCCACTAGAACACGTGTACTGCCTTCTTTGAAGTTATGAAGAGCGCGGTCGCGAGCACCTTGTGATTTATCACCATGAATAGATTCGGTTTTTAAACCATCTTTACACATTTCTTTGGCAAGCTTATCGGCCATTTGTTTAGTGCGGGTGAATATAAGCACTTGGCGCCAGTTTTTCATGCCAATCATGTGCGATACCAGCTCGCGCTTTCTGTCTTCATCTACTGCGTAAATAACTTGTTCAACCTCTACAGCAGCAGAGTTACGCTTATCAACTTCAATAAGCTCTGGGTCTTTAAGTAATTTTTTACTCAGCTCAAATACACTGTCATCAAAAGTGGCGGAAAACAGTAAGGTTTGACGATCGCCTGGGATATGACGCAGTATTCGTCTAATTTCGTCAATAAAACCCATATCAAGCATACGGTCTGCTTCATCAAATACTAAAGAGTCCACGCTTGAAAGCACCACACTGCCCTTCACTATGTGATCAAGCAAGCGCCCTGGCGTTGCCACTATTACTTGCGCTGTTTTAAGTGCTTTGATTTGTGGGCCAATGCTTGCGCCACCATAGGCAAGTGCACCTTTTATATCTGTACCTTGTGCGTATTTTTCAAAGCTTGCAAATACTTGCTGAGCAAGCTCCCTAGTAGGCGTTAAAATAACCACACGGGCAATGCCTGGTTCGTCTTTTTTAGCGGAATTTAAAAGCTTATGTAATAACGGCAAAACAAACGCGGCTGTTTTACCAGTACCAGTTTGAGCGCTGCCCATAACGTCTTTGCCCGCTAAAATTGGCGGTATCGTTTTGTGCTGAATGGCGGTAGGCGTAGTGTAATTATTTTGCTCTATTGCCGTTAATAGTAACGGGTCTAGGGCTAGTGATGAGAACGATGTGGCAGACATAAGCTTGGCTTTAAAATAACAAAGAACGCTATTATACCTGAGCTTAAGTAATAAAAAAGGCGCTAAATAGCGCCTAAGTAAAATGAAGTATTTAAGCCGGTTTTAATGTGGCTTTACGCTCATTATAAAATGCAATTAAATCATCTACGGTGCTTTGACAGTATTCACGAATACCCGATACCACCATGTGTTTTTCACCAAAACCCACCTTTTCGCCGTTTTCTAATAAATTAAAGCGCAAGGTTATTTTGCCGCGTTTACCAGCGTATTCAAAGCTTGGCTCTGCAAACTCTAGGGTCGGTGATTTAATATCAATGTTATTAAGGTTAATGATCATTGATTCATAAATAATCATAGGGCGCGCAGGGTTTATCATTACCTCTTGCTTGCCCATTAAAGGAATAATTACATGCGGGAACGCAGCACCTGAGAACTCAACATAATTTTTTATTAAACTGTTTGTAAGTGTTGGGCATTTACTGGTTTTACCGTCGCGTTTAACCTTTAAAATTACTTTTTCGCCATGGTTTACATCAAACTCTTCTCCAGGTTGTTCTGGAAAATTTAGCTTGGTATTTTCATCAACCATACCGGCAAAGGTAAACTCCATTCGCTCACTAATGCCATAGCGGTCTAACACTAGAGAAAAAAGTAAGTCTCCTGGTGCGCAAAACTTTTTAGCGTCTTTATCATGAAGCGGGTTGTAGTCGTCGGCTACACATTTAGCAAAGCGACAACCTTGCTCACGAGAAATTGAAACATAATCAGCATGCTGCTGATAGTAAGGACTTAACATAGTGTGTTCACTGCTTAAACTGCTTATAACCTAGCTATACTACCAGAAAAAAAATCTTGAGAGGTCGAATCTGTTTAATAAAGGTGAAAAATGATAATTTGCAACTCGCTAATTTACTAAGTAAATTAGGCAAATACGAGTTTAAGGGATTAACTAATGAAGTATTTTTCTTTATTAATATGTGCGGTTTCATTTTTAACTGGCTGTAATAACGTTACTTACACAACCAATATCGACGACGACGTTTTATCAGAACACGTTTCAAGCCATATTAAAAAACGTGGCCTAGAGCAGTTTTACAGTGTTCAGGACGCTCTCGATAGAGGTGCAAGCCCCCTTGGTGGAATAAAAGGCGAAAGCTGCGATGTATCAGATGATACGCGAACATCCTCAATTAGCTACAACCGTTTGAAATCACAAGCTATAGAATCCCTTAAAAATGATGTGCTTTATTTAGGTGGCAATGCATTTACACTAGAGCAGTGCCAATCAGTATCCCGCTACAATTGTGATTTAGCCGTTATTTGTACCGGACAAGCCTATAATTATTAATAGCTCAAGATTATCTAATTGAGACTATAACGCTATGTGATTCGTTTTCTCTCATTTCCCCTATCAAACAACAAGCAGTATTTGCCAATGACTTTTTACTTTTTAGCTGCCGCTATTTTATGTGTTTTCCCACAGTGTAAACTCACTGTATTTCGCCAACCATTATGGCAATACTTATTGCTGCTAAGTGTTATTACTGCCTATTATCAAGAATATATAAACTTAACCGCGGTTGCTGTTATAGCTGTTTATGTGGGATTGTTTCACTTTATGCTATTGGCAACCTCAGCGTTAAAACGTAATGTTCTAACGTCTTTATTTATAATAGCCTCACTCGGGTTGGCCTTACACTGGTTTGCGGGTTTTAATAACCTGCCAATTGTTGTTAATGAACAAGTCACCAGTAACGCAATTGCATTTACCTTGTATGCTAATTTTGATAAAGCATTAGCGGGTTTAATGCTGAGCGCTTATTTTTTTGCAAAAAACAAAACGGCAAAGCCAGTGACTATCGGCTACCCTGCTTTAATCATAATTATCACTATTTTAGCGGCGCTTATAACTGCTTTAACGTTAAACCTTGTTGAATTTGCGCCAAAAGTACCTGAATTTTGGTTGTTATTTATAGCCATCAACCTACTTTTTACCTGCGTTGCAGAAGAGGCATTATTTAGGGGAGTGATACAAACTAAGCTTTCAAATCTAATAACCCCGAGCAGGTTTGCACTGCTCGCACCGGTGATCAGTACTTGTGTATTCTCACTGGCACACTTTTCAGCGGGTACTCATTATATGCTTGTGGCGGCCGTTGCAGGTTTTGGTTATGGCTATATTTACTATAAAACTAGCCGATTAGAATGGGCTATTTTATGTCATTGGCTCGTTAATGTGTTTCACTTTTTCTTATTTACTTACCCTATGCTGGCAACTCCATCTTAAAACTACGGGTACAAAAAAGCCGCTTAAATAAAGCGGCTTTTGAATCTATATACGCGATTACGCACTTGGGTAATCGCGGTATGCGCGTTCTATCTTTTTAGCCTGCTTTTTAGAAATACCTAAATGGGCAAGCGCAACACGTAAACGTGCACGCGATAGGTCAGACCCTAAAATTTCCATTGCATCTAATACCGAGGTAGATGATGTTTTGCCGGTAATAGCCACAAATATAGGCTCTAAGAAGTCTTTAATTTTAAGCTCGTGGAAGGTAGCGACTTCTTTTGCAATTGCAAAAATAGCAGGCTTTTCAAAGCTACGTAAGCCTTCTAGCTGCCATACAAAAAATTGTAATGCTTGGCGAATAACATCTTCGTCAGCTTTACCGGCTGTTAATAGCGCTGGGTCGTAAGTCGGGATGCCCCCTACAAAGTGCCCTGCTAAATCAACCATGTCAGAGAGCGTATTTATACGCGTTTTAGCTTCTGGTAATACTTTAGCCAGCATGTCGCCATTAAATTTCCAGTCAACAAAACGCTGCATTAGCTCTGCATCAGTTAAGTTTTCGCGGATCCACATACCGTTTAACCAGCTTAACTTGTCTACGTCGAATACTGGGCCACCAAGCGATACACGCTTCATGTCAAAATGTTCAATCATTTCATTAAGGGTGAACTTTTCACGCTCATCAGGCATTGACCAACCCATACGGCCTAAGTAGTTTAGTACCGCTTCTGGTAAGTAACCCATTTCTTTGTAGTAATTAATAGACGTTGGGTTTTTACGCTTAGACAGTTTTGATTTATCTGGATTACGCAATAATGGTAAGTGACCTAGTACCGGTGCTTCCCAACCAAAATCTTCATACAGTTTTAATAGCTTAGGCGCTGAGTTTATCCACTCTTCACCACGGAAAATGTGGCTAATTTGCATATGGTGATCATCCACCACGTTAGCTAAAAAGTACGTTGGAAAACCATCCGCTTTTAATAGCACTTGCATGTCTACGTTTTCCCACGGGATCTCAATTTCGTCGCGTAGGTAATCGTTGAACTTAAAGGTACCTTCGCTTGGGATTTTCATACGTATAACGTACGGTTTACCAGCAGCTAGGTTTGCTTTAATTTCGTCTTCTGTATGGTTTAAGCCACGACCATCGTATTTAGGACGCAGACCTTCGGCCATTTGTTCTTCACGCATTTGGTCCAGTTCTTCGCTGGTTGCGAAACAGTAGAATGCTTTGCCGTCTTCAACTAACTGATGAGCGTATTTTTTATATAAATCACTGCGCTCAGATTGACGGTATGGACCAAACTCACCACCTACATCAGGACCATGATCCCACTCAAGGCCTAACCAGCGTAAGCTATCCATGATGGCTTGTTCAGATTCAGGTGTGCTGCGAACTTGGTCAGTATCTTCAATACGAAGTACAAATTCACCGCCTTGCTGTTTAGCAAAACAGTAGTTAAATAAGGCAATGTAAGCGGTGCCAAGATGCGGGTCACCAGTTGGCGACGGAGCAACACGGGTACGAATTGTCATGGTAATGTCTCTTTTAATAAGTGAGATGGTATGAAATACCAATAAATATTTTAAGCGGCTACTTTGTTTAAGTAAGCAATAATATCGTTTGATTCATAAAGCCATTTTACTTGGCCATCTTGCTCAATACGTAAACAAGGTACTTTAACTTTTCCGCCTTGCTCTAATAGCTCTTGGCGGTATTGTTCATCATTTTTTGCATCGCGTGTTTCAATTTTTAAGCCTTCACGCTTAATTGAACGGCGTACTTTTACACAAAAAGGGCATGCTTTGAATTGATAGAGCTTAAATTGTGCGGTTTGCTGATCAAGCTTAGTTTGCTCTTGCGGATCACGTTTTTTGCTACGCGGCGTAAAAACAAAATTAAAAAATAAGATGATACAACCTAAAACCCAGCGAACTAATTTCATCTTCAATACTCTTTACAACAAATTTAAGGTGCAAGATTTTAACACAAAAAAGCGCAACACTATAAGCGGATTATACGTTGCGCTATATCGTTAAAAAAGTGCTTAATTACAACACCACCATATCATCTCTGTGTAGCACTTCCACGCCGCTATCGTAATCAAGTAAATGGCTGATTTGATTAGAGTGTGCGCCTTTTATTTTATCGATTTCAAGATGACTAAAGCGAGTTAACCCGCGTGCAATAATTTGCTGGTTTACATCAATTAAGTTAATTAAATCTCCACGTTCAAATTCACCTATTGCACGCGTAATGCCTTTAGCAAGTAAACTAGCCCCCTTAGATTGCAATGCATGCACCGCACCGGCATCAATTAAAATTTGGCCACTACTTTTAGGCCCTGCCAATAACCATTTTTTTCGGCCATCTTTAGGAGCAGTAAGTTTTAAAAAACGGGTGCCTGGCAGTTGCTCGCTCATGCATTTTAAAATCACATTTTCATCAGCGCCTTTGGCAATAATCACCTCAACCCCAGCTCTTCTGGCAATATCTGCTGCCTGCAGTTTGGTTGCCATACCCCCTGTGCCTAGGTTTGTACCACTGCCACCCGCAAGTTGGCGTAACTCATCATTAATATGGGTAACTTCATCAATCAAGGTGGCGTTAATGTCGGTGCGGGGATCGCTGGTAAATAACCCTTGTTGGTCGGTCAGTAGCAGTAACTTATCGGCATTGGCTAAAATTGCCACCAATGCCGACAAGTTATCGTTATCACCTACTTTTATTTCGCTAGTAGCAACTGCGTCGTTTTCATTAATGATCGGCACTACATCATAATTTAATAAGGCATTGAGGGTATCGCGGGCATTTAAGTAACGCTCTCTGTCGTCAACATCCGCGCGCGTTAGTAGCATTTGCCCGACGTTAATGCCATACAACGCAAATAAGCTTTGCCAAATATGAATGAGCTGCCCCTGTCCAATGGCGGCCAACATTTGTTTGTCTATTAATGTGCGCCCACAGGGTTTTAATAGCTGTTCGCGACCTGCGGCAACCGCACCGCTTGATACTAAAATAACGTGATGACCTTGCTTTTTTAGCTCACTGCATTGGCGAACAAGTTCCACCATATGTGCTTTGTCTAACTTATCGGTACCGCCAGTGAGTACGCTTGTACCTAGCTTTACAACTACGACCTGATCCCTTTGCATGTTTTTTACTTAGCGCAATAAATGATGAATTTATTTATACCAGTTCGGTATTTTTGAACAAGTAAAAAATATTCAATCACCCCCTCTGCATGCTAGGATCGCACTATATTCAACCGATTAAATTACACCTTATGCCTGCCAGTTTATGTTTAATTATTGCCACCTTTTTGTGGGGTAGCTCCTTTATTGCACTTAAATACGCGATTGCGATTTATGACCCTGCCTTGGTGATATTTTTACGTATGCTCACCACTTTACTGATTTCGTTATGTTTATGGCGTTACGTAATTCGCTTTGAATATTTAAAAGGCGATTGGAAGTACTTATTAGGCATGTCGCTGGCTGAGCCGTGCTTGTACTTTTTATTTGAAGGCCACGCAATGGAATATACCTCAGCATCTCAAGCGGGAGTGATTGTTTCTTGTTTACCCATTATTGTGGCATTTTTAGCGTTTTTCATGCTCAAAGAGCATATTAGTAAAGCTATTGTGGTGGGTTTTACGCTGTGTATTGGCGGCAGTATTTTACTGACCTTGCTCTCACCGAGTTCAAGCCAAGCCCCAAACCCATTACTGGGGAATTTTTTAGAATTAATGGCCATGGTGTGCGCGGCATTTTATACCGTGTGTATAAAACATTTAGCTAACCGTTATTCCCCACTCACATTGATTGCTCTGCAAGGTGTGAGTGGTAGTTTGTTTTTTGCTCCGTTTTTATTATTTATTGACCTACCCAGTGAAAACCAACACGATTTAACCGCACTAATGAGCATATTGTACTTAGGCTCTTGTGTTACTTTGGGTGGGTACGGCATGTACAACTATGCGATTAGTAAAGTGTCGGTATTAACCGCCGCGGCTTACTCTAATTTAATCCCTATTTTCACTTTAATTTTGTCAGCCATTATCCTCAACGAAGTACTAACTCTTGGCCAGTGGATCAGCATATTTGTGGTGTTTATAGGCGTAATGATTAGTCAACGCCATCAAGAACTAGTGGTTGATATTCCTAACTCAACTTCGGGTGAGGATATTTCTGCCGACACTAACCACCTTAAATCGGTACCCGAGGCCAGTGAATCAAAAGGGTAACAGGTTAATAAATACAACCCTGATTGCTGCAAAAAATCGGTGTTGTGCTGATGAATTACCTCAACATGAGTTACTGAATAATGCTGCACTTGGCCATTTTTAAGTTGTAGAGAAAATTGCTCCCCCACTTTAGCGTTTTTTAAAAACGCAAAGTGGGTATCGTTGTGGCCAGCAATAAGTGCTCCTTGCGAGTTACCAAAATCAGCCCCACCTAACTCCCCAGCTGGTAAAAAGTGGCTCGGCGCAAACGCTAAGTTTCTACCACTTGCACCATCAAGCACGGTTAGTCGTTTATTATGCTTTGGCCATATTATTTGTGCCACCGGGTAGCTATCAGCATAAAACCACGGCTTAATTTTTTTATTGGGCGATTTAAGGGTCGTTTGCCAAGCTTGCTCTATTAACACTTGTGCAAGCCACGCCTTTGCCTGCATGTATACACCATGGCCAAACAAGCTCAGCCCTAAGGCAAGTAAACCTATGCTTAGCCACTTTTTCATTTACAACGCCTTACTAATAACAGACCACCTAGAAGTAGTAATGCTCCAAACACAATATGTATTTTGCTTTGCCCATCAGTTTGCGGCAAGCGCATACTCATTCCTTGTGGCATAGTATTAGCCACTTGTGTGCTTTGTTTAGCAACTTCTTTTATGGTCGTCTCTTCTATGGCAATAAACGCAGTAAATGGGCTAAGTAATTGATGCTCAAGCGCGAGCTGCTGCACTTGCTGTTTTACAACACTTTGTTGGTTGTATAACAATAACGACTTTATTTTTTGACGTGCCCAAAGCTTATCAATTCCTGTGGCTTTTGAACTTGCTTGCGGATTAAGCTTAACCTTAAACTCCCCATGCGCCGTTTGCCCCGTAAAAGTAATTGCATCGGTATTGTCTAATTTAATAGCCACCATAATAGGCTCAGCAAAATATAGGTCAGGCAAAGGTGAGGGCCAAAAATCTAAGCTGTCTCCATTTGTATTTGTTAACGCTAAATTAGTCAAAGCCGGATGAGCAAGTTTATCAAACAACTGCTGCATTTTCGGCTGCACATCATGAGCACTGCTTATAAAGGTGTAAGTTCCCTTACCTATATCAGCGGCACGACGCATAAAATAACGGTTAGGCGCACTACCAATGCCCACGGTAAATAAACGGCTATCACCTAAGGTATGCGCAATATGTTTAAATAACTGATCTTCGTTACTTACGCTACCATCGGTTAAAAATACAACTTGGCGTACAAACCCTTCAAACTGCGTACCATCGAGTACTGCATCAAGTGCGCCTTTTATTTCAGTTCCGCCATCGGCTTGTAAGTTATAAATAAAACGCTCTGCGCGACGTAAATTAAAGTCACTGGCAATTAATGGGGTTTCACTCATAGCTGCAACCTCATTATTAAAACTGACAATATTGAAGCTATCATCACTATCTAATAATGATAATGCGTAAAACAGCGCTTTTTTAGCTTGTTCAATAGACTGCCCATGCATAGATCCCGAAGTATCAACTACAAACACCATTTCACGCGGTAAACGCTGAGATTGAGTAAAACTATCGCTTGGCGGCATTAGCATTGCTAACGCATACTGCTCACCATTTTGTGCTTGCTGAGTAAAAAGTGCAGCTTGCGCTTGCGCTATTTGTAGTGGCTTAAACTCAAGTACAAAGTCTCTATTTATGGCTTGCTGTGGTTTTAGCACAATGCTGTATTGCCCAAATGCAGGGTTTTCAATATTAACTTGATGGTACTTAGCGTTTATATCAACCAATTCTAAGCCTATATCCATATTAATTGTTAAGCTTAAATCGCTGGCATTTGTCGCCTCATTGGTTTGTTTTGTGTAAACAGGGCTTAACCAACCCTGTGGAGTGAACAAAGGTGCATTAGCGCTTTTTATCGCATGCTTATCTTGTTCATCGTTAACTTCCCCTGTTATTGCATGATAGCGTGGCGTAATTGTGGTTGGAAAATGAATCGCAAAGGTTCCGTGTTGGTAATCAATAATCTCTTGATACTCAAGCGTTATAACTATTTCTTCTCCTGGCCCTACATTTGCCACATTTGTAATAAACATATTTGCACGCTGCAGTCGCAGCAATGAAGCTTGTTTGCCTGCTTTTTTGGCAGCTTGGTACTGTTTTTCAGCTTGGCGTTTTTTTGCTATTTTACCTTTGATAACTCGCTCGCCAATGCGCATGGTCATTGCTTGCACGGCGCTTTCATCGGGTAAAGGAAATACATAACGTGCATTTACGGCAAAAGGGTTTTCATTTATGTAGTGCTGCGTTACTACAACATGATTAATTAGCCCTGTTAGGGTCATTTTTGCATCGCTTTTTAAAATAACCCCAGGATTTACCGCCACTCCTTGGCTATCAAACAAGGATAGTTTTGGCGACTGTGCATGGCTTTTAAAGCTGGCCAAAAGCACGATGATAATAAAAATAAAAAGGCTTACCTTGGTAAGCACTTTGGTGGGTTTACTCAACATAAATCACTCCATCGAACGCCTTGCGATTAATTGCTTGCTGTTTGATCAGTCGTTTGATTAAGCGCACGGGTAGTCAGGGTAACGCGCCTGTCAAAAAAGTTATCTTCAAGGGTGTTACTATTTGCTATGCTTTGTTGCTCGCCAAACGCTTGTGCGCTTAAACGTGTATGGCTAATCCCCTGTTTAATTAAGTAACTTTGTACGGCGTTTACTCTGGCTTTTGACAGTAATAAGTTCGCTTGCTCTGCACCGCGCTGATCGGCAAAGCCACTTAAATCGAGTGCGAGTTGCGGTTGGCTTTTTAATAACGCTACCAATTGATCAAGCTGCTTGGCAAAATGAGGAGCAATATCGCTAGAGCCTGTTTTAAATTGCACTGTCATTGCCAATAAATTATTAAGCTGCGATTGAGTTAATTGCTCATTTTGTTGCGCCAGTAGTTCAAGTTGCGCCTCTAGGTGACTGTTATGATTAAGTACGTGCTGGTAGTCGTTGGTTTTCTCTGCCATTACAGTTAAAGCTTGCTGCTGCTCAGCAATGGTTTGCTCAGCCACCTTGGCATCGCCAATCAAACCACCAGCAAATGCGCCTACAAACGCGCCGATTGGCCCACCAACAACACCACCAATAATGGCACCGGTGCTCAGGCCAACAAGTGTTTCTTTTTTTGCTTCTTTTGATGGGGTATCCGCAGCAAATACTGGCGTACAAAAAGTGCTAACAAGTGTGAGTGCGATTAATGTTTTCTTCATGGTCTATTCCTTACTATTAATAATGGTTGGCAAGCTATTGGTTGGCACTTGCGTTGTATTGGTAATTTCAATAGCTGTATTAAAACACCATGAAGTGGCAATAAAGGGGAGTAAAAATGGCAAACTGCTGAGCAATTGTGGCAAAAAAATGGCAATTGTGTTTTTAACCGTACTTAGCGCAAAAACTTCGCTATAGTGCGCCTAAGTCAATATGAGTAATTAAAAAATGAAAAAAATAGCTATCGTTGAAGATGAAACTGCCATTCGCGAAAACTACATAGAAATGCTGAGCGCTCAAGGCTATCAGGTAAGTGGTTATGAAAACCGCACTCAAGCAGAAGTAGCTTTTAAAGAAGCACTCCCCGATTTAGCCATTGTTGATATTGGCTTAGGCCATGAAATAGATGGCGGCTTTTTACTGTGCCAAACACTGCGTTCACTTTCTAAAACCTTACCAATTATTTTTTTAACCGCTCGCGACAGCGAAATAGACACCGTATGCGGCCTGCGCATGGGCGCCGATGACTACTTAACCAAAGACATTAGCTTAGCGCATTTAGCCGCGCGTATTGGTGCGCTATTTCGCCGCATGGAAGCATTAGAGCAACCCGCTGATGCCAACGCATTAATAATTCGCGGTCAACTAACACTCGACACGCAACGCATGCAGGTGCTTTGGCAGCAACAGTTGGTTGATTTAACCGTAACTGAGTTTTGGATGCTGCATTCACTCGCCCAACGACCTGGCCACGTTAAAAGCCGTAATGAGTTAATGAGCGATGCTAAAATTTATGTAGACGACAGTACCATTACCTCTCATGTAAAACGCATTCGTAAAAAGTTTATAGCACTCGATAGCCAGTTTGACTGCATTGATACCGTGTATGGCATGGGTTACAGGTGGGAGCAACCCACATGCTGAGATTTGGCCTACGCAGTAAATTTATTCTGCTTTCGTGCTTTTTATTTTTGTTGCCATGGTTAGGCTATGAGTACGTATGGGAAATGGAAAAGTTTTTACGCCAAGGCCAAGAAAAAACGCTCGTAGGTACTACACGCGCACTGGCAACGGCCCTGCACGAACGCCCCGCTTTATTTGACGAACAAACCAACTTTTTAGATCAAGTTGTAAAAGGCCGCGATCTCTATGCTTATAATTTAAAAAGCCCAATTCAGCTCGATGGCAAACTCAGCGATTGGGACGCTTACCAATCGCTATTTTGGCTTTATGACAAACGTTACTTACAAACAGCCGATGATAACCATCAACTGAGCAACTTATCATTTAGCCACATGGTGGGTAAGTTTGATAATTACTTATATGCGCTCTTTAACGTCACTGACGATGCTTTAGTTTACCGTGCCAAAAACAGCCTCAGCATTACCAATAATGACTATGTAAAAATTGGCCTAAAAAACCCTGATGGGCAATTTAATACTTATATTATTGCTCCGCGCCAAGATGGCTGGGTCAACGCATTTGATGCCAATAGTAAAATGCCTTTTACTAAAATTCAGGGTTTCTTTAAAAAAACTGACACTGGTTACAACCTTGAGCTGCGCTTTCCTTTGAGTATGCTTGGCAATAAACTGGGATTTGCCATTGCCGATGTTGATAGTAAACAACCAAACCAAACCCCTAGTATTATGTCTACATCGAACTTAAATAACCCGAATGATTTAGGTTCGGTACTGGTGCCCTCCCCTGAAATAAACCGTATATTAAAAGGCATGGGCCACAGCGGCAGTCGCATTTGGGTGGTCGATAATCATCACCGTGTATTAGCGCAATCGGGCAGTATTCAAAATGCCGATGGTGTGTGGGCCGATGGGCTAAAAAATCAAGCGCCAAAAACTGCGTGGCAGCGCTTTGAACAGGCCTATTTACATCCTTTGTATTATAAAATTTTAACGCGCCCTGAAGATGAATTTATAGATACCTTACACGATGTAGCTTCAATGCAAGGCGCTCATTTAGCCAAAGCACTTAAAGGCAAACCGGCCTCGTCGTGGCGGCTCACTCCCGATAACAAAGCGGTGATATTATCGGCTGCGTATCCTATTTGGATTGAGGATAAAGTTATTGGGGCAGTTATAGCTGAAGAAACCACCAATGGCGTGCGTACACTGCGTAATAAATCGCTGGAAAAGCTATTTAATGTAATTTTAGCGGTCATGTTAATTGGCACAGTCACTTTGTTCTTTTTTGCCTCACGTATATCAAGTCGTATTAGGCGACTACGCGATACAGCAGAGCAAGCCATTGATGCACAAGGGCGGGTAACAGGCCACATAAATTACAGCGATGCCAATGACGAAATAGGCGATTTATCGCGTAGCTTTTCAAATATAGTGAGCCGCCTTGGAGGGTATACCGATTATTTAGAAAATATGTCGTCGCGCTTATCTCACGAGCTGCGCACGCCGGTTGCGGTTGTACGTTCATCACTTGAGAACTTACAAAGCTTGCAGCAAAGTGAACTGAGTCAAAAATACCTTGAGCGTGCTAGCGAAGGGGTTGAGCGCTTAGGAAAAATAATTACCACCATGAGCGAGGCAACCCGCCTTGAGCAAAGTATTCAAAGCAATGAGCCTGAGCCGTTTGATTTACAAAAAGTAATTAGTGGCTGTATGCAGGGCTATCAACTTACTTATCCTAACCAGTTATTTACACTCAACATTTGCCAAAGCACACTATTGATGCAAGGTGCTCCTGAATTTATAGCGCAACTGCTCGATAAGCTGATTAATAATGCCTTGGAATTTAGTGAAGCTAACACCGCAATTGAAGTCAGCCTTAAGCAAAATGAAAGCAAAGCAACATTAACGGTAAGTAATACAGGTACTTTATTGCCTGAGGGACTTACTGAACATATTTTTGATTCTATGGTATCGGTGCGCAGCCAACAAATGCAGCAACAACCGCATTTAGGCTTAGGGCTTTATATTGTAAGACTAGTGTGTGATTACCACAAAGGCACAGTAACGGCGCACAATAATGAGCGAGGCAATGGAGTGGTATTTACTGTGAGCTTGCCTTTAAATAATTAAACAAAAAGCGGTTTAATTATAAGCCGCCTTGTATTAAAGCTTTGCAGTTACAATTTAATCCACACTCAAGTGTAACGATTCACTTTTAATTCATTTGCTCAGCCTTAGTCTACTCACCTAGGAGGAGTCAAAATGAAAGAGTTACTAGAACCCGAAGAAATAGAGTTTATTTTCGATTTATATCGTCCTAATGCAGCCAATAACCATGCTCAAGAGGGCGCGACTAAAAAGCCCAAGGTAAGTAATAAACAAGCCATGCAAGCTGAGGTTTTAGCTCGTAGTGCTTAACTACATAAATCTTACAAGTTAGCCATTAAGCTGTAAAAAACCTTTAATGCAATCTATTTCAGCTTGTTTTACTGTCTCGCCTATTTCAGGGCCTTTTTTGCCGCTTTTAAGCGCGTCTTGCACTATCTGTTTTTTATCCATTTTTTGTAGTTCGTTGTGAATAGCACGTAATTTAGCGGCTTGTGGATAGGGCTTATCCACCAGCGTTTCGCCTCGTCCTTGTGCATCACACTGGCACGCTTGAGTAAAAGCAATAAAACGCTCTGGATGCACTAGCGCATTTAAATTAGTGACGATTAATTTATGAATAGTTTGCGGTCTTAACTGTTCAAGCGTGTGGCAAAGTGTATGGTTATCACTGGTAAGCACGCCTATATTACGAAAGCGATTAGGCACTTTTAAACGTTCACAAAACGCCTCAACTACAGCAACCCCTTCACGCTCATGGCCGCGTAAATTACCGCGTTTTTTATAGCTTAGCGCTTTACCAAAGTCATGAGTTAAAGCAGCAAAACGCGTTTCTAGGTTAAAGCCTAAATCGGCTGCTCGTCTAAGCACTAGCATAGTATGGACAAACACATCGCCCTCGGGATGATGATTTGCCGGCTGCGGGGTGTTTTTCATCTGTTCTATTTCAGGAAAAATACCTAACCCATCTAATGCTTGGAAATAAAGCTCAGGGTGTTTTTCGCCAAGCGCTTTTTCTGTTTCAAGCCAGACTCGCTCTGGTACTAGATGTTCCAACTCGCCTTTATTTTTAAGCTCATGCATTAATGCAGTAGTACTTGGATGAATAGACCAGTCACTACCATAACGGGCTAAAAAGCGAGCAATACGTAATACCCGAACAGGGTCTTCTACAAATGCGTGGGTGGTGTGGCGCAGTATTTTATTTTTTAAATCATCTTGACCATTAAAAGGGTCAATAATAGTGCCGTTTTCGTCTAGTGCCATAGAGTTAATGGTTAAATCTCGGCGTGCTAAATCTTCTTCAAGAGTTACGTTTGGGCTGGCATCCACCACAAAGCCGGTATAACCTTTACCACTTTTACGCTCAGTGCGCCCTAGTGCATATTCTTCTTTAGTGTTTGGGTGTAAGTAAACCGGAAAATCGCTGCCAATGGGTAAAAATCCGAGCGCTTCCATTGTCTCTGGCGTTTCACCAATAACAACATAGTCATTATCTTTTGATTGTATGTTTAGCAGTTTATCTCGCACTGCTCCACCCACTAGGTAAACTTGCTTTAAACTCTGTTGCACTTTATTCCCAACCACTACTTTTAAGCTTTTCTTTGATGTTAATCATACCTAATAGTCATTAAAAAATCTGTGTTGTTTGCCAAGCTTTATTAAGCTCATTACAATAGCGCATTATTTTTTAATACCTAAACAGCGAATGAAAAACCACTCAGCAAAAAAAGAACTTATGTTACTGCCCATCCTTTTGGTGGTTATTATTATGTGTGTTGCAGGGCATTTCTTGCTGCAGGCTAATTTTCAAGACAGCCATTTGGTGGAGTATTTGTTAGCTGCAATCCCATTTGCTATGTTTGGCTTAGTAATAGTAGCTTTTAAAATGGCTGCCAAAAGTGAACAACTAGAAAATGATGAGTAAATAAGTTACTGATAGTTTTTTTCTGCTTTAGTGACTTTGTATAAATAGCGTCTTGATTCCGCACGTGAGTGCTTAGTGGTGAGAATATTATAAAACTGGCTTGCAGTAAGCTGGTTTATTCGTGAAAACGCCACACTTCTATTTTTATTAAATATGCGCAGTACATTACCCGCCCCGCCGTTATAAGACGAGATCATGGCAAAGTGCTTACTTTTATCGGTATTAATTTTATGTAAGTAATTATTTTTTAAAATACTTAAATAGGCGCTGCCAATATCAATGTTATGTTTTGGATTAAACAATACTGCTTTGGTTGGTTGCCCAGGTACTTTTTTAATTTTTTGGTATACATCGCGCCCTGCGGTAGCCGGGATCACTTGCATTAATCCATAGGCATTGGATGAACTCACCGCATGCGGGTTAAAGCTACTTTCAGTTTCAATAATGGCATAAATAAGTGCTGCCGATATTTGATATTTTTTTGCAGCCGCCAGCACATAATCACTGTACTTTTGCTTTCTTAAATGGGCATTTTGCTCGACTAAGTCAAAACTAACCGACGAAATAACGTGCCCATATTGACGTTGCTTTTTTAAGTTATTATTTACTAAATAACGCGCAAATCGATTAGCACGCCAGCTATATTTTATGGGTAACTTATCTTGGTCGAGTACTTGTTGGTATAAAAACGGCTCGCCTTCTAAAATTGGCGCTTCGCTGGTAAAAATATCGGTTTTATCGGGATCGCTAGAGGTCAGTAAGGTCATAACAATAGCCTGCTGTAACAAGCTTATTGTATTTTTTAAAGCGATGGTTTCTACTTTTACAGTGCCTTGCTCAAAATCAATAATGGCACGAGCTTGGTAATCATTACTGTATTTTACGTATTTTTTGGCACTAGGTTGCTGAGTGTTTTGTTTACCCCACTTGCGCCCAACAACGCTTTCTAATGCGGCTAAAAGCTGTTTTACGCTACCAACCTGTGCCTTAATAGAACGGTGTGTTTTTTGTGCTTGCTTGTGAATTGCAACTACGTCAGTAGGATCGTTTTTTACTTGCTTTACCAGTTTATTTAAATCAACAACGGGCGGTAAACCCGACAGTGATTTACAGCCACTTAAGCCAACTAGCAAAAGTATAAACGCATACTTTTTCACACAACATCCTAATAAACTTAATAAATCCTCATTTATTATAATACATGATAACCAAACCAGTCAGGTTTAATTGTTTGTGCTTGACCACTTGGGGTTAGTTTAATATTAAGCTGGCTATCGAGTAAGTCGATAGCAAAGCAATCATCAACGTCATGTAAATCATCTTTATGTAGATGGCTAAGCCCTGCGAGTAAATCACTTTTAGCGCGCTGTTTTGCTTCTTCACTACTGCTGGCAACATACAAAGCAAAGTCGTGTTGCTCTGCTAATGAGTCGCTTCTGTAAGCACCTAAGTTAACAAAATAAAGTTGCTTATTTTGCTCTATATAACTATCAACCACCTCGATTTTATAACCATCAATATGGTTAACCGCCATGTAGCTATCCATGTGTACACTGTTTTTATCACCCACCCATTGGCTTTTTAGTTTGGTATAGGTTTGCTCAATATTTTGGCCTACCACAAAACGTACGTCGTGCATTTCTATGTGACAACCTTGAATGCGTCCTCCTAAATACACCATGAATAACTGCATGCTCACTTCCTTTTAAAAACCAAATTAAATTAAACTATCTACGTCAATCTCATGCTTTTTAATCAACTTATAAAAATCAGAACGATTACGCTTGGCAAGTTTGGCGCCTTCTGCCACATTGCCCCCTGCCATTTTCAGGGTATTAATTACATAGTCTCGTTCAAATTCTTTTTTAGCTTCATTAAGTGATAATGGCTCAACGTTACTTTCATTACTGTTTAGGGCACTAAGCACTAAATGTTCAGATATAACCTCACTAGGAGTCAACGCAACCACCTGCTCCACTACATTTTGTAATTGACGTATATTACCTGGCCAATCATACCTTACTAGGGCATGCATGGCATCGTTTGCAAAGCGCTTTTCTTTTTGCTCCATACGCTTTGCGATGTTGGCACTAAAAAAGTTGGCTAATAAGCTAATATCTTCACGGCGTTCACACAGCGGGGGCAACTTTAAGTTTACGACGTTTAACCGGTAGTATAAATCTTCTCTAAACTGTTGATTACTAATCGCTTCAGGCAGGTTTTTGTGGGTTGCAGAAACAATTCGCACATTAATGGGAATTTCTTCTTGAAAGCCCACTGGGCGAATGGTTTTTTCTTGTAGCACACGCAACAACTTAACTTGTAAATTAAGCGGCATATCACCAATTTCGTCTAAAAATAAGGTACCGCCTTGCGCTTGCTGAAATAGGCCTTGGTGATCTTTTACTGCGCCAGTAAATGCCCCTTTTTTGTGACCAAATAGCTCTGATTCTAATAGCTCACCAGGCACGGCCCCACAGTTTATTGCCACAAATGGGCCATCACTAACATGGCTATGCTGATGAATCGCCTGCGCAAGCAACTCTTTACCGGTACCGCTGGCACCAGAAATAAGCACGTTAACTTGTGTAGGCCCTAATAGTTTCACTTGCTCCAACAAATGCAGCATAGCGCCACTGCGGGTGACAATATTACTTTGCGGGGCGACTTCATCATTATTAACCCCATGTATCTCAATGGCTTTGGCTAGGCTGTCAAACAGCTCATCTTTATCAACGGGTTTTGTGATAAAGGCAAAAATACCTTGCTTGGTGGCCTCTACCGCATCAGGGATAGATCCATGAGCCGTCATCATAATAACAGGCAACGCAGGGTAGCGGTTTTGCAACTGTCGGTGAAGCGCCATGCCGTCCATTTCATCCATTCTTAAATCGGTGATCACCGCATCAAACACTTGGTTTTTAAGTAGTTGTAATGCGTTCATACCACTATCACAGGTCGTTACTTCATAACCCTTTGATTGAATTCGAATCGCCAGTAATTGCAGCAAGCTGGCATCATCATCAACGAGTAAAACTTTAGCACTTGATGGAAGTGTGACTGACATAGTTACTGCTCCTTGGTTTCTTCACGTAGTAAAAGTTGCTGTTCAATTGCGGCTAATGACGACAAGGTTTTTTGCATTTTGGCGTTCAATGCTTGCTGTTGTTTTTTTGCATCTATTTGCATTAATACGTGCTGTTTTTGCAGCCATAAATAGTGCTTTATATCATCGGGCCAATAGTACGCCTGATCCAGCTTAAGTAATTGACTCATCACAGTATTGGGGTCACTACTAAGCTTTAAACATGCTGTACTAAAAAACGCTTTCAGTGCTTGCTCCCCTAAGTAGGTTTCATTGCTAGGCGCTAATTTAAAACCACCGCACTGATTGGCATGCCAAGCAATAACTTGCGCTGCAGAGGGATATATTGGCTCTGATTTTGGCCGAGGTTTGGGATTTGGCTGATTCGTTTTGCTATCTGGCTGAGAGGGTACATTTAATGCTGATTCACCCTGTGTTTGAGTGTTTGTTATTTCACACCCAGATAAAAAAACAAGACTGCTGGTTAGCCATACAATAGCCATTAAACGCGCAGACATATTATTTAACTCCTTTATTTTTATAGGGGATGACAATGTTAAATCGACAGCCTTGCGGCTCATTATGCTCAATTTTTAGTTGCCCATGTAACTGTTCAACTGACTCTTTGACTATAGTAAGGCCTAAACCACTGCCTTGTAAGCTAATCTCTTTGGTATGTTTACCTTGATAAAATGCCCCAAAAACATGATCTCTTTCATGCTCTTTAATGCCACAACCCTCATCTGCTACTTGCATATTTAGGCCATTATTTTCTAGACTCAAGCTAATAGTAACGACTTGGTTTGGCTGAGAAAACTTTAAGCCATTGGAAATTAACTGAATTAAAATCATTTCAATTAACTCCCGTGGCAAACTAAGAGAAATATTAGGTAAACTATTGTGCCAAATAAGCGATTGTTCTCGCGCATTTAAGCGGTGCTCAAAGTGGTTATTTACCTTTTTTATTAGCTGATTAAATTCCACTTCACTGACGTTGTCTTTACTGGTGCGAATGGCGTTATAACTCAATAAACTGTCTATCATAGTACGTAGCCTCACCATCGATTGACTGATCAGCCCAAGTACCGCTTTTTGCTCGTTATTGATGGGGCCAACGATTTCATCGGCTAGTAATTCAGTGCCCTCAACCATAGAAGCCAAAGGGGTTTTTAATTCGTGAGTAACGTGGCGTAAAAATGTATCTTTTTGTTGTTCTAACATATGCAGCTGCGCTTGCACCCACTGCAACTTGTTACCTAACTCTATGAGTTCAGCCGACCCTTGCACCGATATTTTTTGCTGCCAATCTCCTTGGCCTAATTTATCAATCACTGAGGTTAAGCTTTTTAAGCGCCCGCTTATGCGCCACAAAAAACCGCCGCCAACAAGCAGCGTTAAAGGCGTAAGTGCAATCAACCAGTTTATAAAGGAAGCTTGTAAATTTGTGAGCTTAATTTGGTTTTGAGTGATTTTGGCTTCATTTTCCTCACGTAACCACAATGTTAGCTCCGCTAGTATTTCGCTGATTGGCACAAATAATTCAGCTTGTTGACGCGCTTCAACCACAAGTTGAGTATGCGCCGTTTGCAAAGTATCCGTTAGCCGTTGCCATTGGTGTGTATTTGCTTGGTTATTTGAAAGCTGTTTTAGCTCATTGATGTTTTGCAATGATGATTGCCATTTATCTACGATTAGCTTATCGAGTGAGTCGCTCTTTAATACCCAGTTTTGCCTAGTTGCTCTTTCTAAACTATTAAGCTCTTGCTTAAGCACATTAAACGACTTAGTTACTTGGTAATTATTACTCACAATTTGCTGAGTGACCGCTAATTGCTTATTTAATACATTTAAAAACACAATAACTACTATAGATAAGGGCAACAGCGACAACAGCATGCTCATTACAAATTGGCCAATTAAATTGGGGCGCCAATTTATCAATGCTTTATATTTTTCAGCCATGACTGCGGGCATACAAAAGTCCTTTGCTATTTTTAAACGTTCTATTATTAAGCGCTCAACTTATACACTCGCTGAACCATCAAGGATAAAAACCCCTGCTGTCTCTAAATAGCGACAAGTTAAGCAATTGATTTAAAAAATTTTAAACGCTTATAACTGCAAAATTGTTGCATAAAACACACAGTTACTTGTAAAAATTACGCACCAACCATCACAAAAAAACATAACTCACTGATTATTAATAAAAATAAATATTGGCATCATTTTTGTTACGAGAACATTAATATTAATCTAAAAAGAGCCAAGGAATGTTCAAAAACAATTTACAGAACGCTGCACTTATCGGTTTGTGCCTAACCAGTACTCATTTATTCGCTCTTGATGTAGATGCTGAATTTAATCGTTTAGACAAAGACAGTAATGGCACATTAAGTGAAGCTGAAGCAGGTGAAGATGCTTTATTACATGAGAACTTTGCACAGATAGACACCGATGAAAACGGACTCATATCTCTAAACGAATTTAAGCTGTTTATAAAATAAAGGAGTACATTCATGAAACAACTAATTGGTGCTTTTTCGCTCCTATTTTTAGCTATTAGTGCCACCGCACTGGCATCGCCATTAAATGTACGTTTTATGCATTTAGATAAAAATATGGATGACCAAATATCGCTTGTTGAGGCAAAGCAAGATAAACAATTACTTAAGCAGTTTGCCGATTTAGACAAAGATAACAACGAGATGATTTCTAAAAAAGAATTCCAAAACTTTAAACCTTAAGTTTAGATTCAAGTTTAATCTATTAGTATAGAGTTAAAAGCACTTGCCATAATCCCTGAGGGAGTGTGTAAACGGATTTAATGTTGGGATTTAAATTATGGCAAGTGCTTTATTTCATTACTGCCAGCAATTAAAATATGCCTTGGAACGCCAACCATGAAAATACAGCTTCTCCTTATTGGTGCTTTACTATTTGTTAGTCATAGTGCATGTGCACTTGATGTAAAGCAACGCTTTGAACATCTAGACACCAACAACGACGGGTATTTAACCCATAGTGAGCTTGCTGCTCAGCCTCAGCTATTAAACTCATTTTCAAATTGGGATGAAAATCAAGACAACAGAATTTCTTTAACTGAGTTTAAAAACTATCTAACCACCAATTTGTACTGAGTATTTAGATGAAACCTATCCGCCATATTATTTTGCTAACGCTTACTGTTGTTAGCTGCATGAGCTTTGCGACAAGCAGCTATATTGCCTCAGAATTTGAAAAACTTGACCGTAATCAAGATGGCTTTTTAACTCGTTCGGAAACTGCCAGTGATCCTGCTTTATGGTCACGCTTTGGCAGCTACGACCGTGACAAAGACGCACAATTGTCATTAAGTGAATATAGTTTGTACGCCAGTAAATAAATAGCTCCCTCAAATAAAGCCTAGTTAATTAGGCTTTATTTGAGAAGATTAAACAAATTCTTTCCTGTTAACACGCACCCTATCCCACCCTGAATTTGCTTGCTCTAGCTAAAAGCTGGGCTTATTCGACTATTAATAAATTATGCTATTGGTATTCTAAATTTGAGTTTGCTACTGTGATAGTACAAATAATAACAACATACCTCATATGCAACTCAATAAATTAATTAAACCGGTATTACTTGCAAGCCTCTGCGCCTTATCTAGTGTGGCAATTGCACAAACGAAAGTAATATATAATGCCAATGGCTACACCCCTTTATACAAAGGAAAAATGCGCCACGGCGAAGTAAACACATTTACAACCTTAATCATAAAAGATGGCAAAGTTGTAAAAACAGGCCCCGACAGCTTGAAAAATAGTTTTCCGGGCGCAACCCTAATTGACGCCAATGGTAAAACCTTATTACCAGGACTCATTGATGCCCACGGGCATGTAATTGGCCTTGGTGATAACTTGTCACAGCTGGATGTGCGCGGCGCAAAATCGGTAGATGAAATAACCGCTAAGCTCAACGAATTTGCCAAAGGCAAAGAAGGTTGGATCATTGGTCGGGGCTGGAACCAAGAGCTATGGTCAGACACACGTTTCCCTACCGCCGCTGATTTAGACAAAGTCGTCAGCGACCGCCCTGTTATTTTATCGCGAGTAGATAGCCACGCTATTTGGGTTAATTCAAAAGCCCTGGAGCTTGCTAATATTAACGCTGATACATTATCGCCTACTGGTGGAGAAATTATAAAAGATGAGTTTGGCAAACCAACCGGTATTTTTATAGATAAAGCAGAAACCTTGGTTACCCAGCATATGCCTGCAACGTCTGCGCAATCGGTCAGTAATGCATTAGATGCCGCAGGTAAACATTTATTAAGCTTAGGCATTACCTCAACCCACGATGCGGGTATTGATAAAACCACGTGGCAAGTTTATAAACAGCGCGCCGAGTTAGGCACATTACCGCTTAGAATTGTAGCGATGTTAAGTGCAGCAAGCCCAGATTTAAATATGATGCTTAAAGCTGGCCGGTATCAAGATGCTCAAGATTTTTTATCTATTCGCAGTGTAAAAATTTACGCTGATGGTGCGTTAGGGTCACGCGGTGCCGCGCTTATTGAAGAATACGCCGACAGAGCAAACCACTTTGGCCTAATGCTTGAAACCCAAGAAAAGCTAGAACAATTATTTACACTCACTTTTAAAAGCGGGTTTAGTGCAAATACCCACGCCATTGGCGATAGAGCAAATAAAATTGTGCTTGATGCCTATCAAAATGTATTTAAGCAAACCGGTGGCATACTACTACGTAATCGCATGGAGCATGCGCAAATAGTCTCGCCGGAGGATATACCGCGCTTTAAAACACTGAAAATAATTCCATCAATGCAACCTGTGCATGCTACATCGGACATGCACATGGCAGAGCAGCGTTTAACCGATAAACAACTCAAAGGCGCATACGCTTGGCAAACATTCTTAGAGCAGGGGTCGACTATTGCAGCGGGTTCTGATTACCCTGTCGAGCTCGCGAACCCGTTTGATGGCTTATATTCTGCCATTACACGTATGGATCATAATCAATTGCCTGAAAACGGTTGGCGCGCCAGTGAAGTGTTAAGCAGAGAAGATGCATTACGTGCGTTTACCCTTGGCGGCGCGTATGCAGCGCATCAAGAGTTTAAGCTAGGGAGTTTAGAGCAAGGTAAATGGGCTGACTTTATACTGGTTGATCAAGACTACTTTAAAGTCCCCATTGAGCAGCTATACAAAACTCAGGTGCTGCAAACGTGGATTGCGGGTACGTTACGCTACGAAAAAGACGTCGCAAAAGCTGAGTAATTAAAAACAAAAAAGGGTTAACTTGCGTTAACCCTTTTTTGTATCAACTTTTGACTGACGATATAACTTAATAATGTGATAGATATTGACCAAAGCCAACAAGCCGTTGGTAAAAGCCACCGGCACTGAGCCTATAGCCGCACCGTAAAAAGTAAACGCAATACAGCCAAGTAAATTAAACCAACGTAGTTTGGTTACATCAGTCATGGTTAATGATATGACTAATAAGGCGGATGCTAAATAACCTAAATATTCCCAACTCAATTGTTCTCTCCTAGGCTTTAGGTTAGTATTACGCGTTAAATTTTAGTACATTATCTAGCTACGCTACGCAGTAGTTAAAATAAAAAAGCTAACTTACCAATAAAACCTTAAAATATACTGGTTAATACCACAATTTTTAATCATTACACGGAAGAATGAAGGTCATTTAACGCCATTAATTATATTAACAGCGTGGGCAAGTTAGCGTAAATTCTTAATCTTAATGCTATCGTCATTAAGGTGTAATAAATAGGACAATTGTCCGAAGAGCATGATTGATGTTTCAATACCATTTTTCCAGTTACCTTGTTGATCAACTGCTGACGTTTGCCGGCAGTAGTTTTCAGCAATCAAAAAAAGAAATATTAATACAGCAAGACCAGCCGTTAACTAAGTTGGTATTAGTGCGAAGTGGAACTGTATCGTTTAGTTACGATGTAGGTAATGGCAGGCGCCTGCTACTTGGCCAACTCGACTGTAACAATACCCTAATTGGCGAAATTGAAGCACTCAATAATAACCCCTGCATTTACACGGTAACCTGCTTTAGTGATGTCACGTATAATTTGATTGAATTAAAACATTGGCGTTCATTATTACTCGATAAACCCGAGCTAAGCTTATATACGGCGCAAACGATTGCGGCTAAGTTTCAAGAAAATCAAAAAATTAATTTAGATAAGCTGTTACTGCCGTTGAGCTACAATATTGCCAAAGACTGCTTATTACGTGCAGAGAATAACAATCCCACCTTGTTACGTGCTTACCCTACGGTAAATGCAGAAGCAGAGCGCTTTGCAACCACTGAGCGTGCATACAGGCGTGTAGTGAGTGAGTTAGTAGAGAAAAACTTAGTGCAAAGAAGCACGCAAGGACTGCAAGCTGTCGATATACCCAAATTAAGTGACTATGTAGATAGCTTTGCACAGCTTTAAAGACAATAAAAAAGGCCATTAAGGCCTTTTTTATTAGGTAAAATAATACTTAACCTGAACTATGGTTAAGAGATTTACTAACATATTGATTATGGGTGATAGTTAGATTTATTTTCTCTAGCCAGAGATTTACAGTGAAAACAAGGCGAATTTTCGCGTCAATAGCTGGCCTATTGCAAGTAAATTCAACGCAGTTAGCGCTGAAAATAGCTGCTTGAGATAGATTTATTATCCAGAGGTCAGGTTACTTACTTTTCAAGTAAAATATCGTGGATTTTAGCTAAATCAGATTTACCTTCAATAATTTCATCCGGCGTTAAACCTGATAATTCATGCGGGAATACTAACCATTCTTCAGATTCATGAATGTAGTAATCAGGCACTGTATCAACTTTTGAATTTTTTGGCTTGTAGTATGGGCAGGCAATACGAATATCACGTGGTAAGTTTAAACGCATTAGCTCAGAGAGCTTCTCTTTTAACGCCACAATGCTACGACCGGAGTCAAAAACATCGTCAACAATCAGTAAAGAGTCACCTGCATTAGCGTTTTCAACTATGTAGTGTAAACCATGTACTTTGATTTCTTTTGATTGCTTACCAATACCGTAATAAGACGAGGTACGAACCGCAATGTGATCCGTTTCTATGCCTTTGTAATCATAATATTCCTGAACCGCAATCCCGATTGGAGCACCACCGCGCCATATACCAATAATAAAATCTGGACGAAAGCCATCTTTATACACTTGTGCCGCTACGCGGAATGAATCTTCAAGTAATTGTTGAGCCGTGATATAGCACTTTTCTGACATAGTAGGGATCCCAGTGGTATGTATAATATTTGAGCGAGGTTTAAATAAAAATAGATGCCCAAACACGTAATGGCGAAGGATTTTACCGTAAATAAAACAAAATTGCTTGTTTGGCGCATAAAAAAATAGGCACCCTAAGGTACCTATTTTTTTAACTAATGCGTAATCTCAGTAGATTATGCCTTTTCAAGTAGGGTACGTGCTACGGTGCGCATACCTTGTGTAGTTGCACCTGAAGCCCATTGACTTGTGCTACCACCCATATTAAATGCAGCGGCTAAATCAATGTGTACCCAGCCTTTGCCATCGTTTGGCACAAAGCGAGATAAGAAACCAGCAGCGTTAGATGCACCACCGAAACCACCGCCTTTTTGGGCGCGGCTATTTGCTGTATCCGCATACGGCGATGGGCAGTTTTGTTGATGCCATTTTTCAAGTGGTAATGGCCATGCAGCTTCCATTTCTTGTGACGCAAAGTCTTCCACTTCACGCACTAGCTCTTTATCAAGGGCAAACAATGCGTTGTACTCTTGACCAACAGCAACAAGGGCTGCACCAGTAAGGGTTGCTGCATCAATAATAAGCGGAGCGCCTGTCTCGCCTGCGGCCATTAAGCCATCAGCCAATACTAAACGCCCTTCAGCATCGGTGTTTACAATTTCAACGGTTGTGCCATTTTTGTAAGTAAGAATGTCACCTAGTTTGTATGCATTACCCGAAATTAAGTTCTCTGCACAACATAAAAACAACTTAATACGCTTTTCTACGCCACGGCTAATTGCCAGTGCCAAACCTGCGGTTACGGTTGCTGCACCACCCATGTCGCACTTCATACCCAACATGCCTTCGCTTGGTTTAATTGAGTAACCACCTGAGTCAAAGGTAATACCTTTACCAACAAGTGCTGCGCTTACCGGTGCGTTCTCATCGCCAGTTGGGTTGTAATCAAGCTCAAGTAATACTGGCGGACGCTCACTACCACGACCTACGGCATGAATACCAATCCACTGCTGTTCTAATAGCGCATCGCCTTTTATTATTTGATAGCTAACATGCTCTGGTGCAAGTGATTGAATAAATTCAGCGGCTTTTTCAGCTAAGCTCTCTGGGTATATGTCATCGGCTGTGCCATTGATCATTTCACGTGCCCACGTTGCCGATGCTTTTAAATCAGCGAGTTCTTTAAGATCAGATTGTGCGTTATCAACAAACTCAACACCGTTTAGTACTTTTGGTGATACAAAGCCTTGATAAAAAGCCCATTGGCTCTCTGTGCACCATACATCACCCTCAAGAACAACATTTTTAATGCCTTGATTTGCAATTGTACGACCCGCTTTTTGCACATTTTTTAATGTTTCTTGCTCAGATAAATGAACCGTTGCGCCGTGTTCGTTAAAAGATAATGACGCACTTTCGCCCCAATGCCCTGGTGCCAACTGCTCGCTTAATTGAACAACAAATTTTTCACTCATGTTAGAATATCCTTGCACTTAAATGTGCGGTTGAGTTTACTATAGAGCGCTTAAGTTCCCAACTGCTTGAGGTGAATAACCTCAACCCGCCTGTAAACCTCAATTTTACTTACCCTAAACTCGGGTAAAGAAGTTTGCTAACATATTGAGCTATAAAAGCATTTAAGTTTATTATCTCTAGAAAAAGTGAACTCAACGCAGTTAGCGCTAAAACAACTACTTGAAATAAATTTTTTATCCAGCGCTCAGGTTACATAAGGAAGTCATTAATGAAGTACACCCCGCCATTACAATCTGCCACTTTATTAAAGCGTTACAAACGCTTTTTAGCTGATTTAGAGCTCAGTGATGGCACCACTTTTACTGCTCACTGTGCTAATACGGGTAAAATGACGGGCTGTGCCGATGCTGGTTTTAATGCCTTTTATTCCACCAGCAGTAATACCAAGCGAAAATACCCGCAGTCATTAGAGCTGACACAAAATAATGTATCACAGCTTATCTGTGTAAATACCGCTATCGCCAATAAAGTGGTCGAAGAAGCACTAAATGATGGGGTTATTGATGAGCTTACAGGCTATCAACAAATACAAAGTGAAGTGAAGTATGGCAGTGAAAACAGCCGCATCGACTTTTTACTTACCCACAGCAGCAAAGCCAATTGCTATGTTGAAGTAAAATCAGTCACGCTGCTGAGCGAAGATCATCCACAAAGTGGTCAGGGTTACTTCCCTGACGCCCAAACAGTTCGTGGGCAAAAGCATATTCGTGAATTAATCGACATGGTAAAACAAGGGCATCGTGCGGTATTACTATTTGCGGTGCTGCACCAAGGCATCACACAAGTCAGTGCTGCGGCGCATATTGACCCAACCTATGCACAATTGCTTAGCGAGGCCATTGAGCAAGGCGTAGAAGTATTAGCTTATAAAGCACACATTTCAGCGAGTGAAGTTACTTTAATTGAAAAAGTGCCGTTTGTTGACTAGGTAAACAGCGCGCCAGCATTCGTACTGGCGCTCAAAGTGTGCTTACTCTTTATTCATTGATAAATCCATTTCATCAATTAAATTTAGATTAATATCTGCATCTTTAAATAATATAGGCCTTAATACTGGCGTATTTGAGTAAAAACGCGATTGATCATCAAAATGTTCTGAGCTTGAATCTGAACTTTGCGACATAGTCAGTAACCCTTTTGCCACAGGACCATCATCAGTAAAGTTCATCACAAACATCCAGCTCGATCCATAATTAACAGGGTAACCACTGGCTGTTAAATTTGACGCTAACGGTTTACCTGTTATCGCATCATCCAATGTTTGATGATCGATATATGGGATCACCGTAGAAAATGAACGACTGCTACTGCGATCAAAACGATACACATTAAAGCCTCCTTCCACACTCATTGGCCCACTCCAAGGAAGTTGCTCGCCTGAAGCAATACCGCCTGCTAGCGTTTTTTCAACAAATTGCAGCTCACCTAAAGTACTGTTTAATGCCACGCCATTGCTTTGTAAATTAAGCACTGCATGCGCTAAAGCCGTTAACGCAGAGCCATCGGCAAGTAAGGTATTTGGCGTATTTGCAGGGTTGGTCACATCAAAATTATCATATAAGTATTCATCACCATTAAATAAGTGAGCAAACTCTCTGATTAACGCAGCACCTTGTGTATCAAGGTTCATAGCGCCATTCCAGCCCTCTAACACGGCGCAGGCAGCTGTTAGGTCAATACTTGCTCCATTAGTTAGTGTAATCGGTGTTGCGCCACGCGCTTTACACTGGGCAACTAAATCATCAAATACTAATTCACCTAAATAGATACGATTGCCTACTAGCGCATTTTCAAGTTCAGCCAAATCAAACTTACTGTCTTCACCGCCTCCCTCTTTTATGAGCTTCAAACCCATACGGGTACGCAATGATAATGGCTGATGAACATCGCCATATTGCGCAGCAAAGCCCACAAGAGGTTGTTCAAGATTAGTAACCCAATAGCTGTCATTTGAGTTTTGTACGTAGTCAGTGCGACTTAGCTGGGGAGCTTGTTCAAAAGGCACAACGCCTTGCGGCTCAAATAACTTTAAGTTACCAGGTACTAAATCAAAGCCCGTCGACTCTCTAAGTGCAACCAATTCAGGTTGCAAACGAATTGCCATATTTGCGGTATCACCCAGTTTCAAAACGGTGCTGTCATCAACAAAAAAGACATTACCTTCTTTATCGCTGGCCATGGTGTTATTAAATGAAACGCCATCGTATTTAGCAAACGAGGCCTTCATCTCTTCTAAGCTGGTTGCTTGATTAATAGCTGACCACTGAGCAACCACATCCATATTAAATTCATTGGCATCTTTGATGGTAAATGCTTGGCTGTCGTTCCACCCTAAACCATTTGCGGCAGGTGTTTCAATCATTAAACCATGGTGGCTATAGTAAAACGGTTTGCTAAGTGTAATTGTGGTCCCTGGTGCCACAGTTACCTCAACGTTAATTGTTTTTGAAGTAATTTCATAATTATCACCTTCAACGCTGTAACCCATGCGATCATTTTCATTTAGTGCTAGCTGATAAATTAAAAAATGACGTGCTGTAGAAAAAGTATGGGTCCAAGCTATGTGCTCATTAAAACCAATATTGATCACTCCTGGCATCCCTTGCAAACTGCCCCCCATTACATTCATAGCGTTGGGAATGGTTAGGTGTGATTGCCAAAAGCGTAAATTGCCCTCGTGAGGAAAATGAGGATTTGCTAATAGACCACCTTTACCATTGGCCATCATATCTTTACCAAGCCCCCAACCATTTGACCCTAAGTGCTCAAATTTTTTCTCTAGCTTAAATTGCTTTGCTCGCTGATTAATATTGCCTACCATTGAAGACACAGCACTTGGCTGCTCTGACGTAGGCATTGGCAGATACTCATTCGCATCACCCGGGTTTGCTAAAAAAGCGAGCTCTAAAAAGTTAGCCGAGCTGGCTAGCTGCACTGTAGCCATAGAGTACGCCAACATATCTTGTGCTGTTAAACTGGTAACCCAAGGTGCAGAGGCACACTCCGGCGCTAAATTATCAACCCCCGTATCAGTAACGTATTTATTAAAGCCTTGCACAAACCCTTCAAAGTGCGCTCGGCTGTTCTCTTCTAATTGATCATAATTGGCTTGAGCATATTCATTCACACCCAAGGCTTTATAACCAAAGTCAGAAATTAAATGCGTTGAGTCGCCACTGCCTGGTACTTTATCTGGACCATAGTATTTCGAGCGTTCACCGCGCACTTTAATAATTTGATCCATCAATAGACACGCATGATCTTTAGCATAAGCATAACCACTACCAAACGCTAAGCTCTCTAAGTTATCAGCAGTGATATGCGGCACACCGAAGGTAGTCCAACGGATATTCGCATCAAGTTTATTATCGTCATCAAATGCAATTATTGGCGCGCTTGTCTCTGGAGCGGGATCAGGCACCACGACAATTGGTGGTGCAACGTTATTATCATTATCTTCACCACAGCCTACTAAAAGCAGACTGCTGGCGATACAAAGTGAGAGTAAATGGGGCTTCATTGTGGTGTTCCTTGTCATTATTATTGTTTAACTTTACAACCATGCCGTAAATACTTATTAAAATCTTGACCTCAAACGCACAAAATTGACTTTGCCCGCCAGTTAGGGCAGCTTAAACTTTAACCGTCTAGAAAAGGATATTTTATGTATTTTGTAAGTAGCCAAATTATTCGTTCTTTAACTAGTTACTTAGCTTCTCAAGGTCTGAATAAAGAACACTTACTTAATAATATTACTCAAGGAGGGCAGCAACTTAATAACAGTCGCTATAAATACCCGCTTGCTGATTACGAACAGCTCATGAGCATTGGCGCAAAACACTTAAATAGGAACACAGTAGGATTAGAGTTTGGTCAAGCGCTTAATGCGCAAAACTGGGGATTACTTGGGCATATTGCTTTAGTGAGTGACTCTTTATTAAGCGCATTACAACATGCTTTAAAGCTGCATACCTTAGTTAGAAACATTGGCACTATTAGCCTACATCATCACCAACAACACAGCAGCCTAGAATGGCACCCCAAAACACCAGTCACACACTTCATGGCAGATGAGCTTTTTAGTAGCTGGCTTGCTTTTGCTCAACAATGTTGTGAATGGCAAGCCCCGTTGATGCTCAGCCAAATAAAATTAATGCGCCCACAACCGCCCATCAATGAAGTTAAACAGTATCAAAGTGTATTTAACTGTCCTATTGAGTTTAATAGCACAACAAATAGCATGATCTTTGATAGCCAATTACTACACTGCCCACTACAAGGCGCTAATAACGAGCTAGAAACTTTATTAGCCGCACAGGCTATTAACTACAACCACGAAGCTCAGTATATTAGTCAGCTCAAAGCGCTAATAACACAACACCTGCCAGAGCGTTTAAGTGTTCAGCAAGCTGCTCAGGCATTAGCGCTATCAACTCGCAGCCTACAGCGTTACTTAAAACAACAACACACCAGCTACAGCAAAATTATTGACGAAATATGCAAACAACAAGCCCTTATATTACTAAAACAAGGACTCAGTTCGTTAAACATTGCCACTGCGCTGGGCTTTTCTGAACAAAGCGCTTTTCAGCGTGCTTTTAAACGCTGGTATTGCATTACGCCTAAAAAATACTTAACCGAAAAGTAAAAGATAAGTTGTTTTTATTATTTTTGCCCACATAACAACGCCAGTTTATAAACCGATACTGTAATAAAAAAGTATAAACACTGCTTTTGCTACTTTTATATGGGTAAACAGGGTTGAAGCTAATTCGATTATTTAAAAATAAATTTGCCTAGGGTATGAGTTTCTGTTATTTATACCGCCGGCTAATGCTGAGGCATTAAATTAAGGATTTAGGAGAGAGTTATGCCAGACCAAAAAAGACATGGTTTATTGGCTCAAGCCGGTTTAGAACCATACCAAGAAAAACCGGGTGAAGAGTACATGAATGAAGCACAACGTGCTCATTTTAAAACAATTTTAGAAACTTGGCGTAATGATTTACGAAACGAAGTTGATCGTACTAAGTCACACATGCAAGACGAAGCAGCTAACTTTCCTGATCCCGTTGACCGCGCAGCACAAGAAGAAGAGTTCTCATTAGAGCTTCGTACTCGTGACCGCGAACGCAAATTAATTAAGAAAATTGAAAAAACAATCAACTTAATTAAAGAAGACGAGTTTGGTTTTTGTGAGTCTTGTGGCATTGAAATTGGCATTCGTCGTTTAGAAGCACGTCCTACTGCTGATTTATGCGTAGACTGTAAAACACTTGCCGAAATTAAAGAAAAACAAGCTGGACGCGGCTAATTAAGTTATAGCCATGTCTTCTACAGCCGTTACCGCGCAAGTATCTGACTATCGCGGCCGATTTGCACCGTCTCCTTCGGGGCCGTTACATTTTGGCTCACTTGTGGCGGCTGTAGGTAGCTACCTAGATGCAAAAGTTAACCAAGGGAAATGGTTAGTACGCATTGAAGATATAGACACCACTCGCGTTGTTAAAGGCGCAGCCACCGATATCCTAAATACCTTAGACGCCTACTGCCTTAATTGGGATGAAAACGTTGTGTATCAAACACAGCGTCTTACTATTTATCAAGATGCAGTAAACTCACTGTCAAAACAACACCTTATTTATGCCTGCCAATGCTCTCGTAAGCAAATAAAAGCGCTAGGTGGAATTTATCAAGGGCAATGTAAACATAGCCAACTCAGTGAACAGGGTCATGCCCTTCGCTTAACTCAATGCCATGCAACCGTAACTTATAACGACCTTATTCAGGGGCGTATTGACGTTGACCCTGCTCTGGCCCATGAAGATTACATTATAAAACGTAGCGACGGTTTATTTGCCTATCAACTGGTGGTGGTTATTGATGACATTGAGCAAGGGATCAATCGAATTGTACGAGGCGCTGATCTACTTGAACCTACCGCCCATCAAATAAGTCTGTTTAAGCAACTTAATAACCCTATTCCAGAATTTGCTCATTTACCTTTAGCGGTAGCAAAACCCGGATTTAAACTCTCTAAACAAAATTACGCCCCCGCTATTTGCAAACAAAATCCCAAACCAACTTTGATAGCGGTATTTAACTTTTTAGGTTTGCCAACCCACGACCAACTTATGGATTTAACCACAGAGCAATTACTTGCTTGGGGCGTGGCACATTTTAACTTAAGCCGCGTTCCCACTACGCGTGAAATACAGATTTAACGCTCTTTCGCGGATTGGGTATAACAAATTCAAATAAAATCGTTAAAAATGGCTTAATTTCAGCACTGCAACTTAATTTTTCCACCTTGCTGGTATATGATAGCCGCCTAAATATATGCTAATTACATAAAACAGTAAGTACAGCTCTATGAGAAGGTACTTGTTGTCATTTTGATTGCAATGGCGAGTCAATCAACCGCTTCTCTAGGAGACAGACTATTATTTCCAAGCTTTTTCAATTTTGTCGACAAATTATCGGCCCGAATGCCAGTGCCGAAGATGTCGCAATCAGCAGTGAACCGTTGGTGATCCCTCGAGGTGAGCATGGTATTTCTCGCAAACAATTTAGCCCAAATGCAATCAAAGTACTCTATCGCCTAAAAGATGGTGGCTATGATGCCTACTTAGTTGGTGGTTGCATTCGCGATGTATTGTTAGGTCAACAACCCAAAGATTTTGATGTTGTAACCAATGCAACCCCTGAGCAAGTTAAAAAACTGTTTCGTAACTGCCGTTTAATTGGCCGCCGCTTTCGTTTAGCGCACATTGTTTTTGGTCGTGAGATTATTGAAGTGGCCACCATGCGCGGCCATCACGAAGCACAAGAAGACAAAAATCAAATTAGCCAATCAAGCGAACATGGGCAACTACTTCGCGACAACGTATTTGGCAGCATTGAAGAAGATGCCGAGCGTCGTGATTTTTCAATCAATGCCTTATATTACTCAATCAATGATTTTTGTATTTATGATTACGCCAATGGTTTAGCGGCCATAAAGGCAAAACAAATTGAGTTAATTGGCGATCCTGAAACACGCTATCGTGAAGACCCCGTGCGTATGCTTCGTGCAGTGCGCTTTGCTACTAAACTCGATATGCAAATAGCACCTGCAAGCGAAAAGCCAATCACCGCTCTAGCTAGCTTGCTTGATAACATTCCACCGGCACGTTTGTTTGAAGAAATACTCAAGCTGTTTTTAAACGGCAAAGCACAACAAAACTTTTTAATGCTGCGCAAATACGGGTTATTTAAATCGTTGTTCCCTGAACTTGACCGCATTTTAGATAAAAACCCAGGCGGGCTTGAAGAAACCTTCATCAAGCAAATGTTTGCAAACACTGACATTCGCATTAATGCAGAGAAAAAAGTCACCCCTGCGTTTGTATTTGCAGCGTTACTGTGGTTTCCATTGGTTGAACGTACTGAAAAAATTCGACGTCAAGAACAACTCTCTGAATACGATGCCTTTGCCCAAGCAATTAATAAAGTACTTAGTGAGAACGCTCAGCATATTGCAGTACCAAAACGCTTTACGTTAGGCGCCCGTGATATTTGGCATATTCAACAACGTTTAGACAAACGTGCAGGCCAACGTGCCTATCGCTTGACACAGCAGCCTCGTTTTAAAGCCGCTTATGACTTTTTACTACTGCGTGTTGATGCCGGTGAAACTGAGCATACAGAGCTTGCACAGTGGTGGACGCAGTACTTGAGTCAAGATATTAATGGCCAAAAAGAAATGGTGCGAGAGCTAGGTCATCAAGGCGGACCAAAACCACGTAAGCGTCCTCGTCGGCGCACCACTAAAAAACCAGCTGAGTAAATAATGCAACGTGTCTATTTAGGCTTAGGTGCCAACCTTAATACACCTAAAAAACAACTTGATGATGCTGTTGTTGCACTTAAAAACTTGCCTAACAGCGAGTTTATCGCTTGCTCACATTATTATGCGAGCAAGCCTATGGGGCCACAAGATCAACCCGATTATGTGAACGCGGTTGCCTGTATCAATACCTCGCTACAGCCAGAGCAGTTACTTGATTTAACGCAAGCCATAGAGCTGGAGCATGGTCGAGTCAGAAAGGCTGAGCGTTGGGGCGCACGCACACTGGATATTGATATTTTATTATTTGGTGAGCAGGTTATAAATACTAAACGTTTAACGGTGCCTCATTACGGATTAAACGAGAGAGAGTTTGTTGTTTACCCGCTGCAAGAAATTGCACCCGAACTTATTTTACCAAGCGGCGCATCTATCAAACAGATAGCAAATAACCTACCGCTTAACGACTTACAACAATTACCGCTGTAATTAACTAAGGCCACTGTCTGCGAGAATATTATGTCTAAAATAACCGTTTCAACTTTGAATAAAATGAAGGCTGAAAGTAATAAAATCACTGCGTTAACAGCTTATGATGCCAGTTTTGCTAAGTTATTTCATGAGAATGGCGTTGAAGTTGTTTTAGTCGGTGATTCTTTGGGAATGGTATTACAAGGTGGCGATGACACACTCGCTGTGACAAACCAAGAAATTGCGTACCATACTCGCTGTGTTCGCGCTGGAAGCCGTGACCTATTTGTTATTGCCGACCTACCGTTTATGACCTATGCAAATCCAAATGATGCGTGTAAAAATGCCGCAGAGTTGATGCGCGCAGGTGCTAATATGATCAAGCTTGAAGGTGGCGAATGGCTACATGACAGCATTAAATCACTTACTCAGCAAGGTATTCCGGTGTGTGGGCATTTAGGGCTTACTCCGCAATCTGTGCACGTATTTGGTGGTTTTAAAATTCAAGGCCGTGAAGAAGCACAAGCACAAAAAATTATTGCCGATGCAAAAGCATTAGAGGCAGCGGGTGCTCAACTACTCGTGCTTGAGTGTATTCCAAGTGCCTTAGCAAAACGTATTACTGACTCATTAAGCATTCCGACTATAGGGATTGGTGCGGGCAATGTAACCGATGGCCAAATTTTGGTTATGCACGATTTAGTCGGTATTTCTGCAGGCTACATTCCTAAATTTTCAAAAAACTTTTTACTCGAAACAGGCAACATGCCTGCCGCTGTTAAAAAGTATTGTAACGATGTTAAAAGCGGCGTTTTTCCAAGCGCTGAACACGAGTTTAAATAATGCAGTCAATCACTGAAATTAAATCATTACGCAGTCAAATAAGAGCTTGGCGCCAAGCGGGTTTAAGTGTTGCACTAGTACCTACTATGGGTAACTTGCACCGCGGTCACTTTTCGTTGGTAGAAAAAGCAAAAACACTGGCCGACAAAGTCGTTGTTAGTATTTTTGTTAACCCGATGCAATTTGGTGCTAACGAAGATCTAGACAATTATCCGCGTACCTTAGATGCCGATAAACAAGGTTTAGCCGATCTTGAAACGGATATTTTGTTTATCCCCAGTGTAGAGGCTATTTACCCAAATGGCTTAGGGGTGCAAAGTTTTGTTGATGTACCAGGTATTTCGATGGGCTATTGCGGCGGCTCACGTCCTGGTCATTTTAAAGGTGTAGCAACAGTTGTCACTAAACTATTTAACTTAGTCCAACCTGATTACGCCTGCTTTGGTGAAAAAGACTTTCAGCAGCTGCAAGTTGTTAAAACAATGGCCCGTGATTTGTCGATACCAGTAGAAATTATTGGTGTGCCAACGATGCGTGAAGTTAGCGGCCTTGCCATGAGCTCACGCAATGGGTATTTATCAAGTGATGAAAAGCAAACCGCTACGATTTTATTCAACACTTTAAATCACTGTGCGCAGCAACTAAAAAGCGGAAATAAAGCGTTTGCTACTCTTGAAGCTGATGCTAAAGCGACTTTAGAAAGCGCAGGGCTAAAACCAGATTATTTTTCGATAGCTCAACGAGATACATTAAAAGCTGCTACACTCGAAGATACACGATTTGTTATTTTAGCTGCCGCCTTTTTAGGAAGTGTTAGATTAATCGACAATATACAGGTTGAAGTTTAATACTGGTGTAGCCTCACTTTAAGGATAAGTATGAAAACTTTTATTAAAACCACTCTAGTGGCTTTTTCTTTTGCAGCATTGGCAGGGTGCCAAAGCCAAGCAGGTAATCCAGCACTTAACCAATGCGCTCAGCAAAGTTATCAATGCGAAACCAGCTGTGAACAACAAACAACCACCGACAGCCTTAAGTCACAGGTTTGCTCATCTAAATGCATCGAAGCGTATAATCAATGCAAAGTACAAGCTGAAAACTTAAGTAAAGCTGACTAATATCAATCGGCATAAATTGTAAACCAAAAAAAACCGCTCATTTGAGCGGTTTTTTAATTATTAGCGGTTTATTTTAAGCCTAACTTTTTCAACTCAACTTCAACTAGCTTTGCAGAAAGTGGCACATAACCATCTTTTTCTACAATTTTTTGACCTTCTTGCGAAAGTACCATCTTTAAAAACTCAGCTTCAACTGGGCCAAGTGGCTTATTTGGGTGTTTATTTACATAAACATATAAGAAACGTGAAAGTGGGTATTTACCTTGAGCTACGTTTTCAAGCGTGGCATCAACAAAGTTAGTACCTTTTTTAGATAACGGAACAGTACGCACACCCGATGTTTTATAACCAATGCCAGAATAACCAATGGCATTTAGTGATGCTGAAATTGACTGTACAACAGAAGCTGAACCCGGTTGCTCGTTCACGTTATTACGAAAATCGCCTTTACATAAGGCTTTCTTTTTAAAGTAACCGTAAGTCCCTGATACTGAGTTACGTCCATATAATTGCACGTCTTTTGCAGCCCAATCACCTTCTAGACCAACATCACTCCAGCGGTTTACTTGCTCTGGTGCGCCACATTTACGTGTTGATGAGAAAATAGCATCGATTTGGTCAATACGCAGCCCTTCAATTGGGTTATCTTTATGAACAAATACCGCCAATGCATCAATTGCTACACGTACTTGTGTTGGCTTATAGCCATAGCGCTTTTCAAATGCTTCAATTTCTTTCGACTTCATAGCACGGCTCATTGGACCTAAATTTGCCGTTCCTTCTGTTAATGCTGGTGGCGCAGTAGACGAACCTGCCGCTTGAATTTGAATATTTACATTTGGGTAAATACGCTTATATTCTTCAGCCCAAAAGGTCATCATATTGGCTAACGTATCAGACCCTACCGATGAAAAGTTACCTGATACACCGCTAATTTTTTGATACTCAGGCATACCGTCTTCTAATGCTACTGCTTGCGCAGATACAAATGTTGTAACAGCCACACCCATTGCGGCAACTAAGTTTTTAAATTTCATTTTGGGGTTCTCCAGTTTGTTCGTCCCATTTCCTAACTGCGGTTCACTCTAAAGTGAGTACATGACAATGGTGTGACTCTTAAATGACACTTTTATGACTAGCAGTATTACTCGTCACTAATGGCGGAATAGAGATCAGCCTATCGCTTGAAAACGCAAAAGAAAAACAGGAGCCTTTACCCAGTTCACTGTTAATTTTTAATTGGCTACCATGGCGAGTAAGTACATGTTTAGTAATTGCTAAGCCTAATCCTGAACCTCCTGTGGTGCGGCTTCTGGCTTTATCGACCCGATAAAAACGCTCAGTTAAGCGATTTATATGCTCTGGTGCAATACCATCACCATTATCGGTAACACTAAAACATGCCTGTTCATTGTTGCGCTGCCAACACACCTCAATTTTACCATCTGGCTTAGTATAATGAATGGCATTAAATACTAAGTTTGAAAACGCACTTCTGAGCTCATCCTCAGCACCGGTAATATCAAGTGACGCATCAATATTAAAAATAAGTTGATGGCCTTTATCTTGATTTATAGACTGTGCTTCAGTTTCAATCAGTTTTAGCAATTGCGGTACCTTTACTGCCTTATCATTACTGTGGCGTTTTGCGCCTTCAATACGTGATAACGAAAGTAACTGGTTCACTAAACTATCCATGCGTTTACATTGTTCTAGCATGGTAGTTTGTGCCTTATTCCACATTGCAGGCGGAGGAAGCGAATCACTGTCGAGCATTTCAAGGTAGCCGGTAACAACCGTTAAAGGGGTTCTGAGCTCATGAGACACATTAGCAACAAAGTCTTTACGCATCTGCTCAAGCTGCTTTAAACGGGTGACATCACGTACTACCACCAATAACTGAGTGTTAGCATAAGGCATCACCCTAAACTCAAGTACTTGTTCTACACTGTGGCCACTTTCAAGCTCCAGTGCATCACTAAACTCTTTACGGCGCATATATTTAGCAAATTTAGGATCGCGAATGAGGTTATCTAAACGCTGACCATGATCAACCGGCCATTGTAACCCTAACACTTTGAGTGCAAGTTGATTACACCACACAATTGATAAATCGTTTTGCAATACAACAACAGCATCAGGCACCGCCTCAGCACCGTCACGAAAACGGCGTATCAGCTCTGCCAGTTCGTTACGCTTTTTACGATTACGATGTTGCAGCTGATAGATGCCTTCAAATACTTGCTCCCACGACCCCTCACCTTCAGGTGGGTTAAAGCTGCGCTGATTATGCAGCCAATCACTTAAACGATAAAGTTGATGGTAATGCCACATAAGTAGCGAAAAAGCGCCCAAAAACAACATCAAAAATGGGGCACCAATAAGCACCCCAATTAAAAGTAAAGGTATAAAATAGACAAACAGCCGCTTTGTTAGCGCCTGCTTGTTAATAACTCGATACATACACGCTCTTTACCTTATAAACGCTAGCAGACAAGTTGACTGAGCTAGGTTAATAGATTGCTACTTAACTAAGTAAGCTTAATTGTAAGCACACTATAATTTACTCGAAAAGCGATAACCAGCTCCGCGTACCGTTTGTACTAAGCGGTCGTGTCCAAGCGTAGCAATCGCTTTACGCAAGCGACGAATATGAACATCTACTGTTCTGTCTTCAACATACACATTCGTGCCCCATACATGATCAAGCAGTTGCTCACGGCTGTAAACCCGCTCTGGATGGGTCATAAAAAAGTGTAATAGTCTAAATTCGGTTGGCCCCATATCAAGCTCACTGCCCCCTGAGGTAACACGATGCGAAATAGGGTCTAGGCGCAGGCCGTGCACTTCAATTGCTTCTTCTAAAGAGGTAGGTGCTACTCGGCGAATAACCGCTTTGATACGCGCCATTAACTCTTTAGGTGAAAACGGCTTAGTAACGTAATCATCAGCACCGACTTCTAAACCGCGTATTTTGTCTTCTTCTTCGCCGCGAGCAGTCAGCATAATGATAGGGATTTGGCGTGTGTGTTCATTTTGTTTGAATTTTTTAGCGATTTGAATTCCACTACCACCAGGTAGCATCCAATCGAGTAACACCATATCTGGATAAGGTTCTACCATTGCGGCTATTGCAGAATCATAATCTTCTGCCTCAATGGCTTGAAAGCCATTTTGTTCTAAAACAAAAACCAACATTTCCCTGATAGGTGCTTCGTCATCAACGACTAATACTTTACGTGACATTCCAATTTATCTCTTAGGCTATTGAGTAGGTTTCATTATTATGACTAAGTATGACATTTTTATTAAAGTGTAACGTCTAAATTAAAATGAGACTAAAAAAAACACAAAATAGTAACAAAAAATTGAATATGTCATATTTTTATCATCTTGAGCAGTAAATAAAAAAGTGGTTTGCAGTAAAGTGAGTCGTTATTAAAGGCACTATTTATGATATTAACTTGGGATCATCAAATTACTAACTAGCAGCTATTTTTAGGCTTAATAATAAAAGTCGGCACCTATTTAGATCAGGTTTATTAAGATCTTAAATACAAGGATCAGAGTTTTATCAAGCAGATCCCTTTTCGGATCACTATTTTACCCACTAACAAAGCTAAACCAATGATTTACTGTGTGATTTTTATCCATTAATTATGATATTCGACACTTAAAAGTACAAAATGCGTCACTTTAAGCCCTTCACTTAGTAAAGTAATGATCCCAGATAAGGTTAGTTAGTAATCGAGTGATCCCAGATTTATCGGTAAGTAAAATACTGATCTCTTACAGATCAAAAAAGCCAGTGCGTAAGCAACTGGCTTTTTATGATGAGTGCGAGAGTATCGCCGTTATTGGCTCATTATTTTATTTTTGGGTTTAACTCACCGCTTAAGTATTTAAGGTGCATTTCATCAAGTGAAATTGGCTTAATTTTACTTGCTTGACCCGCAGTACCAAACGCTTCGTAACGGGCGATACAAATATCAGTCATCGCTTGTGTTGCAGCGGCTAAAAACTTACGTGGGTCGAAATTCGACGGGTTCATTGCTAAATGACGACGAATTGCACCGGTAGACGCTAAACGTAAGTCAGTATCAATGTTTACCTTACGCACACCGTATTTAATCCCTTCAACAATTTGCTCAACTGGCACACCGTATGTTTCAGGAATTTCGCCACCGTATTGGTTAATCACTTCTAACCACTCTTGTGGTACAGAAGACGAGCCATGCATTACTAAGTGCGTGTTTGGAATACGCGCATGAATTTCTTTAATACGATCAATCGCTAAAATGTCGTCGGTTGGTGGACGAGTAAATTTGTAGGCACCGTGTGATGTACCACAGGCAATAGCCAGCGCATCAACATGGGTTTTATTTACAAAATCTGCCGCTTCTTCTGGATTCGTTAGCATTTGCTCTGTGGTAAGTTTACCCTCAGCGCCAACGCCGTCTTCTTCACCCGCTTCACCGGTTTCAAGTGAACCTAATACACCTAGCTCACCCTCAACTGAAACACCACATGCGTGTGCCATTTCAACTGTTTTACGTGTTACATCAACGTTGTAATCGTAGCTTGACGGAGTTTTACCATCGCTCATTAACGAGCCATCCATCATTACTGATGAAAAACCTAACTGAATTGAACGCTGACATACACCCGGTGATGTACCGTGATCCTGATGCATAACCACGGGGATATGTGGCCATTCTTCAACTGCCGCTAAAATCATATGACGAATAAAAGGTGCACCGGCATACGCACGTGCGCCCGCAGAACCTTGAACAATAACAGGGCTGTTTGTTTTATCAGCCGCTTCCATAATTGCGCGCATTTGCTCTTGGTTATTTACATTAAACGCGGGTACACCGTAACCATGCTCAGCGGCATGATCCAGAAGTTGTCGCATACTGATTAAAGCCATTGGGTATTCTCCAATTTATCGATAGTCATTAAACTATCTAGTTTGAACGGATTTGTTAGTTTGGTGCAATAACTGCACCTCGAACCTTAAAGCTCAATGCCTAAAATTCGAATTAAATAACTAATAAATAAAAGTGAGAGGTATTTATCAGTTAAGTGTAGCAGATGCGGACACTCCACATCTGCCTAACGGCTAGCTAATACTTTACGTATTACTTAGCACGTGATTCTAACATCACTACTGCTGGCAGTTTTTTACCTTCTAAAAACTCTAAGAAAGCACCACCACCGGTAGAAATATACGAAACTTTGTCACTAATGCCGTACTTGTCAATTGCTGCTAAAGTGTCACCACCGCCTGCAATTGAAAACGCTTTTGAATCAGCAATTGCTTGGGCAATAGCACGTGTACCATTACCGAACTGATCAAATTCAAAAACACCGACTGGGCCATTCCATACAACGGTGCCCGCATTAGCAATAATTTTTGCAAGTTTGTTTGCTGTATCAGGGCCAATATCAAAAATCATATCGTCGCTGGTAACTTCGCTTACATCTTTAAGTGTTGCTACAGCTGATTCTGAGAATTCATTACCCACAACAACATCAGTCGGTACCGGAATTTCACCATTGTTAGCTTTTGCTGCTGCACATAAGCGATTAGCTTCGTCCATTAAGTCAGCTTCAAAAAGGGACTTACCTACAGGATAACCTGCAGCTGCAATAAAGGTATTAGCAATACCGCCACCGGTAACAAGCTGGTCAACAATTTTAGATAACGAATCAAGTACGGTTAACTTAGTTGACACTTTAGAGCCACCCACAATCGCCACGAGCGGGCGTGCTGGGTTATCAAGTGCTTTGCCTAGCGCTTCAAGTTCAGCCGATAATAATGGACCGGCACACGCTACATCAGCAAATAAACCTACACCATGCGTTGATGCTTGTGCGCGATGCGCAGTACCAAAAGCATCCATTACGTACACGTCACATAATGCAGCTAATTGCTTTGATAAGGTTTCGTCGTCTTTTTTCTCGCCTTTATTAAAACGCACGTTTTCAAAAACAACGACTTCGTTATCTGCAACATCAACGCCGTTTAGGTAATCTTTTTCTAGGCGAACTGTTTGCTCAAGTGCATCATTTAAGTAATCGACAACCGGAGCCAATGAAAACTCTTCTTCGTATTGCCCTTCCGTAGGACGGCCAAGGTGTGACATAACCATCACTTTCGCGCCTTTCTCTAACGCTAGTTTGATAGTAGGTAACGCAGCACGAATACGTGCATCTGACGTCACTTTTCCTGCTTTAACGGGTACATTTAAATCTTCACGAATTAATACGCGTTTGCCGTTTAAATCTAAATCTGCCATTTTAATGACCGACATGAACATCTCCTTAGTTAACGATACTGAACCTGAAAAATACGTTTAAAATATTACTTAAATGCCATCATAGCACGCGCGGTATCGAGCATGCGATTCGCAAATCCCCACTCGTTATCACACCAAACTAATAACTTTATCAGTCGTTTATGACTAACACGTGTCTGTGTGCCATCTATGATACAAGAATGTGGGTCATGGTTAAAATCAACCGATACCAATGGCTCTTCGGTGTAACTTAAAATACCTTCAAGGCGGTCTTTAGCTTGTGCTTTAAGGGCATTATTAACCGCACTTAAATCTACATCTGCATTAACCGTGACACTTAAATCCATCGCCGTCACATTAATGGTCGGTACACGGACCGCAATGGCCTCAAAGCGACCTTTAAATTTAGGTAAAATACGGTCTATACCACGGGCTAATTTTGTATCTACAGGAATAATAGACTGGCTGGCGGCACGCGTACGGCGTAAATCATGATGATACGCATCAATCACTTGCTGATCGTTCATTGACGCATGAATGGTTGTAATAGCACCTGATTCAATGCCAAAAGCATCATCGAGTACTTTAATAACAGGAACAACGCAGTTGGTGGTACACGAGCCATTAGAGACAATAGTATGCTCGCTTTTAAGCTCATCGTCATTAATACCGTAAACAATAGTGGCATCAACATCATTATCCGCAGGATGTGAAAACAGCACCTTTTTTGCGCCCGCAGTCAAATGTAACTGTGCGTGCTCACGTGAGTGGTAAACCCCCGTACATTCAAGCACCACATCAACATCTAACGTTTGCCACGGTAATTCAACTGGATTTTGTTCACAAAATAACGCAATGGTGTCATCAGCAACGCTGATAGTGTCTTCACCTAGTTTAACTGGAAAAGCAAAACGACCATGAGAGGTGTCGTATTTTAATAAATGGGCAATAGCTTCAGGGTCGGCTAGTTCGTTAATTGCAACAATTTTGATCTCGTCGCTTAAGCCTGATTCGTATAGTGCACGGACAATATTTCGACCAATACGACCAAAACCATTAATTGCAAGTTTGATTGCCATGAAATATAAAATCCACTCTAGTTACGTACAGAGAAAGGCAGCGTCGCCTTTTAGATGGCGGTATTGTAATCGACCTTGCCTGTGATTATAAGAGCCAAGCATTAGAAACTTTAAATTAACGTCATAATCAACACACACTGCACTTTTACTTTTAGCCCTGCTAGTGGGTATTTGCACTGTTTGCTATTTTAGTTTTAAATCAAACACCACCTTTATTGATGCTTTAACGCTTATTGTTGCGCCTAAATATTGCTGCTGCATAAATGGATTCTCGTTATTACTAGCAACCATACTATTTCTGTGGCTAGATAAAATAATGTGCTTAACACCGCCCGCGTCATAATCGTAATCTGAGCTGCTGGAATTTGCACTGATACTGTAAACGTTGCCAAGTTCAGCGCCAAAAGCTTGAGCGAGCTTATTTCCCTTCGCTTTTGCGTTATCGATTGCTAATTGTGTTGCCTCTGCCTCTAACTGATTAACTTTAGAGGATAAACCATTAATTTTTTCGATATTGTCTATTTTTAAGCTTTGAGCAAAATTAATAAATTCATCGACTTTTTTAATATCTTTTAATGTGACTTTAACTGTTTTCAGGGCTAAATACTTATCGCCTGAAACAGTCCCAGATTCTGTACCAATCATAGTGTATAACTTGCTTTTTAAACCAGATATATAAACATCGTCTTGGCCAAAACCGTATTTGTCTGATTGTTCAAGTAGCAAGCTAATCCGGCCATCAAGCTCACGTTTAGCCTCAAGTAATGTATCTTCAGTGCTTTTTACTTCAAATATAATTTGAGCCATATCTGGCTCAACAAATACCTCAGCTGACCCCTGCACTGCAATATGACGATTAGCTGGCACGCTTGAATTAGCAAAAGTAATAAGAGGGAATAAGGCAATAAAAATAGCGATGATAAGTTTCATATTCGTTCCTTGAATTCATAATAAATCACACGTTCCCATAATTATACAAATAAAAACAAAAGTAAACTGCCTCATTAACCAAGTATTTATGCATTCTTTATAGGTTGGGTTTCGCTTCGCTCTGCCCAACCTACGTCAACTCGACTACTTTGAGCTCCTTACCGGCGCTTATTTGATGGCATTGGGCTAATAACAACTCAGCAGTAGCTTGTGCATCGGTAAGGGCGTGATGACAATGATAGCTTGGTAAGTCGTAGCGTTTACGACATTCATTAAGAGTTAAATCGTCTAATTTTATATCTGAGCTATGTTTTAGCAGACGCTTTTTTTCTATTTGTAAGGTGTCGATAATCAACTTGGGGCGCTGGGTGATCCCTGCATTTTTTAGTGCTAACTTTAAAAAACCCCAATCGAGCATGGCATTATGAAATACTAAAATACAGTCACTAAAGTGAGCGCTTAAAGACGTTAAAATGCTTTGTAAACTTTGCCCTTGTGCCACCGAGTCAGTACTAATGCCATGAAAAACGGGGCTCTGCTCTAGACTTTTCACCTCTTTATTAACCAAATGCTGCGACTGACTGTTTTTGATACATTCGTTATCAATAAGTACCCAAGCAACCGAAACAATTTCATGTTGTTTAGGATCAAGCCCTGTTAATTCCAAATCAATCACTAAGTAACGTTGCTTTAAAGCACTTTGCATGAGCAAGTGGCGGCGCTTTAAATAACGAGTAATAAGCTGCTTAACCATTGTTGTTACAAACTCCCACGCGCAAATTTAAACGCCGCGCCTTGCTGCGCTTGTTTTACTAGGTAAAACGCTTCTTTAAGCTGATGACGCTCTAACGAATTGAGCTTATCTGGGTTTATACAATTGCTGGGTAACCCCTCTTCGTTTATTTGTGTGCGCAGCCGAAGCTGAGTTAAAAATCGCCAACAATCTTTTAAATTATAAATATCTTCTTTGCTTAACAATGAATACTTTAATAAGGCGTCTAATCGCTCTTGGGTGTTAGCACGGCGGATGCCTACTTTTAATGCATACAGCCTTGCCAGATCGTTAATGATCACTACCCCGCGCTTTTTAAGATCGATGTATTTGTGGTGCTGCTCGGTTTTTTCGGTTTTAAAGTTATTGAATAAACCAATCGGCGCGCTGTTGGTATTCACATCGCTGGCCATTGCCGCATAAAAAAGATCGTTGCGAGAAATATGGGTTAACTCTTCACAAAACTGGCTATAAAGCGTGGTTGATCCTTCAATAAAACGCAGATCAAAAAATATTTTACAGTTGAGCATTGCCTGGGGTGTGGGGCTGGTGATCCACTTTAAAAACTTCGCCCGCCAATCACTAACACTCATTCGACACGCATCACTGCTGGCCATAATGTTACCAGGGCAACGACGAATACCGCATTCAACTAAGTTTTCACAAACAAATTCACCCATTTGTTTAAAGTACGCGTGCTGCTCATCGTTTAGACCATCGGGTAATAACAAGCCATTATCTTGATCTGAATGCAGTGTTTGCTCTTCGCGCGCTTGAGAGCCAAAACAAATAAAGCTAAAGCTCGTAGGTGCAACACCATGTTGTTGTTGAAATAAAAATATTAGCCGCGAGGTTAGCGCATCGGTTAAACCGCTGAGTAGTTTTCCAATCAGTGAAATATCATCAATATTATTAGAAAACCCCTTTAATAACTCAGGAATTTCTTTAGCGTAACGCTTTAAATCAGCGACATTATGCGCTTTATAAATACGACCAATGAGCTGGACAGGGTCGCTTTTTTGTTGACGTAGTAAGTCTGTACTAGTGATCATACCTAGCGGTTTATGATTTTCATCAAGCACAGGTAAATGATGAATATTATGCTTAAGCATTAAGTGTAGCGCTGAAAACACACGATTATTTTCAAATATAAACTTAGGCTTATTGGTCATAATACTATTGATAGCTTGCGCGGGGTCCACCTCATCAGCAAGCACTCGATTACGTAAATCACGGTCAGTAACCACCCCAACAAGGTGCGAGTTTTCGGTGATCATTATTGAAGAAACCCCATGCTCTTGCATTTTTTTAGCACTATGACGGATGCTGGCATCGGGGGGCAGCGTTATCGCTTTGCGAGTCATGATCTCTGATATTTTACGCTCAGACCAACTGTCGTTGTTGCTCTTATAATGCGATGACAGTAATCGATTTGCATGTGCACGGACAAAGTATTGCTCAAAGGCTTTATATTCTCGGCGTAAATAATCAAAATGCGTTTGGTCGAGCATATACACTATGCCCTCTTTTTGTACTTCTAAACTGTTTTGAATTGCATCTCCCGTTAGTAAAGAGGGGTAACCAAAGTAATCACCTTGAGTTAAACGCGTTACCGTATCGCCTTTGGCATCGACTAAATCGTATAACCCGGAGCGTATTAAAAATAACTTAGGCTGTTCACTGTTAAGCCATTGCGTTTGGTTTTCTCGGGTCAAATAAATACTATCGAGATGGTTTACAAAATAACTGCAGGCACTGTCTTGTAACATTGAAAATGGTGCTTGCTTGTTAATAAACTGCGCGACTTCCTGTTGCTCACTACTCATAAATCATCCTCAATAAAAAAGCGACTTAACCTGAAATGTAGTCATTTTTTAAACAAATAAAAAGCCCGACTTAAGTCGGGCTTTGATGCGTTATATCATTAGCTATATGGATTAGTGAGCATGTGCTTCACTAGACCCTTTAGGATTACGAATGCCTTCCACCATTTCTTGGATTTCAATTGGTGTTGGTTTAGTCATTTTCATTACAACTGCTGCTACTGCAAAGTTGATCATCATACCGATTAGACCAATCCCTTCAGGTGAAATACCTAGGAACCAATTTTCTGGGCTATTAAGCTCAGGGCTCACAAACTTAAAGTAGATGATATAAGCCGCAGTAAAGGTAATACCCGTTACCATGCCAGCAATCGCACCAAATTTGTTCATTGATTTAGAGAAAATACCCATAATAATTGCAGGGAAGAAGCTCGCTGCCGCTAAGCCGAAGGCAAAGGCTACAACCGAGGCCACAAATCCTGGCGGGTTAATCCCAAAGTAGGCGGATATTACAATAGCAATCATCGCTGCTAACCTCGCTGCAAGTAATTCTTGCTTGTCGGTTATATCCGGTTTGAGTGTCCGTTTTAGCAAATCGTGCGATACTGAGGTTGAAATAACCAATAGTAAGCCCGCTGTAGTCGATAGTGCCGCGGCAATACCACCAGCAGCAACGAGTGCAATAACCCATGCTGGTAAGTCGGCAATTTCAGGGTTCGCTAGTACCATAATATCGCGGTCAACGTTTACTTCGTTCGCGCTATTAGGGTCAGTGATTTTACCTGATGTGTAAAACATTTTGCCGTCACCATTTTTATCATTAAAGGTAATTAGGCCTGTACGTTCCCAGTTTTTGATCCATGCAGGCGCATCTGCATACGCTGTGCCGCTACCGTCTTTACCATTAATGGTGTCAATCATGTTTACACGGGCAAACGAAGCTACTGCAGGTGCTGTTGTGTAAACAATAGCAATGAACACCAGTGTCCACGCCGCTGAAATACGTGTGTCCTTTACGCGAGGTACAGTGAAAAAGCGAACAATTACATGTGGTAAACCAGCAGTACCCACCATAAGAGCACCTGTGATTGCAAATACATCAATCATGCTCTTCGAGCCTTCAGTGTATTGGCCAAAGCCCAACTCAGTACTTAAACCATCTAATTTATCCAATACATACATGCCTGAACCATCACTTAGCGTGGCACCAAACCCCGTTTGTGGGAAAAAGTGACCGGTTGCCATCATAGAGATGAAAATAGCCGGTACTAAATAAGCAAATACCAGTACACAGTACTGCGCAACTTGCGTGTAAGTAATGCCTTTCATGCCACCAAGTACAGCATAAAAGAAAACAATAATCATACCGATGTAAACGCCGGTTTCAATTTCAACTTCTAAGAAACGAGAGAACACCACACCCACACCACGCATTTGACCCGCAATGTAAGTAAAACAAATAAAGATGGCACATAAAATAGCCACTAAACGCGCAGTACGTGAGTAGTAACGATCCCCGATAAAGTCTGGCACAGTAAACTTGCCGAATTTACGTAAGTAAGGCGCTAAACACATGGCCAGTAGTACATAACCACCCGTCCACCCCATTAAGTAAACACTACCGTCATAGCCAGCAAACGAAATAATACCTGCCATTGAAATAAATGACGCAGCACTCATCCAATCCGCAGCAGTTGCCATACCATTGGCTAGTGGAGGTACACCACCACCGGCAACATAGAATTCATTTGTTGACCCTGCACGAGCCCAGATTGCAATGCCGATATAAAGCGCAAAGCTTAAACCGACGATTATAAAAGTGAGTATTTGAACATCCATTGCTTAGCTCCTATTCGTCTACGCCATATTTTTTATCTAACGTATTCATTTTGAAAACGTACACAAAAATCAAAGCTACAAAGGTATAAATCGCGCCTTGCTGGGCGAACCAGAAGCCAAGTTTAAACCCAAAAAAACGTACTTCATTTAGTACATCTACAAGTAATATGCCAAAGCCAAAAGAGACCACAAACCATACCGCTAATAACTTAAACAGTAATGAAATGTTTTCTGCCCAATAAGCTTTTGCTTGTTCTTCATTTTTAAAAGCCATTTTTATTTTCCCCTTTAAACATCGCAAGATTACGATGGGTGGTTTTTTATATTCGTTAATCAATTTAGCAACGCTACTCAAATATTGAATTGCGACAATAGTCGTAACAACATGTTAACGTTTTCGTAAACTGTAGGCGCTTAATTAGTAAACAACAAGTGAACTACTTTAATTTCAATAAGTTAATTAATTTATTTGCGAGGTGTTTACGCCAATTTTTGAGTAAACCGTGGGAATAAGACATTAGTCTAACTAAATAACCAATTTAAAATAAATCATTAAAAATCAATACTTTATTTTATTTATAGATAATATAAATAAAATGTATACCCCCCTATTTAACCCGCAACCAAATATTGTAAAAACCCAAACTACCTCAAACGCCAACTGACGCTCGCATCTTGAAATAGTTTGGGTATAGTTATGGCAAATTATAAAAATATTCTACAAGGTTAAATAAACATGACGGCTGTACTACTCATTGTTGCCTTTGGCTACATAGGCGTGCTGTTTTGGCTGGCTAATTGGGGGGATAAAACCACGCCACTTGCCAAGCGTATTAGTCATCACCCGTTTGTGTATTCATTTGCACTAGGTATTTATTGCACTTCATGGACTTACTACGGCTCAGTAGGCACAGCAGCGACCAGCAGCTGGAGTTTTTTACCCATATTGTTAGGCCCCGCTTTATTGTTTTTTTTCGGTCAAGGCTTTTTACGTAAACTGGTACTGGTGAGTAAAAAACAAAATATCACCACTATTGCCGACTTTATTTCAGCCCGCTATGGTAAGCGTCAAACCACCGCCATTATGGTGACAATAATCGCCTTATTGGCCACCATTCCGTACATTGCATTGCAATTAAAAGCACTCAGCTCTAGCTTTTTACTCCTACAAAACAGCAATCAGATATCAGGGGATATTTTAGCGCTATCGGCCACGTTAATGATGGCGCTATTTGCTATATTTTTTGGTACGCGCAAAGTTGATGTAACCGAATACCGTTCAGGTTTAATGCTCGCAGTGGCGTTTGAATCTCTAGTTAAACTGTTTGCCTTAGCCGCCGTTGCAGGGCTTGCGATATACAGCTTATTTAATTTACCTACCCAAAGTAGCAGTCAAGTTGCCGAGTCTATTTGGATGCACTGGACACACTTTGACTTTTTTAGTTTTAATTTTATCGGCCAGTCACTTATGGCAGCAGCGGCTATTATTTGTTTGCCACGCCAATTTCATGTAACCGTGGTCGATAACCAAGATAAGCGCCATTTATTCACTGCGCGTTGGGCCTTCCCACTGTATTTATTACTAACAGCAGCAATGATTTTACCTATTGCCACCGCTGCGATTCACCCAGAAATAGGCCGCAGCTTATCACCAGACAGCTTTGTACTTGCCTTACCTATGCTGCACAATAATGCTTTTTTGACTACGTTTGTGTTTATTGGGGGGCTTTCAGCAGCTACAGCCATGATTGTTGTAGCCACATTAACGTTAAGTACCATGATCTCAAATGATGTGGTACTGCCGTTAATGTTACGTCGTAAATTTAAACGTAACTTAATTACCAGCAGCTATAAATCACGTATTTTACTAGTGCGTCGATTTACCATTGCCGGAGTACTTATTTTAGCTTACTTCTATCAGCAATGGTTTGGAAATGGCAGTGCACTGGCTAGTATGGGGTTAGTTGCTTTTTCATTGGTATCGCAACTATTGCCTGCCATTGTGGGTGGTTTATATTGGCGAAAAGGCCATGCCTATGGGGTTTATGCTGGACTACTCGCCGGCGTGATATGTTGGGTGCTGTTTTTAATGTTGCCTATTTTAGATGCCCCCAACCCACTAGACAGTGAGTTACAACAAACCCTAATAACGCGCGGTACACTTATCGCTTTGTTTGCTAATATTGGCTGTTACATTAGTTTTTCGCTAGGGGCTGAAGAGCGCTTAATCGACAAAATTCAAGCGGCTGCTTTTGTTAATCCTAAAGATCAGGCTATTTTATCGCGTCGCTTAAATAAAAATGTAAAAGCCACGGTATACGACTTCAAAATACTGCTACAAACCTTTTTAGGCATTCAACGTAGCCAGCAAGTATTATCACACTATGCGCTTCATCACGACTTAAACGACAACAATGCTCACCCTCGCGCTGACTTTATTGCTTACTGCGAACGTGCGCTTACTGGGGTATTAGGTGCCTCATCGGCGCAAGCACTTATTCATACCGTATCATCGGGCAAACGCATGGCGTTTGAAGAAGTGGTAAACTTTTTTGATGAAACCACACAAGCACTGCAGTTTAATCAAAACTTATTGTTTACCTCGTTAGAGAACTTAAGCCATGGCCTATCCGTTGTTGATAAAGACCTAAACCTCGTTGCTTGGAATAAGCGCTACAGTGAAATGTTTAACTACCCCGAGGGCTTTTTACAAGTTGGCCAACCTATTGAGGAAATAATCCGGTATAACGCAGAGCGCGGTGAATGTGGCCCAGGTGAAATTGACCGTCATGTTGATAAGCGAGTTCAGCATTTAAAAAATGGTAGTTCACATCACTTTATTCGCCATCGTCGAAACGGCCAAGTGTATGAAATGATCGGTAACCCACTTCCTGATGGCGGATTTGTAACCAGTTTTTCTGATATTACTACTCACATTAGTACTCAAAATGCGCTAGAAGAAATTAATATGGACTTAGAAAACCGTATTGAAGCGCGCACCCAAGAAGTACAAACAATTAATAGTAATCTACAAGCACAAATAGATAGCCGCGTACAAACAGAGCAAGCACTTACTTTAGCCAAGCGTGAGGCAGAAAAAGCTAATGATAGTAAAACTCGCTTTTTAGCATTGGCCAGTCACGATATTTTACAGCCATTGAATGCTGCACGTTTATACCTTGCCGCGATTGATGAAACACAACTAGACACCACGAATAAAAATAATTTTAATAAGCTTGGCGACAGTTTAGATTCAACTGTGCATTTAATGTCGGCCTTACTCGAAATTGCAAAATTAGAACAAGGCGCAATGACCCCAAGCCCACGTCACTTTTGTATTGACGATATTTTAGACCCTCTCAAAAGTGAATATGCCATTTTATCGAGCGATAAAGGACTGTCATTTACAGTGCGCTCAAATAAGCAAATAGTGCATAGTGACATTACCTACTTGCGCCGAATACTACAAAACTTGCTGTCTAATGCGATTAAATACACCGAAAATGGCCGAGTGCTAATTGCCTGCAGAAATCGAAAACACAGTTTACGAATAGAAGTATGGGATACAGGCCCGGGCATTAGCGATATTGAACAGGCAAAAATATTTAACGACTTTTACCGAATTGAAGCGGGCGACAATAAAGGCGTAGGCCTTGGTCTAGGGGTAGTTAAACGTATGGCTGATTTACTGAGCCTGCCGATTGATGTCGTTTCTTTACCTAATAAAGGCAGTCGATTTAGCATAGAAGTGCCTTATGGTGATGCGCAATTAGTGCAACAAAAACAAACAAATCAAAATATCGTAGACAACCGCGCTGCGATTAATATTATTGCCGTTGACGACGATCCTGAAAACTTAGCCGCGATGGCCAGCTTATTGAAAAAATGGCGGGCAAATTACACCTTATTCGACAAAGTTGATGCTGTGTTAGCGTATGCTAAAGCGCATGCAGCGCCCGATGTTATTTTAATGGATTATCAATTAGGTAATGATTGGGATGGCATTACTTTAATTAAAACACTGCGAGAGACTTGGCAAAGCGACATTCCGGCAATTTTAATTACCGCGGTGCGTGACACAGAGCTAAAGCAAACAACCAAAGCTGAAAATATTCATTACCTAAGTAAACCAGTAAAACCAGGTAAACTTAAGGCCCTGCTTAATCATAGTACTTGACGATTAATAAGAGTTTAAGCCCAGTAAGTACTGGGCTTAAACTTAACTATGACTGCGCTTTCTGAGTTTTTGGAACAACCAACTTAGCCCTACCAGCGACAGCCCTAAGCCAATAAACGATAATGCTTTTAGAAGTCCCGTTAAGTTTGCCATATCAATTAAAAATACCTTAACAATTACAGCGCCAAGAATACCAAGACCAACATTTTGCAGTAACCGTTGCTGTTTTAAATGCCCGGCTATCACGACCAGTGCGCCGAGTAACAACCAAATAACCGAATAGCTATATAGTTCGGCGTCACTGGTTGCTTTATCAAGATAAATAAAGCCACCTTGCCAATATTGGCGGATCAAGGTATTGATAGCTAACAGGGCTAATAAACCAGACACTCCGAGTGTAATTTGACTCAATTTAGCATTTAACGATTTAACTAAACTCGCTAACCATAACGCCAGTAGGCTCGGTACCAACCAAATTAAAATCACCCAGTTAAATATTGGCGTTTCAGCAACATAAAGACGCATTAATAACGGATTATTATCCAGCGTTGTATTGATTAATAACAAGCCAGCTAACGCTGATAAAATCAAACCTGCAGTGCGGTATAACTTACCCAGCTGCCCTGCACTTTGCGCGCGATATAAATAAACGCAGCCTAAAGCAAGCAAGTTACAGCTGAGCAAAACTTGCTCATAAAAACTTAAAGAAAACAACTGAGGGTAGTGCCCTACCAGTTGATAACTGGTTTCGGTTGTCACAAATAACGCTAAACAATGCAGTGCCGCCCCCTCTAACCATATTTTTAGTTTTGAAGTATTAAAACATTTAGCCGCTGCAAAAAATAACCCAATACACAGCGGGTAAACAACTAAGCTCCAATGCAAACCAAAGATAGTTAGATCATCATAACTAGGCGTCCACGGCGATAAGGTAAGGCGTAAAAGTAATGCCGCCACAAGGGCTTTTATTGGCCAGTGTGGCATAGCCACACTGTATTTTTTTATTAATAAGCTCAGCAGTAATACTTGAACAGCCAGTGCAATGGTAAGGCCGCTATCGCTCAGTAGCATAGTAATTGCTAAAGTGATATTGGCGTTTGCTCCCACCCAATAACTAAAACGCTGCCATAAGGTTGTATTATTTTGCGTAAATTTAATTAACACCGCACTCATTAAACATAACAATACCGCCCAAAGTGGATAAGCGGTTGCTAAAGCCGTATTTGGGATCATCGCATACAAAGTGCCAACTAATGCAAACACGCTTAATGAAGCAAGCAAATGAAAAGCTAATCGTTTTGGGTATTTATTACCAAAATAGAGTCCATAGCCACTTAACCCCAGAGCAAGTAATAAGCCTAGCCCATATTCGTTTTTAAAAATAAATAACGCATCATCAAAGGCATAAGTTTGTTTAGCACTGACCACTAGTAACAGCGCAATCACTAAAGAAACCCCTTGCCATGCATCCCAACGGCTATTTTTTAACACTAAAAATAGTAACAAAGCGATGCTTAACAACGCCACGATTTGCCATTGTAAATTAAACAAACTCAATAGCATGGCAATCATTAAAGGCGCCATAAAGGCCAGTAATAATCCGTGATCTGGAAATAAGTTAACTAATCGTTTGAAGCTGTGCGGGCGCACTTCAAGGGTATTAAAGCCCAAGCCTAAGCGTGCAATAGCGATTAAGCCTAAAATACTTAGTAACGCATAAGCGCCTATTAACCACACTGTGTCATAGTTAAATAGAGTGAGTCCGACCAAGTACCAGCCTATATGCCCTACCCACAGTAAATACCACAACCACACTCGCTGTACTTTATGTGCCACAACCGCTGCGGCAACACTCACAAGGGCAACATAAATAAGTAAAGAAAATAACTGACCACTGCCCGTATTTACCCAAATAGGAACACTGTATGCGCCTATAATGCCAATTACAGCAAGTAAAGGACCTAACTTAATCGCCATTGCACTGGCGCAAAGAGCAATCACTGCTAAGCCAATAAATGCCCACTCAGCACTTAGCATGGTAAAGCTGTTATAGGCCAAAAACATTAAGGCAAAGCAAGTCATAAAGCCGCCACTGGCAAGGGCTGCAGGAATGTAATTATTAAAGCCTTCAAAAACGATACGTTTATAATGTAAATAATACGCTGCTGCGATTAAGCCAATGCCAAATAATCCACCGGCACTGAGCCTCATCGCAGGTGAAAGTAGCCCCGCCTCTAAACTGTACTTGGCTAAAAACACGCCACCTAAAGCCAAAGCAATAGCACCAATCCAAGTCATCCAGTTTTGTTCAAAGCCTGCACGTAATTGTTTAAAAAGCAGTTCAATACTCGATGGCTTTTTAATTGCTACTTTAGGTAGTGGCGTATGTTTAATGCTCGCAGGTTTATAATCAGAGGCAGGAATGTCTGAGCGGTTTAGAGGTATTGCGTTATCTACTTGAGGGTCAGCGGAGGATTTTTCATTTTTTGCTGCATTTGAGCTTAACTCGAACTGTAATAGTTTTAGTTTTAATACTGCAACCTCTTGTTTAAGGGTGTTTAATTGCACTAAGGCCACTAATCCACAAATAGCCCCTGCAACAATCGCAATAGATACAATAATTGCTAATCCGATTAACTCATCCATACAGTCCCTTTTTTATCTCGCAACACAAGTCCCCAAAAACAGCATGAGCGAAATCTATTTTATAAAATTACTATGTTTAAGCAACCTCAAGGCGATCACGGCCTGCTTTTTTGGCTCGGTATAATGCCTGATCTGCACGTTTCATTACATTGTCAAAGGTCTGTTCGCTACTACGGTGCGCAATACCTATACTAACCGTTAAAGAACGCTGATTTTGTACTGTAATAGTACGAGCCGTCTCTAGAATAGTCTGCGAAAAGTTAAGTACTTCATCAAGCTCATAACTAGGCAGGTAAGCGGCAAACTCCTCACCACCTATACGAGCAAAAATATTTTCATCTTTAAAAAGACGGTTCACTTTATCAGCAAACTGTTTAAGCACCTTATCGCCCACATCGTGGCCATAATCGTCATTAATACGTTTAAAGTGGTCGAGATCTATAATTAAAACAGTGTAAGGATTATTAACAACCTCCTTCACATGCTGATAAAAGCAGCGACGGTTATACACTTTGGTTAAATCATCCATAATAAACTCTTGCGCTAACCGGTTGTGCATTCGCTGCATAAAGTGCATAGTTTTAAATAAACCATAAGCGGTAATTAGCATACCTAATGTGCGACATAAGTCTTCTACGTAATTGCTTATCCAAAAAGGCTGACGTATTACTTCATCGAGCACATCGGCAGTAGAGCCTACAATCCATAGCATTAAACCGATACTGACGTATAAATACGCTTTTTTAGCTAACCGTGAACATTGCACTACAAAAAAATAGCAAAAATCACCACTAAATTAATAAAGTCAGTGGTAAAGCCATAGAGGTTTTGGGCTATGTCTAATCGGGGAAAGTACATCAACGAAAAAATTGAGAAAGCGATAATAAACGCCAGCATAGCTAAAATTAACAGCTTGTTTAATCTGGTAATTTTTACAAAGCGGCTGAGCTTGAGGCTCACTTTTTCCGGATTCATCATGGGCTGTGTTTAAATTTATTATTGTTAATAAAAACTATACCATAAACTTAAACTGCTTTATTTATATTTGCGTACTAATTATCCAGCCAATAGCAATTAAAATAGTTAATCCAATCATGGTCTTAGTTTTGTGCTTGCTGATAAGTCGCTCAGCTTGATTGCCCGCATAATACACCACGATTGCCAAACCAAAATAGCGTATAGAGCGCGCAATCGCAGATGCCACTAAAAACAGTGCCAGCGAATACTTAGTTGCACCAGCGGCCAGCATCGCAATTTGAAACGGAATAGGAACGATACCTAGGCTTAACACAAACCAAAATCCTTGTGCCTGCATTTTTTGTTTTACGTTTTCAAACTGCTCAGGGCTTGAGAATGTGTTGATAACCCAATCGCCAATGATATCAAATAAGTAATAGCCTAAAGCATAGCCAAATAACGCACCTACAATACAGCCTAGTGTTGCCATTAGGGCAATTTGCCAAAGCTTTTCCCGCCTTGCTTGCATAAGCGGTACCAGCACCGCCTCGAGTGGAATGGGCACTATGGTGGATTCTAAAAATGAGGCGATAGTAATCCCACCCAGCATATTTTTAGACTCAATAAACTGACGTGTTTTTTGCTTGAGCTTTTTTTGTATAGCCATAAACGTCCTGTTAGCAATTAGGTAAGTGATTAAATCATCTCATAATTAGGTTAATGCTACCTGAAGAAATACAGTCAACATAGTAATCAGTAAAAGACTGCTTTATTATCTTTATATACCATTATACTTTTAAAATTTTCACAATATGCAAACTGCTCGCTACATTCCTTTTAGAAAACACGACATCATTACAATGTGCGCCAAAGAGCTTACCAAAGACCAACAAACTTCTTTTAAGCAGCTTTGTGAACTTTTAGCCAGCTTAATTCACTTTCAGTACCATGGCACACTTGAGTCATTAAAAAACAATTACGCGCCTTTTGACCCAAATAGCGATACTCGTTTAATAAACAGCGTGACTGATGAGCAAAAAGCTCTGTGCCAACGCGATTTTGCTAAAGATTTCGCCAACGTATTAAATGCGGCTAATTTTGAAGTGATCACCCATCAAGACTTACAAGATGCATTAAACGAAGAATCGCTTTTTAAAGTTCGCCTTGAGGTAGAGTTTGAGGATTTTGAAGAAGTGGTTTTTTATCGCAGAGGCGAATCGCAACTAACCGAAACCATAACCAGCTTTTGGGGGTTACGTAAAAAGCCACTGCATTTTACCAACTACGATCGCGTAGCAGTATTTATCCGTTTTAAAGATAAAGCCTATTTTGAATCAAAAAATAAACTACCTATGGGGTTTGAGCCCAGCTCAACCATAGTAAAACTATTTCAAAATGTGCCAAAAGCTGACTTAGAAATGCTATTCCCTAATAGCGAAGTACGGATGCGTCCTATTGATAAAGTGATTATTGGCTCGTCAGCACTTATTGGCGGTGCGGTGGTGTTAGTTACCAAACTGGGCGCCTCATTACTTCTACTGTTTGCTTTGTTTACATTTTAGGGAGGGTTTAGTGATAAAGTCGTTACCATGACTCAGCAGCACTTTATTACGTTAGCCATTGGTATTGGTGTATTTGGCAGTTTTGTATTTAAAGAGTGGAGTAAATTTAAAAACCGTAAAATTAAATTTATGAAAGCGCTGAGCGATAATCTGTACTTTAAAAACCTAGATAACAACGCCGGTGTTTTTCATACACTAATAGACGCCGCCGAAGAAGAAGACATAAAAGAAGCCCTACTGGCCTACACGTTTTTACTAAAATCTAAAAATGGCTTAAGTGCTCACGCACTTGATGAGCAGATAGAGACGTGGTTTAAAAGCAAGTACCAATGCGAGCTAGATTTTGAAATTAGCGACGCGCTTGAAAAGCTTGAACGTATGCATTTAGTAACTTGCACAAACACCCTATATAACGCGGTAAATCTAGAGCGCGCAAAAGCCATATTAGATGAGCGCTGGGATAGCCTATTTCAATATAACTAAGCAACTCCTTACTTAACAAAAAAGCAGCTGACACTTCAGCTGCTTTTTACGTTATTACCTAATTTAGGCTGTTTGCTGCTTTTTAAATTTTGCATGCACTAATTTATAAAGTGCTGGTAAAATTAACAATGTGAGCAAAGTGGATGACATAATTCCACCTACCACCACGGTTGCCAAAGGCCGTTGTATTTCAGCGCCGGTACCGGTATTTAGCGCCATAGGTATAAAGCCTAAACTAGCCACAAGCGCGGTCATTAGCACTGGGCGTAATCGCTGTAGTGCCCCGCTATGTATTGCATAATATAAGCTTAACCCCTCATTTCGTAATTGCTTAATGAACGACAACATCACTACACCGTTTAATACCGCAACCCCACTTAGCGCAATAAACCCCACACCCGCTGAAATAGAAAGCGGCATATCTCGTAGCAATAATGCCAATACCCCACCGGTCAGTGCCAGTGGTACACCACTGAATATAATAAGTGAATCACGCAGCGATCCAAAAGCACTATAAAGTAAGCCAAAAATAAGCAATAAAGTCACAGGCACTACCAACGACAAACGCTTACTCGCCGATTGTAATTGCTCAAACGTACCGCCGTATTCAAGCCAATAACCGCTGGGTAGGTTAAGTTGTGCGTTCATAGTCGCTTGGGCATCTCTTACAAAGCTGGCTAAATCGCGTCCTGTTACATTCGCTGTTACTACCACATTGCGCTTGCCGCTTTCGCGATTTATTTGATTAGGGCCTTTTTCAATACTGATTGTAGCCACTTCTCCAAGCGGTACAAATGCAAGCTCAGGGTTACTACTTTGAGGTAATGCAATAGGTAAACGCGCAAGCACAGAGACATCATCAGACCAACGCTTATCTAAGCGTACTAATAACGAAAAGCGCTTATCACCCTCATAAATTAGCCCTGTTTGCACCCCACCAACAGCAGCGGCAAGAGTTTGTTGAATGTCGTTTACAGTCAATCCTAGTAGCGCCATATGGTCTCGCATTGGGGTAACAGAAAGTGTAGGCAAGCCCTCCATTTGCTCTAAACGTACATCAGTAGCACCGGTAATATTTCGCATTAAACCAGTGGCTTTTTCGCCAAACTGTTTAAGTGTGGCTAAATCGTCACCGTAAATACGCAGCGCTACATCGGCACGCACACCGGCAATTAACTCGTTAAAGCGCATTTCTATAGGCTGGGTAAATTCATAGTTATTACCCGGTACCTCATTCACACGATGACGAATTTGCTGCACTAACGCGTCTTTACTTAGTGACGGATCTGGCCATTGCTCACGCGGCTTTAACATTAAAAAAGTGTCGGCAACATTAGGTGGCATAGGATCGCTGGCTACATCCGCGGTGCCAATCTTTGAAAATACGTTTGTAATTTCAGGTTGCTCTAATAAAGCCTGCTCCAACTGCTTTTGCATTTGCACCGATTGTTCAATACCGGTGCCAGTAATACGCAGCGCATGCATTGCAATATCACCTTCATCTAGCTGGGGTAAAAATTCGGCGCCCATATTTTTAACTTTAAAGCCAAGTACTAGTACTAAAACCGTGGCAATGCTCACCATCACCCACGGTAATTTAAGCGATAAGTTAAGCAGTGGCTTGTAGATTTTTTTAACACCACGCATTACTGCATTTTCGCTTTCATCTACTTTACCACGCACAAATACGGCAATTGCCGCCGGCACAAAGGTAACAGCAAAAATAAGTGCACCTATTAACGCAGCAATAACAGTAAACGCCATAGGCTGAAACATTTTGCCCTCAACACCACTGAGCGCAAATAGCGGTAAATACACCAACATAATAATTAAAATACCAAATACGGCGGGGCTAAACACTTCTTTGGTGGCTGAAGTGACAACCTCTAAACGCTCACTGAGCGTAAGTAAGCGACCATGTTTATGTTGAGCCATCCCTAATTGACGAAGGCAGTTTTCAACCACAATCACCGCGCCATCAACAATTAATCCAAAATCGATTGCACCTAAGCTCATTAAGTTACCCGAGACTCGATTGCCCACCATGCCTGTAATAGCAAATAGCATACTCAGCGGAATAACCATGGCGGTAATAAGCGCACCAGTGATGTTCCCGAGCAATAACAGTAAAATGACGATAACTAATACCGCCCCTTCAAACAGATTTTTTTGAACTGTGGCAATGGTTTTATCAACCAGGTTGGTACGGTCATAGACAGGCTCAACGATAACCCCTGCAGGTAAGCTTTTTTGTACCTCTATCAACTTATCAGCCATGGCTTTGGCGACCACACGGCTGTTTTCACCTATTAGCATCATTGCCGTGCCTAGTACGGTTTCTTCGCCATTATAGGTAGCCGCGCCGGTTCTGAGCTCTTTTCCTAAATACACATTTGCCACGTCTTTAATTCGCACAGGAGCATCATCACGCTTGGCGATAACGGTGTTTGCTATATCGGCTAATGTTTTTAATTGCCCAGGCGAGCGCACTAAATATTGGCCGTCAAAGCGCTCTATATAACCGGCTCCGCGATTGCTGTTATTAAGCTCAAGTGCACTAATAACATCGTTGATTGTTAGCTTATAAGCGATGAGCTTTTCTGGCATGGGCGCAACTTGGTACTGGCGCTCAAAGCCACCTTGGCTGTTTATTTCGGTTACGCCTTTTACTTTTAAAAGCTGCGGACGAATAACCCAGTCTTGCAAAGTACGTAAGTCTTCGGCGTTATACGCCGTACCATCACTTTTTAACGCATCGGGTTTTGCATGCACGCTATAGGTAAATATTTCACCTAAACCACTGGCAATAGGTCCAAGGTTTGGCTCAACATTATTAGGTAAATCGGCGCGAATACTTTGAATACGCTCACCAATTTGTTGACGTGCCCAATAAATATCGGTGCCTTCATCAAAAATAATGGTTACTTGAGAAAGCCCATAGCGAGAAAGCGAACGGGTATAATCAAGCTTAGGAATACCCGCCATCGCTGTTTCGACTAAGTAAGTGATACGCTGCTCAACTTCAAGCGGCGTAAAACCAGGCGCTTTAGTATTAATTTGCACTTGCACGTTGGTAATATCGGGGACAGCATCTACCGCTAAGTTTTGGATGTTATACACACCAAACCCAGCAAATAAAAATGTCAGTGCCAGTACCATCATGCGGCGTTTAACCGCAAAAGAAACAATCCAGTTAATCATGGTACCTCCTAGTGAGCGTGACTTGCGCCGCTTTTTAAAATATCGGCTTTGATCACATAGCTATTGGTTGTGACGTACTCGCTACCTGGGCTTAAACCCGCGATCACTTCAACCCACTCGCTACTTTTTGCGCCTAAAGTAACAGGGCGTACTTCAAACACACTATTTTTACGCACAAACACACTCGCCATACCATTAAACTCTTGAATAGCCTCAGGCTTTACACGCACGTTAGCATTAACCTTATCGATACTGACATCACTATTAACATGCATACCTGGACGCCAATGACCATCAGGGTTATTAAGCTCAATACGAGCACGTGCAATGTGCCCGCCGGTCATCATAGGCGCTATAAAAAACACCTTACCTTGGGCATTTAAATGATGATGTAAATCGTACACCGTGGCACTTTGACCAATGGCTAGGTTTTCAATATTTTCAGGAAAGGCAGAGAGCTCAACCCATACTTTATCAAGGTTCACGACTTGCATAAGCGCGCGAGTACTTGCCAGTTCGCCACGCTTTAAATATTGCTCGGTTACAACACCGCTAATGGGGCTTTTAATACTGTAGTTTTGCAATGTTTCACGGTTGGTGACACTGGCCAGTACCTCACCTTTTTGAACCTTTTGACCAATGCTGACAAAAATATCGCTGATCAATCCGGTATATGGCGCCATCACTTCTACTGTGCCGTGCTGTGTCGGTGCAATAACACCAAACAGCGTGTCAGAAATATCAACCTCGCCGCTTTTTGCTATCTGCGTTTCAATACCCGCACCTTTAACTACTCGCTCACTAAGCATAGTGCGGCCTTCGTGTTGGGTGTACTCAAAACTAACGTGTTCACCTTTATAATTGGCAGTAATGAAAAGCGCAAACGAATGTGGCTCATTTATGGGTTGCGTGCTAACAAGGTACTCATTCTCACGCGTAAATTGTATTTTTTGCGGCGCTTCTACTAATCGTTTTAAGTTCATTTCGATGCTTAAATCGTTGATATCTACCGGCTGATTTTGCTCATAACCATATACGCGCAGCTCAACTTTACCTGCCAATTCTTGCAGCTTTAACTCAAGAGTGAGCTTTTCGTTGGTTAATAAAAAGCCGCCGTGTGGACCTTGTTTTTGGGTTTGCTCTGTTTGGTCATGCTCTGCTGAGGCAAATGCATGTGTGCTTATAAGGCTCGTTGTAAACGAAAGTGATACTAATAATGCGATAAACGTGTTGTTCATGGTTGAAAAGTCTCAATTAAAGATTGGCCAGTTAAACGCTCAAGAGTAAGGTGCGTTTGATATAGTACTGCATAGGTATTGATAAGTGCGCGTTTAGAGTCAAATAGAGCTTGTTGGGCATCGAGCAATTGCAACACCGAAATTTGTCCGCGTTGATAGCTTTTTAAACTTTGCTCAATGAGTGTTTGGGCTTGTGGAATAACCTGCCCTGATAACAACTGCGCCTGTAACGTTTTGCCTTGGTAATAGGCGTACAAGGTACGAACTTGTTGGCGTAACTGAACCCGTAATTGCTCTTGCTGCTTGCTTAGCAGTGCCAACTGACTGTTAGCCGCTTCAATATTACCGCTATTTGAGTTACTCAATTGCAGCGGCATAGAAAACGAAAACAGTAACGAACTGGTATCGCTTTATAGATTGAAGCGCAGGCCTGCACCTACATTAATATCGCTTTGCCCGTTAGCTTTTTGCAGCGTTAAGTTGGCCGCTTGCTGCAAATATTGTTGCTGCAACATAGCAAACTCAGGCGCTTGGTTAACTGCATTGAGTAACGCTTGCTCAGATTTAAGCGGTATTAAAGTAGCCATATTCCCTGCGAAATTCGTGTAGTCATGTTGCTCATTCCACAACTCATTGAGCGATAAACGCGCTCGCTCAAATTCGCTATTTAGCTTAGCTTTATCAAGCTCTACTTGGCTAAGCGCATAACGCATACGGGTTACATCGGCTTGCGATACAGCGCCAGCGTTAGCCCGTTGCTTTATTGCTTTAAGAGCTTGGCTCACCACGTGTTGTCGTTCGCTGTTAAGCGTAAGTAAGGTTTGAAATTTAAGCGCCTCGTAATATCGCTCACCAGTGGTTGCTAATAAAGCTAACCGAGTATTTTGATATTGTATTGCTTGGGCTTTAATGTTCGCCGTTGCGTAATTTATGCGGCTTTGGCGTTTATCTCCAAGCTCTATAAGCTGGCTAAATGCCAAGGTTATTTCAGCCCCTTGCACACCACGCGCATCGTTTGTTCCTAAGAGGTTTTCGGCTTCTACATTTATTACAGGGTTAGGCGAAAGCGCCGCTTGAGATTTAAGCGCGCTGAGTATTTTTTGATGATAAGGATAGCGTTTTAATAGCGGATTTTGTTGCTCGGTATTTATCAACGCTTGTTTTAGGGTTAACGTTTTAACATTTGCAAACGCACTAAAAGCAGGTAGCGCACACAGCATCACCACCAGCATAATTGGTTTTTTATTCATATAGCTTGTCCGTTTTTTAATAAACAGAGTTCACTTGCAAACCATTCACAACCTACGCTAAAAATAGCGACAGTGTAAAATAGTTAGCAATTTAAACATGCCTATAACAGCCCATAGAACGCTTACGCGCAGGCAGCTAAAAGCACAATAATTAATTGAAATTAAATTAAAAACTAGCTAAATGAATTCGGTGGGGGTACATCAGGTGGATAATTTAAACCATGGTAATACACAAGTACTGAGGGTTTACTTTGTTGAGGAATAATAGCGTGACTAAGTGTGCTGTAATAGCCACAGTGACAATGTTGGTGTGCATGAATCTCAGCCGGTGGCTGATTATCGCTTTGTCCTTGGTCATTATCAGCGGTTATAGTGTTTTGTGATAATGCGTTACTTACATGCTCAACGTCTTCTTGTAAATGGTATGCAGCGCCATCACAACTTATAAAGCTGTGCACAAGCACGAGTAACATGACCATTAACAAACGATTTGAGCGCATAATTTAGCTATCTTCTCAGCCTAAAATTGACTTAAATAAACCTAACCAATTGAAGCCACATAGTATATTAGCGGCAAACGACAATAAAGGGCTTTTTATCAATTAATGGCGCCAATTGCGTTTACTGAGGTTAACTATAAAACAAAAAACCACCGGCTTTAATAGCCAGTGGTTTTTTAAGATTAACGCTTAAGCAACCGCGTGTTCTAAAATTTCACGGCTTTCTTTTAGCGTAATCGCTTGGTTTTCACCAAGGGCAACCATGCCATGTGCTTCTAGTTTGCCAATAATATTATCAATGGCAGCCGCTTTATCATCACCATGTTCAGTTAGCTGTGTTGCAACCTCAAGGCTGTGGTAAAACGCTTCAATCGCTTGAATTGTTTGCTCCGCTAAATCGTCTGTTTGCTCAAGGCCAAATACGTTTTTACCCATTTGCTCTAGTTTCGCTTTTTTAACTGCAAATTGATTGCGCAATAACGAAGGCTGAACAATAGCAAGCGAACGCGCATGGTCAACACCATAGGCAGCAGTAAGCTCATGGCCAATCATGTGGGTTGCCCAATCTTGCGATACGCCAGAACCAATTAAGCCATTAAGTGCTTGGTTAGCTGCCCACATAAGGTTTGCACGCCATGCATCGTCTTGGTTTTCAAAGTTATCGCCCAGTGTTTTGAGCGTTTTTAACAGTGCCTCTGCGTATCCTTCTTGTACCAATGCGCCTTCAGGGAACGTAAGGTATTGCTCACAAGTATGCACCCACGCATCAACTAAGCCATTTACAAGCTGGCGCTGTGGTAATGTTTTCATTACATCAGGATCCATAATCGCAAATTTAGGCAGTACTTCTGGTGAAGCAAACGGCAATTTTTGCTTAGTCGCTTCTTTGCTTACCACTGAGTTTTGGTTAGATTCAGAACCTGTAGCTGGTAGCGTTAATACGGCACCAATTGGTAATGCGCTGGTAATTGTATGCTTACCAGTAGGAATGTCCCAACCTTCGCCGTCGTATACTGCAGAAGCCGCAATGTATTTAACGCCGTCTATTACAGAGCCGCCGCCGACACCTAATACAAAGTCGATATCTTGTTCTTTACAAATTTTAACCGCTTGGTCAAGTACTTCAATTGTTGGGTTAGCACCCACACCCGAGAATTCGACCCAATCAAAACCTTCAAGTGCAGCAGCAACTTGGTCATACACGCCGTTCTTTTTAATTGAGCCGCCGCCATAAACAACCAATACTTTTTGATCTTTTGCGATCAAGTCGCTAAGTGCGGCAATTTGCTGTTGGCCAAATTGGATGAGAGTGGGATTTACGTAGCTAAATTTCATTATTTTGCTCCTAGGTGACGGTTAATTTCATGATGCTTTACTTAGTCACATATCAAGTAAAGCTTTGATGGATGCATATTAGTAGCAAAGTTAATATATAAAAAGCCCAATAACTGCCTAAAGCTTGCCTAAAACTACCAGCGCTGTTATTTTACGCAAAATATTTTAATTACAGATACTTTTATGCCCATCATAGCCAAAATGTTGCAACAATACGCCGAGCACAATAATTTACTAAGCTTTGAGGGCACCATGGAAACAATTATTCCAGGGGTGTATTTTCATCGCGCTACCAAAAGTTCACCGCGCCAGCCGCTTATTTATAATTCAGGCATAATCGTGGTTGGCCAAGGCCATAAAATAATTCATTTCCCAGAACATCAAATAAAATACGGCGAAGGTGATTACTTGGTACTAGGTGTACCGGTCCCATTAGAGTGTGAAGCGTTTACCGATAATGACTTACCGGTTATGGGCATAGCTATAGATATAAATCCTGTCATGTTGCACAAACTGGTTAATCAGATGATGCAGCACCAGCCTTTATCTGTCTCCAGCGCGAACATTGGCGCAGTACAATCAGCAAAGCTAAACTGCGCAATGGAGCAGGTAACATGTAGGTTACTAACGGTTTTAAATAATCCACTTGAGGCTGAGATATTCGGCGAAGATATAGTAAAAGAGCTAGTGTATCGTGTCCTTTGCGGCCCCCAAGGGAATACTTTAATAGGCCTAGCTATGCATGATGGCCATTATGCGCGTATAGCTCGCACACTAGCAACGATGCATCAGGACTATGCAAACCCTATTACTGTTGAAAGTTTAGCAGAAGAGGTAAATATGAGCGTATCCTCTTTTCATCGTGCATTTAGACAGGTAACGTTTGAATCTCCCTTACAATACTTAAAAAAAGTACGTTTAGCTAAAGCAAAAGAGTTAATTACCACAGCGGGCAGCAAAGCAAATGAAGCTGCTTTTAAGGTAGGTTACACCAGTGCATCACAGTTTAGCCGTGAGTTTAAACGCCACTTTAATAAAACTCCGAGTGAAATACAGTTATAAAAATAAGATTTACCCATTCATGCGCTATATCAAACTTTATTATTAACTTTTACTAGCAAAGATAACACGCTTTGTTAATATAGGGTAACTGCCATTTTTATAACCCTACTATGCTCAATAACACCGTAACAATAAGGAAGCACTTACATACAACCACCTCCTTATGTATTAAACTTTGCGGTGCTTTATTTTTTATTTTTCTTATCTGCAATACAGCTATTGCAAAAGATAGCTGCAATTTAAAATCTATCACAAACAGTGTGTCCATTCCCTTATCGCAAGGTATTGCTGCAGACATAAAACTAGAAAAAGGCATTAACCAATTTGAGTTGATATGTACGCTAAACCAAAGCGGTGTTTTTACGTTTACTCGCCCTGCACTTGAACGTTTTTCGTGGCAACAAAATAACCAATTAAAAGCCCCTTTAAAAACAAATCAAATGGCTATTTTAATGGAACAAGGCAGCTTTAATGCAGAGCTAACTTTAACCACTACTGCCAGCTATAACCCCCGGTTTACTTGGCTAGACTCACAGCAATTTATTGAAAAGGTGCAATTGTACAATTTAATATTTGGGGTGTTTTATGGATTATGCGCAACGCTTATTTTTTATGCTTTAATAATAGGTTATGGCATTAAAGACGCTATTTTTAAACTGTATAGCATCTATCTTTTTTGTATCGTTAGCTTTATTTTTTTACAAGAAGGCCAGCCCTATTTATTTACCAATGGCTACTTTTCTGCATATATCAGCCACCTTTATACATTAAGCATTGGTTTAACTATAGTCAGTGCTACTTGGTTTATGAGCGCACTATTAGAGCTACCTGAGTATTGGCGCAAATTAAGTTATGCATTAAAAATTACCGCGTTATGTGTACTGACTTTGTGCTTACAAAAAATAGCTTTAGATTTACCCGCTATTACTAATATCACCACAATCGTTACTGGCTATTTGTCACTACTGATTGTGATGACCATTTTTATACTCTCAGCTGTGCAAGCTAAACAAGGCGTTAACGAAGCCAGCTTGGTATTTATTGCCTTAAGCTGTGTATTTATCAGCATGATATTTAGAGTGTTACTAACCGAATACAGTCCTTTTATACAGCGTTATGGGTTTGTGATTGCTTTTACGATTGAATCTCTGCTTCTTGCTATTGCAGTTGGTAGGCGAATTCAACGACTCAGTTATGCTAAAAAACAGGCTGAACAGCACGCTAATTACGATCATCTTTGTCATATTTATAACCGCCGAGGCTGGAGTTTAAAAGCCAATGAGTTATTAAAAAAACACGCTCAACGTGGTGGCGTATTGTGTTTTTTATATATCGATTTAGACCGATTTAAAGCAATAAATGATACCTACGGCCATGATGTTGGCGATAAAGTACTTTGCACGGTGGCAGAGTCAATTAGTCAGCATATGCGCAGTGAAGACGCAGTTGGCCGCTTAGGCGGAGATGAGTTTGTGGCTATGGCATTATTTACCAGCAAAGATAAAATTAACCAGCGAGTTGCGACCCTTGAACAAAAATTAAATGCGCTTAGCTTAGAACACCAAGGCAACACCATCGCTATTTACGCAAGCGTAGGACAAATAAACTATAGCGAAGCGCCTAAAAATTTAGATGAGGTTTTAAAAGCCGGTGATGAAGCAATGTATCAAAAAAAGTCATTACGAAAAGCGCAGGCTAAGCAAACCTACACTAGGGTCTGTTGATCTTTCAAGGTTAAATTTGCAGCAGTCTGTTTGGTATTTAGGCAAGGCAGAGCCTATGTGGTGTGGTTATTCCCCATAAATAGGCGATAACGCAGCATCAATGCCAGACAGGCGCTGCCCGAAGGGTTCTGCCTAGGGGCGATTTACTCTTTGTTGCCTACATGGATGTAGGTAAGGGGCGTGAGCAGGACGCGGAAGCTTTGCTTGGTTTTTACTTAGCCCACTAGGTTACAAACCTCGCGCCGCGATTAAACCGCCCCTAGCTTGAACAAATTTTAATCCGCAAAGGTCAACAGACCCTAGAGAAAACGCCTAAAGTAATCGTTTAGGCGCATAATCATTACTCGTCTTTTTTGAATAAGACTTCTGGGTTTACCATAGTTTTCATTTCTAAAACGTTACCATTTGGATCTTCAATAAAAAACGTTTCTTGCTCAAATTCATCACCTACAAAACGGCGGTAAGGCTTATCTAAATATTCAAGGCCAGCAGCCGCAATCCGAGTTTTTAACGCCTGAAATTCATCTTCAGATAAGTGAATACCAAAATGCGGTACAGCTACTGCGCCCATATCAACATCATGACGCACTGTTGGTAAGCGCTCTGTGCTTTGATGAAGCGTTAACTCGTTACCCCAAAAATCAATGTCTACCCATCGCCCAGCTTCACTATTACCCGTTTTACAACCAAGCACGTCACAATAAAACGCTTTCGCTTTTTCAAGATCACCAGCTGGAATAGCCAAATGCAAACAGTTAGACATAAATTACCTTAGGTTATAACTTTTAATATATGAAATATGCTGCATTATACATAATTTGTAATTTATAGAACATTAACGGCATTATTTTTAGTCATTCATTGCGTACATTTAATTTAAAGCCACGGTTATTTGCTCTTTTGGGAGACATATATCGCTTTTAGTCTTAAATTGTCGATTTTAACTATTAAAGCTAAAACTGAACCTTTATGATGTGCGCCTTATGACTAAATTCATACTTTTAAAATTCATCACCTTTTTTATAGGCTGCTTGTCGTGCTTTATAATGCATACCACATTGGCATTACCTATTGTTGTGTCTGCTGCTTTAACAGGCCTTATCGGTTCATTTATTCCGTTTCCTGCACGTTATCAAAACCACCCTTATGCCTCCATTTATGCAGGTAGTTTTGCCGGTATGTGTTCCACCAGCTTAATTAGCAACTATTGGGAAATCGCTATTATTTCTGCCATTGGCGCTGTTTTATATACACTAACACTTAATGTATTTGCAGGATTTGGCGGACGATTAGGCAGTATTGCATTTGCCAGTGTAGCCCTGTTTGTTTTAGCTAAAGGATTGCTGATATGACTATTACATACCCAGTATTAGCCTTGGCTGGTGCTTTTTTTACCTTTTATTTAGCAAAGCATAACCGCTTTGATGCTATAAGAGCCTCAGCTGCACTCTCAATTATTGCCTATTTGATTTTTGCACAGCTGAGCCTCAACGCAGAACTCTATAGTATCGTCTTTTTTGGCGGCACCTTTATTGGCATGAGCGCCCCTCACCGCTTTGGTGTTTATACGCTTGCCAGTTCAGCAATTATATTTTCATTGTTTTTTGCCTATTTGGTTCCCATTCTTGATGGCTTTGGTGGCGCTTTGGGAATTAGTGCATTTTTATCGGTGTGTATTTGCCACCTTTTTATTTTACTGGGTGCGCCTCGCAGTAAAAAAACTAAAATTTAAGACTTGCTTGAATAAAAGTTCAATTAAATCTTACACCTATTAAATCGTACAAAAATAACGCTCCTTTTTTTGATCAATACAGAGCTTGGCTACGTAGAGTTCACAAAGCTGTAACACTGTAACATTCAATTAAAGGAAAAATTATGAATAAAGTATTTAAGCTCGGTGCTATCATACTTCCCTTGTTACTCATTCAAGGTTGTAGTAGCGACGATGATAACAACGCCCCTGTCACTGTAGATCCACAACCAGCCGTTTCTGTTTTAGATGCCGCACAGGACTCTGGAGAATTCACTACCCTTGTTGCAGCTTTAGAAGCAACAGGTCTAGATGAAACACTAGACGATTTAACTAACAGCTATACCGTTTTTGCTCCTACTGATGATGCATTTGCGTTATTAGGTGAAGAAACTATCAATAATTTATTAGCTGATCCTGATACTTTAAGCTCAATTTTAACTTACCATGTGATCTCTGGCAGAGTAGATGCGCAAGCAGCAATTGGTTTGGCTGGGTCAACCGTTGAAACGGTAAACGGACAAAGTATTGCACTGTCTTTAAATGGTGAAAGCTTATTAGTTAATACCAGCACGGTAACAATGACCGACATTAAAACCGACAACGGTATTATTCATGTTATTGACGCAGTACTTACACCCAAAACAGTGTCAGAAACACCGCCAACCAACAATATTGTTGAAACAGCTCAACAAGCAGGCGACTTTAGTACTTTGCTTGCCGCACTTGACGCTGCAGGCTTAACATCGGCACTGGCGGATACGTCGAAAGAGTTCACCGTTTTCGCTCCAACCGACGCTGCATTTGAAGCAATTGGTAGTGGTTTTTTAAATACACTGCTGGCAAACCCTACCGTTTTAGCGGATGTTTTAAAGCAGCATGTGCTTGTTGGGTCAGTTGATTCAGTCACTGCAATGTCTTTAAACGGCCAATCAGCTGAAACGCTATTAGGCAATACACTTCCAATTGCGATAAACGCAGATACAAATATGTTGTCGTTTGGCGGTGCAAACATCATTGTTAAAGATATTATGACTTCTAACGGTGTTATCCATGTAATCGATTCGGTTATTATTTCTGATGTAACCTTACCGCAAAGCGCAGGAACAATTGCTGATATAGCCAGTGCTAATGGTAACTTTACTACGCTTCTTGCTGCACTAACGGCAACAGGCTTAGATACGTTAGTTGCTGATCCAGATAACACTTTTAGTGTATTTGCTCCTACGGATGATGCATTTGCAGCGCTCGGTCAGGATACAATTAATGCGCTGTTAGCTGATACAGATACACTTCGTGATATCTTGCTTTACCATGTATTCCCTGACGCCACTGTTTTATCTGATGACGCTGTAGCCATTGCTAATAGCAATAGTAACAAAGTAGAAATGGCCAATGGCGACATGGCTGCTATTTCTTATGTGAATAGCTCGCTATTTATCAATGATTCGGCAATCACAGAGGCAAATGTAACCGCAAGCAACGGCGCTATTCATGTATTAAATAAAGTGATTATGCCACCGGCTGAAGTCGGCACACCGACTAAAACTATTGCAACAGTTGCCACAGAAACGCCTGCATTATCTACATTAGTAACTGCACTGCAAGCAGCAGGGTTAGTTGATACGTTTAACGATACCAATCAATCATTTACTGTATTTGCACCAACAAATGCGGCATTTAGTAAAATCCCTTCCGCTGATTTAGATGCCTTATTGGCTGACACCGCTGCACTAACAGGTGTTTTGACTCAACATGTATTAGGCGCTCAAGTTGGAAGTACCGATGCATTTGCAGCCAATGGTAAAATGGTCACTACACTTGCTGATAATATGCTAAGCGTAAACGTGGTAGATTTTACCAGCACCGAAAATACAGCAACAGACAGCGTAGCTTATGATGCAACAAATAATCGTTTAGTAACGGGTATGGCCGATGCAATGCCTGGTAAAACCGTGTATGTATTTGATAACGACTTAGGTGAGGCAATGAGCGTATGTGAAGCAGCTTGTGCAACAACGTGGCCACCCGTGTTAGGCACTGCGGAGTCTATCGAAAATATTCCGGGTTTATCATTGATTGCTCGCTCAGATGGCAGCATGCAAGTCGCTTACCTTGGCCGTCCTTTATATACCTTCTCAGGTGATACGGCAGCTGGTCAGAATAATGGTCAAGCTGTGAACGATATTTGGTGGCAAGTAAGCTTACCGGCTACATCACTACAAGTAGCTGGCAGCAATGTAACAACCACTGATATTTACACTAGTAATGGCGTTGTACACTTAATTGATACAGTGATCACAACGGCCAAATAACTAAATTTTACTGTGAGATAAGCCAGGAGTGATGCTATTTGATCCTGGCTTTTTTTATATAAAAATAGGCTTACTTATTACTACTTTGAGAGCTTGTTGGGTAGCCAAACAACACGTTTAACTTGGCTTTTAACCCTTTAGCTTGGTAAGTACTTTTAAATAAATACAGCCACTGATGAAAGGTGATTTTGATTGGGTTATTACTGTTTAATTGACCAATAATGCCGTATTTACAGGGCTTGTTTTCATCCTCTTCTACATAAGTGCCAAATAATTTATCCCAAATAATTAAAACGCCAGCGAAGTTTTTATCTAAGTAGCCATTATTTATAGCGTGGTGCACCCGATGATGCGATGGGGTATTAAATAATGCTTCAAACCAACCGAGCTTTTTTACCACTTGCGTGTGTACAAAAAATTGATAAGCCAAATTAAGTGCCACCACCGCAAAAACAATCACAGGCTCAAAGCCTATTAATATCATCGGCAACCAAAATAGCCACATTCCCGCCAGCGGATACATTAAACTTTGCCTAAATGCCGTGGTAAAGTTCATTTTAGTAGAACTATGATGCACTACATGAGCGGCCCATAACCAATGAATATGATGTGATGCACGATGAAACCAATAGTATAAAAAGTCTTGCAGTAAAAAAGCGCCTAATACAGTAAATAGCGTCAATTCAATATCAAATAGCCGAAACTGATACAACCAATAAAAAAACGGCATTAATAATAATAACGCAATGGCATCAGCGCCTTGATGTAATAAAGCAAGTAACGCGTTGGCTAAGCTGTCTTTTATATCGTAGTAACGTCTAAATTTTATAAACTCAACCCCTACAAACAGCAAAAAAATAGGGCTCAGTGCCAATAAAATAATTTCAATGCTCATGATGTTTCTCCTGAAAATAGCTGGCTATTTTTTTAAGTGCTTGGCTAACATCTTTTTTTATAAAAAAAGCCAGTATAAAATTGGGTAACCACAAAGGCGCAATGCAACGAATATGGTAGCTGATCTCGGTGAGTGATGGCTGAGCATTATTGGCTTTTAAGTAAATATCACCACGGTGCTGTGCAACGGGTTTATCCCCTAAAATACGGTAACTAATGTGGCTATTATCGGCCGTTATTATTTGCTCTTTAAATGTTGTACCTTGCATTTTTATTTGTCTAATAGTGCCTTTTCCACCACTTATTTCACCCGAGTCTTGCGGTGTTAACACTTCAAACTGCGCATTAAAAAAGCGCCCCAAATCAGCATGCGCTAATAATAAGATGCATAATTGTTCAGGTGTTGCTGCCACACTATGTTTAACGTTTATCTCAATCATTGTGTGCCCCATATTATTTTTATAGATCTCTAGCATATAAAAATATTGCATGGCAAACTTGCGATTAGATGACTATTTTTTAGCTTTAGGCGACAAATGAAAACCTTAGCCGATCATTACTTTTCTAGCTGTTTGGATTATCTTCAAAGCACAGGATTAGATAGCCAAGAGATACTAACTGCCATTGAATTTGATGAATATACAAATAAGCAAACACAACAATTAGCGCCTCGTATTAGCTTAAAAAGCTATAATGCGCTGCTTAGTTATGCACAGCAAACGCTAAATGACTCCTTATTCGGGTTTGAATTAGGAAAACAAATACGTACCGCTGATTTTGGTGTACTTGGGTATTTAATTGAATCGAGTACTAATCTAGCCAGTGCCATTACTGCACTACTGAGTTACGACAGCCTAGTGGCTAACATAGGGCGTGCTGAGTTTGAACAGCAACAAACACTTTGCAAGGTAACTTGGTTAGCAGACCCACAGTGCAGTCCACAGGCCGTATTACGAAATATGACCGCGTGGGTAAGTGTTATACGCCAACTGCTTAATCCTCAGCTTTCGCCTAGTTGCGTTTATTTTACAGCACATTTTTCAGACAGTGAGTTACAACAATTAGCGCAATGGTTTAATTGCCCAGTAAAAGCTGGCGCTAACTTTAATCAAGTAGAGTTTCCAAGTAGTTACTTAACCCTTCCTTTTAAAACCGATAACTCCCAGATTAACGCTGTGCTAAAGCAAATGTCAGAGCAACAGCTATCCCAGTTTAAAAGTCAGCAATTATTAACAGAAAAAATTAATCATATTTTAATGGCTAAATACGATTTGCAGGACTGCTCACTGATCAGAACGGCTAGTGCTTTAAATATGACCCCGCGCACAGTGCAACGTCATCTAAAGCAAGAAAACACCAATTTTGCCGCGCTTCTTGAGCAAGAGCAAAAACGCCGTTTGTTAACATATATTCCTCATTATTCGCTAAGCAGTATTGCAACTATGTTGGGGTTTAATGATCAAAGCTCTTTTAATCGCGCCTTTAAGCGCTGGTATCAATGCTCACCTCGTCAATTTATAAAAAACAATAATTAAACAATTTGATTACCTAAAACACACATTTAACGTGTACCTTTTTATTGATTTTATTTACACTAGCCTCATGTATTGCTTTAAAGACAATTATTTATGCGTTTGCGTATGATGTTAACTGTTTTTGTATTGGTTTTTTATAGTGCGGTCTGTCACGCAAACCCGGTTACCTTCTTCTCTTCACTTTGCAGCAAGTAAGCAGCTTAACCCGCAAACAGCGAAAATTATTACTGATAGATTAAACGCGATAAAAGAAAGCGGTGAATACCAACAAATTTTAAATAAATGGCAGCTCCCTATTCCAACGCGCCTTTAGTCTTGAGTAGGTAAAACGCCTTGCGTTAAGTAATTTTTCAATGAAGTAAATAAAGGTGAAGGTAAGTTATTAATATCGCACCAACGCCACTGTAAACATTTGTTAGGCTCTTTATTCACAGGCTCGCCACCTTCATACTTTGCCCGTACATATAAAGTAATATAGTGCTTGTTCTCGGCGCTAAAAATATCGTTGGTAAAATCGAGTTTACGAATATTAGTAACAGTAAGCCCTGTCTCTTCTGCTACTTCGCGCACTGCACATTGCTCAACCGTTTCACCAAATTCTAAATGCCCCCCAGGGGTTGCCCAGGTATTTGCACCATGTGCGCCTATTCGCTCACCGAGTAAAATTTTATTATCATGCATTACTATCACTGCAACGCCTACTCTGACAACTTGATTCATTATTACCACATTAAATAGTTCATCATTTTTATATGTTACCTCATTTAAGTCATCAAACTAGTTGTTAGTTCGTTATAAACCATAGCGTTAGCTAAAAACCAAACAACTCGTTCATTATTTAACCGACCATAGTCGAATATCACTCCTGATAAAAAGCGCTTAGTTTTAAATAAAGTTATATTAAATTTTGCTCAGGAGCCTTTATGTCAGGTGAATACAAACAACATTACAACGAGTTTAAACAAAACCCGGCAGCGTTTTGGTTATCGCAAAGTAAACGTCTCCCTTGGTACCAGGCTCCCGAAACAGCTTACACACAAGATGAAAACGGTTTATATCACTGGTATGCCGATGGCCAACTTAATAGCTGCTTTTTAGCGGTAGATCAGCATGTTATTGCCGGCCATGGTGATGAAACAGCGTTAATTTATGACTCACCCGTAACCAATACCGCGCGCAGCTACAGTTACTTTGAACTGCAACAAGAAGTCGCTAAATTCGCAGGAGTAATGCAGTCTTTAGGCGTAACAAAAGGCGACCGCGTGGTTATTTATATGCCCATGATCCCCGAGGCTGTAATTGGCATGTTAGCCTGCGCCCGCATCGGCGCTATTCATTCGGTCGTTTTTGGCGGGTTTGCAGCGCATGAGCTTGCCGTAAGAATTGATGACGCCAAGCCTAAGTTAGTACTCAGTGCTTCTTGCGGTGTGGAAGTGAATACCGTAATTGAATACAAAGAGTTACTTGATAACGCGCTCGAATCAGCCTCGTATAAAGTAGAAAATTGTATAATTTATCAGCGTGAGCAAGTAACTGCACCACTTATGCCTGAGCGTGATATTGACTGGGCTGTTGCAATGCAAACAGCTACTGGCGTTGATCCCATTCCGGTAAGTGGCGATCACCCGCTTTATATTTTATACACGTCAGGCACAACGGGTACTCCCAAGGGGGTTGTTCGTGAAAATGGCGGCCATGCCGTGGCCATGCATTACAGCATGGAAACCGTATACGGAATGAAACCCGGTGACGTGTTTTGGACCGCTTCGGATATTGGTTGGGTTGTAGGCCATTCGTACATAGTGTATGCACCGCTTATGTACCGCTGCGCCACTATTTTATTTGAAGGTAAACCAGTTAGAACCCCAGATGCCAGTGCATTTTGGCGAGTGGTTGAACAGTATAAAGTAACGGCTTTATTTAGCGCACCAACGGCCTTTAGAGCGATAAAAAAAGAAGATCCCAATGCCGATGGGTTTAAACAATACGATACTTCAAGTCTGAAACGCTTGTTTTTAGCAGGCGAGCGCTTAGATCCTCCCACCTACGATTGGCTCAAAGAAAAAACAGGCCTACCTGTGCTTGATCATTGGTGGCAAACAGAAACTGGTTGGGCGATAGCCTGTAATCCTGTCGGCATTGAGCACCTACCTACAAAAGCAGGCAGTTCAACGGTTGCGACTCCTGGGTTTGACGTACGTATTTTAGATATGAATGGTGACGAATGCGCCCCCAATGAACAAGGTGCAGTCGTTATTAAACTGCCCTTACCGCCAGGATGTTTACCCACTATTTGGCAAAATACCGAGCGCTTTAAAGCCGGTTATTTAAGTGAATATGATGGCTATTATCTTTCTGGCGACGGCGGTTATATTGATGATGAAGGCTACCTATTTATTATGGGCCGCACCGATGATGTTATTAATGTAGCGGGACATCGTTTATCAACCGGTGAAATGGAAGAAATTGTAGCCGCTCATCCCGCGGTTGCTGAATGTGCCGTATTTGGTGTTAATGATGCGCTCAAGGGTCAAAACCCCATGGCCATGGTGGTATTAAAAAATGATTTTCATGGATCGCATAAAGAAGTAGAGCAGCAATTGGTGCAAACCGTGCGTAATCAAATCGGCGCTATTGCGTGTCTTAAAAATATTATGTGTGTAGAGCGCTTACCAAAAACACGCTCAGGTAAAATTTTACGCAAAAACTTACGTCAACTTATTGATGGTGAAGAACTGCAAATTCCATCAACCATTGACGATCCGAGTATTTTTGAGGAGTTAACTCTGCAACTTGCTGAAAATAAAATATAAATATTATTTTTAAAAAGTCTATTTAAGCGCGGCTTAAATAGACTTTTCTCGCCCCATCTGCTTAAATAGATTTCATTAAATAGATGAAACTCACGCAAATAAATCTCTTGGGAATATAAATGACTGAAATACGATCGCAGCTGCGAGAATTTTTACTGCAATGGTTTAGTCTTTATTTTCCTGGGAGTGCGCATTTATGGTACAACATATTAGTACTGTGCTGGGTTGGCTTATTTGCGCTCATATTGCACCTAATCTTAAGGTCAGTTTCAAAACGACTACTTAAAGGCCGCTTTAGTGATAAAGTTGTTCAAACCGATACCCACACGCCTGCCGACTTAGCGCTTAAATTAACACGTAATATTTCCTTTGTTTTACAAGGTGCTGTGGTTGTTATACAAGCTAGGCTCTGGGTTCCAGAAGGAACGGCTTTTTTACATATCATTGAGATGTTTACTGATCAGTGGATCATTTTATTTGCACTGCTCTCGCTGTTTTCTATGCTCAATATTTTTCAAGCAATATCTGACAGGCAACCCATTGCAGCTCACTTCCCATTACGTGGTTTTTTACAAACAATTAAACTGATCGCCAGCGTATTAACCGGTATTTTAGCGATTTCATTATTAATGAATAAATCCCCGTTAATATTACTCAGTGGTTTAGGTGCGCTATCGGCTGTACTGCTACTGGTGTTTAAAGACGCTATTTTAGGGCTGGTGGCCGGTATTCAGCTTTCAGCAAACAATATGCTTGCGGTTGGTGATTGGTTAGAAATGCCCAAATACGGCGCAGATGGCGATGTGATTGATATAGCCTTGACCACAGTTAAAGTAAGAAATTGGGATAAAACCATTACCACTATTCCAACCTATGCGCTAATTTCTGACTCATTTAAAAACTGGCGCGGTATGTCAGAATCCGGTGGCAGGCGCATAAAACGGAGTATCCATATAGAAATGAGCAGTGTGCGCTTTTTAGATGAACAAGAAATCACCGCACTGAAAAAAGCAGATTTATTAAGTCACTACCTCGAAATTACCCTACCGGCTATTAACGAGCAAAATACCACGAAAAAAATAGATATGAGCTGTACGTTAAATGGTCGTCGGCTCACTAACGTTGGCACATTTCGTCATTATTTAGTCGCGCTATTAAAACAGCATCCACATATTCATCAGGCAATGACACTGATGGTAAGGCAGCTAGAGCCAACTAAAAATGGCTTACCCATTGAGATTTATGCATTTACCAATACAACTAATTGGGGTGAGTATGAAAATATTCAGTCAGATATATTTGACCATATATTAGCGATATTACCCGCCTTTTCGTTACGTGCCCATGAGGCACCAACAGGGAACGATATTCGTCAACTAATTAAATAATCACTAAATCCGTTTTAATTGTGCTATTAACCACTGGTGAATATCGCTGTTATTTGAACGTGGATGCCACGCTGCAATCACCTTAAATGGCGGTGGTAATAATTCAACTTCAAGCTGTTTCACTTTGGCGTTTGGCAGTAAACGCGATGGGTAAAAAGCAATTAAGTCAGTACTGCAAAGCAAATCGGGGACAAATGAAAAGCCAGGCACTGACATAACTATATTGCGCGCATAGCCCTTATCAGCAAACCATTGGTCGTGAGAGCCTCTTAAGTTAGCACGTGACGCTGAAACCACTAATTGAGGGTGTGCCGCCACTTCAGCAAGGCTCAACGTCGATGAAGAAAACACCGTGTCTTTCCCCGCAATACAAATATGTTGTTCTTCAAATAATGTGTCATAGATTAAGTTTGTAGGGATAAATTCAGGAAAACTAATTAATAAATCCAGCTCTCCTGCACTTATTAATTGATTAACATTATCAGAGGCAAAGTCACGAATAATCAGCTTTAATCCTGGCGCTTCGCGTCTTGTTATTTCTAATAATTGTGGCAAAAGAGCTGCTATAGCGTAATCAGTCGCACTTATTGTAAATACGCCCTTGTAACTACTTGGGGTAAATTGTTTAGGTATTAATAACGCTTCTACCTGAGTTAATATTTGATTAATGGGCTTCTCTAGTGCAATTGCTTTAGGTGTTGCAACCATTGTATTGCCTTGGCGAATAAAAAGCCGATCGTCAAATAAGTCACGCAATTTTCGCAGCTGCTCACTAATAGCCTGCTGGGTTAAGCCCATTTTGCGGGCCACATCCGACACATTTTTTAGTTTAAGTAATGCACTCAATATTCGTAATTGTTTTATATCAAGCCGAGATATACCATTCATAATTGTATCTTAAACAAAAAAACATTGTTTCAAATTGTACCTTTTAATCCCTATGCTCACCAGCATTGTAATTGGCGCTAAACAGCATTATTAATTTAAAAGGTATTAAAATGAGTCAACCAAGTAAGAATATCGACAGTCTATTTTCATCAATCAATTTAGGCCCATACACACTTAAAAACCGTATTGTAATGCCGCCACTTACACGCTCACGCAGCACAGTTCCTGGCAATATCCCCAACGAGGTGATGGCCACATATTATGCACAGCGTGCTAGTGCCGGTTTTATGGTTACCGAAGGCACTCAAATTGAACCAAGAGGACAAGGGTATGCTTGGACACCAGGCATTCATTCTAATCAACAAATAGCTGGTTGGAAAAAAGTAACTGATGCAGTACATGCAGAAGGTGGAATTATTTTTGCCCAGCTTTGGCACGTTGGCCGCGTTTCACATACCAGCTTACAGCCTAATGAAGCCAAACCTATTGCCCCCTCAGCTCTAACAGCTGATAGCGTTAAAGTCTTTATTGAAACAGGACCGGCTCAAGGCGCTTTAGCCAACCCAAGTGAACCACAAGCTTTAACAACCGATGAAGTAAAAGAGCTTGTTGGCATGTATGCACAAGCTGCCCGTAATGCGCTAGAAGCGGGGTTTGATGGCGTAGAACTGCATTGTGCTAATGGGTATTTAGTAAATCAGTTTATTTCTGAGCACACCAATAAACGAGATGATGAATACGGCGGATCTCTTACTAATCGCCTGCGCTTTTTAAAAGAAATTGTCGCGGCAGTAAGTGACGTAGTAGGCCCTGAGCGCTTAGGGGTTAGATTTGCGCCCTTATTTAGCAGTACTGATGAAACCCGTGTTTATTTAGGGTTAGTAGAATCAGACCCACATCATACCTACATTGAAGCGATTAAAGTACTTGAACAAGCCGGTATTGCTTACCTTTCAATTGCAGAAGCTGATTGGGACAATGCTCCTGATTTACCAGAGCTATTTTATCAAGCAGCTAGAGCTGAATTTTCTGGGCGTATTATTTACGCTGGTAAGTACACTGTTGAAAAAGCGGTGGCGATGTTAGCTAAAGGCTACGGTGATTTATTTGCTTTTGGTCGCCCTTTTATTGCAAACCCTGATTTACCAGCGCGCATAAAAAATCAATGGCCATTAAATGATGCCGATGCAGCCACTATGTATGGCGGGACTGAGCAAGGTTACAGTGACTACCCTTACTACAAAAACGATTAATTAATAGGCCATGGATGGCCTTATTCAATGTTTAAACGCTTTTTACATCGTCTCCCACCTTGTTGAATTTAATCTGCTCACTATTTTTACATTTACTAAAATGTCATACATTTGGTTAAAAAATGTCGATAAAAAGCATTAAAATTAGTTTTAAAGTATTGTTTTTAAATAATTAACAAGCATTAAAGTAGTAATATTTTTTATATATCAATACAATAAGCTTTTATTTTTTTAGGCATCGGTCTTTGGAGCATGGGTTGTTAAAATTAGCAGGAGTTAAATCAACTTCTTTGAGTCTTTTAGCTGTGTGTGGATTATTTTTGTTATTAACTCAATTTCAAACCCAATGGCAAAGTAAACTCTCTCTTATTAATAATCTTGTTTATCCATTACTAATTATTACCGCTATATTTGCCACTCAGTTTAATCGAAGTCGAGTCGCTATTTTGTGCGCATTTTGGTTACTTTATTTATGTTCACTTGAGTATGCTTTGCCGTGGTCAAGTTGGCTTAAAGCGCAATCTGATTGGGTTTTACTATGCGCTGCAAGTTTATTAATGTTGTTAGCCGTGATAAAAGATCGCGCACTTTTATCAATACACACTGCGACCCGAACCTTATTAATTATTCTATGTGGCGGCGCAGCGTTTGCGTGGCTGGCACTGAGTCTGCATTTACAAGGGCTATCATTACAACCTTCTGTTTATACTCAACTGCTTCCTTATTTACCCATAGCTTTACCACTGTCGCTCATTGGCAGCTTACTCATTTGGCAAAGCGTAAGAACACATAACCTGACGCAAACGGCGTTACTCATTACTTTTATTGTGTGGTGCCTTAATCAGCAACACATTATTGATTTTCCTTGGTCTGTCATTGCTGTACTTATGGCTTCTCTGTATTTATTAGCGGTGAGTACCGACTCTTATTATTTAGCTTACAGAGACGATTTAACGAGCTTACCAACGCGCCGCGCACTTAATCAGCTTGCTCTATCATTAGGGCGAAAATACACTGTTGCTATGCTCGATATTGACCACTTTAAAAAATTCAACGACACCTATGGCCATGATATTGGCGACCAAGTACTTAAGCTAGTGGCAGCAAAAATGAGTGGCGTTAAAGGGGGTGGCAAGATTTACCGCTATGGCGGAGAGGAATTTACCGTTGTATTTCCAAGAAAAACAGCTGAGCAGTCAATTCCTGAACTCGAAACACTGCGTCAAAATATTGCAACTTACGACATGGTGATCAGAAACCCAAAACGCACAGATAAAAAATCTCGCAAAGGTAAACAGCCAAGCGACAATAAAACGGTGAACGTGACTGTTTCTATTGGCGTAGCACAAAGAACAGCAAAACAAAGCTTTGACGAGGCTTTAAAAAATGCTGATTTAGCGCTTTATAGAGCTAAAAAGAAAGGCAGAAACAACGTAAGCGAATAATGATTTTGTAACGTGGCACGCTAACGTTTAGTTATAGCATGCCCAAAGGCATGCTAACTTTACCTGCAACCTATTGCTTTTCAATCACCGCTTTTAAATTATTTAACGCGGAGACCGAAAAGCCACGGTCGTAAAAGTAAATAATTTTGCCACTCTCATCAAGCAGTATTACGCGGCTGTTATTCGGGTTTTCGTTACCAGTAAATGCTTGAACCTTATCGCCATCTTTGTAAATTGTGATCACCCCACCCCACAACTCTTTTGGGATCCCTTTGCGCATACCGCTATCGATTAAGGTACTAAACATGCGAGGAACCATACCCTGAATAGTGGGCAACTCATAAGCGGTCACATTCACTGCGCTCATATCTAAACCAATAAGCCAACGATCAATATCAAACTGGCTATCTTGTTTATAACCAATTAACAGCAACGTATTGGGGTTGTTAAAGTCCTCAGGAATGGTGAATGACTTTTGCTCTAAGCTTTCTCCCGTCACAGTAGGAAATTGCTTACCAAGTAGTGCTTGGTTTGGGTATTGGGTTGAACACCCATTAACCACTAAAACCATCACCAGTGCCATTATTGCCTTTAACATACCTCTACTCCCTCTTTTAAATAAAAACTAAAGTGAACAAATTAATTTATTACTACGTATTAGGGTTACGATTTTATTTGTAGTTAAGATCTTACTTTCATCTAGTAAACGCCATAAATTAAAGAAAATACAATCATATGGGCTAATTTTTTCAACAATGTGCTCATTCGTTATACTTTAATATTATTACTATATTCATTTTAATTCTATACCATAGCGAAAGCGTATTTTGTTAACGTCTTACAAAGCGTTAAAGTGCCGCGCTAATTCACAGCTATAAAAGAGGGTACTATGTCGCTTGCTGTATTATTAATGTTGGCATTATTTGTCGGTTTGCTGTTCGCGATTTATCTTGTTTCGCAAAAAAGCAGCTCTTTATCTCGTACCGTTTTATTTGGCTTAGTGCTTGGCAGCACCTTTGGCTTAGCCCTACAGTTTTTATTTGCCCACTCTCCAGAGACGATTAAAGAAATACTCAGCTGGGTAAGCGTGGTGGGTAAAGGCTATGTCGGTTTATTAAAAATGATCATCATGCCATTGGTATTAATTTTTATGATTGCCGCAGTGGTAAAGCTCGAAAACCAAGGCTCTTTAGGTAAAATATCATTTATTAGTATTTCTGTTTTACTCTTTACCACAGCAATTGCCGCTTTGGTGGGTATTGCTGTCACCTATGGGTTTGACTTGAGCATTGAAGGATTAGTTTCGGGTACTCGAGAAGCCGCTAGAATGGACACCCTACAAAGCAAAGCTGCGAATGTAGCCGACTTAAGCGTGCCGCAAATGCTACTGAGCTTTATTCCTGAAAACCCCTTTGCGGATTTAAGTAATCAACGTTCAACCTCTATTATTGCCACGGTTATATTTGGTGTCCTTGTTGGTATAGCTGCACGTAAAGTAATGCTGGAAAAAACAGAACTTGCCAGCCCAATTCGTAACGGTGTAAACGCCCTACAAGCTATGGTAATGAGCTTAGTTCGCATGGTGATTGCACTCACTCCTTATGGTGTTGCGGGCCTAATGGCAAGCGTCGTGGCAAACTCTAGCAGTAACGATATTTTAAATTTACTTGCCTTTATTGTTGCCTCGTATGTGGCTATTTTATTAATGTTTGTTGTGCATGGCTTATTGCTTAGCTTTGTGGGTGTAAACCCAAAGCATTATTTTGAAAAAATCTGGCCAGTACTGACCTTTGCATTTAGCTCACGTAGCTCAGCGGCCTCCATTCCTATGAATGTCGATGTGCAAATTAACCAGTTAAAAGTACCACCAGCAATTGCAAACTTATCGGCTTCTTTTGGTGCCACTATTGGTCAAAACGGCTGTGCTGGTATTTATCCTGCGATGCTCGCAATGATGGTTGCGCCAAGTGTGGGGATAGACCCACTTACATTTGAGTTTATTTTACCGTTAATTGGTATTGTAGTTATTAGCTCGTTTGGTATTGCAGGTGTTGGTGGTGGTGCTACCTTCGCAGCGTTGGTTGTATTGCCTACCATGGGATTACCTATAGAGGTTGTGGCTTTACTTATTTCTATTGAACCCTTAATAGATATGGCACGCACTGCGCTCAACGTATCAGGCTCTATGACCTCAGGTGTGATCACCAGCAAATTAATGAAAAATCAATAACACAGATTTTAATCTAATAGCCCAGCCTTGTATCTCTCTGTAATAGATGATTAGCTATCATTTATTACATCGGAAGTTAGTGAGCTTGTAGCCCCGCCCAGTACTTGATACTGAGCCGTAGATTAAGCCCTAGCTTCCAATTCTCAACAAACTGAATGGTATCCAAGCACTCTTAGATTAAGTTGATGCTGTATGTACAAGGGGAGTAAGTAGAGATGATGTTTATTGGTTTTGATATCAGTAAAGATAAAGTTGATTTATGTTGGCTGAGAGATCCAATCAC